>CANJDH010000021.1 GCA_947473125.1 Burkholderiales bacterium
GCGGCAGCGCCGCCGCTGGCGCCCGGACGCAGCGGCGTGGGCGGCGCGGCGGCCGACCCTTCGACGCGCCAATTGACAACCTCGATGCGCTGGCCCTCAAGATGCCCGCCAAAGCGCGCGGCATACGCAGCCTGGAAACTGGCTTCGATTTGCGCAAGACCCGCGGCCGCCAGGCGCGCCGGCAGCGCGGTTTCCACTTCAAACCCCTGGCCGACATAGCGCATGTCGGCGGTGCGGCGAAACCGGATGTCACCGGCCGGAACGCCGGCTGACGCGAGTTCGGCGCGCAGCGCGTCTTCCATGCCGGCCACCAATGCCTCTATCGCGACCCAGTCGATCTGCGCCAACCGCGTGAAGCGGGTGCGTACCATGTCCACCTTCATCGGCGCCACCAGGAGGCCGAAGGCCGAGAACACACCGGCGTTGGCTGGCACCAGCATCTCGGTGCAACCGGTGCGCCGCGCCACCTCACGCGCGTGGATCGGCCCGGCGCCGCCGAACGCGAGCAGCGTATAGCGGCGGATGTCGCGGCCGTTTTCCACTGCATGGATCTTGCCCGCAACCGCCATGTGCTCACACACGATGCGGTGGATGCCATTGGCCGCCTCGATCACGCTCATGCCGAGCGGGTCCGCAACATGCGTCTTGATGGCCTGCTCGGCCAGTTCGGCGCGCAGGCGCACCGCGCCGCTCAGCGTGCCGTCGGGGTCGAGGTAGCCCAGCAGCAGCGCCGCGTCGGTCACGGTGGGGCGTGTGCCGCCAAGGCCATAACAGGCCGGCCCCGGATTCGAGCCGGCGCTATGCGGGCCGACTTTGAGCAGGCCGGTGGCATCGACGTGGGCAATGCTGCCGCCGCCGGCGCCGATTTCGATCAGATCGACCGTCGGCAGGCGCACCGGCAGGCCGCTGCCCTTCTTGAAGCGCTGCAGGCGCGCCGCCTCGAATTCAGTGGTGATGGATGGCTCGCCGTCCGAAACCAGGCAGGCCTTGGCCGTCGTGCCGCCCATGTCGAATGCGATCACATCGGGCAGTCCGGCGAGGCGTGCCGCGTGCGCCGCGCCCAAGGCGCCTGCAGCCGGGCCGGATTCGAGCATGCGAATCGGCATGCGCTCGCCGAATTCGCGCGAGATCACGCCGCCGTTCGACTGCATGATGCGCAAGGTCGCGTTGATGCCGAGGGCTCGCAGGCCGTCTTCAATCTCGCCGAGGTAGCTGCCGACCATCGGCATCACATAGGCATTGAGCACGGTGGCGATGGTGCGCTCGTATTCGCGCATTTCACCCAACACTTCGGACGACAGTGACACCGCGATGTCCGGGGCAATCCGCGCGGCGATCGCCTTGACCCGTTGCTCGTGCGCCGGGTTGGTGAAGCTGTGCAGGAAGCACACCGCTATCGCGCGCACGCCGGCGGCTTGCAGCGTGCGCACCGCCTGCTCGATGTTAGCGTCGCTCGGCGCTTCGATCACGGCGCCCGATGCATCGACGCGCTCGTCCACTTCTACCCGCAGTTCGCGCGGAATCACCGGGTCCGGCCCCGGTGCGGTCAGGTCGTAAAGGTCGTAGCGCAGTTCACGCGCGATCTCGATCACGTCACGAAAGCCTGCCGTAGCGATCAGCCCGGTGCGCGCGCCCTTGCGCTCAATCACGAGGTTGGTGACGGCAGTGGTAGCGCCCGCAACCACGTCGTGCACCTGGCCCAGCGCGATGCCGTGCTCATGCAGGAGGCGCGTCAGCCCGGCGCAGATCGGCTTGACCACATGCGCCTGGTCGGTCAGCACCTTGGCGGTATAGACCCGGCCATCGCTGCCGAGCAGCACCAGGTCGGTGAAAGTGCCGCCAATGTCAAAGGCAAAACGGTAGCGAACGTCAGGATCGGTGGCGGCCATTGCAGGTCAGTAGGGGATGGGACTCGGTGTGCGTGCAGTTGGAGGTGCGATGCAAGGCATGCGGCAGGATGTCGTCTCAGCCCTTGACCTTGGAGAGCTTGATGCCGCGGTCGAAACCTTTTTCGAATTTGCCTTTTTCGAATACATCCGGCGGGATCTGGAAAAACGGCTGTTCGGCGCGTCGTTCTTCGGTCGTCGTGAACATGCCGGTTGAATCGAACGGACAGGTCTGGGTGCACATTTCGCAGCCGATGCAATTGGCGTGGATCGTGTTGACGCCGTCCGGGCCTTGCGCGAGTGCGTCGTAGAAACACGTCTGGATGCAGATGGTGCAGCTGGGATTTTTGCAGGTTGCAGTCGCAACTTCGCTGTGCATGCGCGGCTTTTTGAATTGCTCACCATAGTCCTTGACCGAGTTGCGCGACGCAATGCCGGTCATGGAAGCCACGTCGGGGTAGCCATGGCTGTCCATGAACTCTTCGAGACCCTTGATGATGGTCGGCAGGTACTTGATGCCTTTGAGCATCAGGATCGAACCGACCTGCACCAGGGGAGCGCCGGTCATGATGAATTCGACCACGTCCTTGTGGTCGTAAATACCGTTCGAGCCGGTGACCGGCATGCCCAGTTCGGTGTAGATGCGATGCACCCAGCGCAAGGACAGCGGCTTGGCCCAGACGCCGCCAATACCGGCCGGGCCGCCAAGGCGCGGCATGCCGGTTTCGATGTCCACCGAGAATCCGGTGTAGCGGTTGGTCGCGGTGACGCCGGCGGCGCCCGCTTCTTTCACTGCGCGCGCCACATCGAGGACGCGCGACTGGTCGGGCGTGAGCTTGATCACCACCGGGATCTTCACCGCCTCGCAGACGCGCGCCGTGACTTCGCGCGCCATCTCCGGGTCCTGCCCGATCATCGAGCCGCCGTGTACGCCGGGCATCATCGCAGGGTGCGGGCAGCCGAAGTTGAGCTCGACCATCGGCAGGCCGCAGTCTTCGATGGTGCGGCAGATGTCGATCCAGCTTTGCACCGTCTTGCCGCCGGCGCTACCGATCAGACGCGCGTTATGGTCCTCGGCGTATTTGCGCGATTCGATCAGGTGCGGCACCCATTCCTTGAAGGCGGTACTCGAATACCCGGAACGGCTGTAGAACACGAAGTTCTTGTTGACCTTGCCCTTGATGAGCTCGTTCTTCTCGTTGAGGATCGCGTACTTGGAGTTTTCAGTGAGACGCGCCATGTCCTCGATATCGGTGAGCGTCTTGACGATCATGCCGGCGGCGCCGGCATCGACGCATTCGCGCAGCACTTCCGGGCTGTTGGTGGTTTCGAGCGAGGCGATGATGACGGGGTGTTTGAATTTGACGCCGCAAAATTCAAGAGACAGGTCGGCCATGGGGGGTCTCCGCAGGGTTCGGTTTGAGGGATGGGGTCGGGATTATTGGTGTACGAACGATTGGGGCTGCGATTCAGGCTGCAACTGGGTCTGCAAAAGGTCAACAGTCAGCACGCCTAGGCAGCCTTCGATTTGGTGGATCCAGGTTTGCGGGGTGCGGCAGACGCCTTGCGCCCCACCGGGCGGTGCGCGCCGAGCGCCTTGCCGCCGGGGCGCAACGAAGTGCGGCCGCTCTCGTTGTTGCCTTCAACCAGGCGCGACAGCAGGTCCATGAACAGGTTGCGCTCGGCTGGCGACAGGGGGCCGAGCAGGCGCTGCTGCGAATCCTGCATGTCCTGGTGATAGCGTTTCACAAAGTCGGCGCCGCGCGCGGTGGCGAGGCACAGGTTGCGCCGGCGATTCACCGGGTCGACCACGCGCGTAACCAGCTTGCGCGCTTCGAGGCGTTTGAAGATGCCGGCGACGTTGGCGCGATCGAGGCCCAGTTCCTCGCCGATCGTGAATTGGTCGATGCTCGGGCGGTTCACCAGGATGCTGAGCAGGCCGTACTGGATCGGCGTGACCTCGCCATCGGCGACATGGCCGAGAAACATCGCCACGTGGATCTGGTGCAGGCGCCGCACCAGGTAGCCCGGGCGATCCCAGATGGTGTGGCCGGGCGCTGGCCCGGCGCCACGATCTTCATCGGCTGCTGCGGATCTGCGCTCTCCGGAATTGCCCACGCTGCCCCTGTCCACATTCGCTCCCGTCTTGCGGACCGGCAGCGGCATCGCCACCGGTTAATTGTTAGCACACGAACAATCATTGCATGCCGCGTCAAGCGGTGTCAAGATGTGGCGCATCGAAACTGCTGCGCTGGCGATTCCATGCACTGTTACGCTGCGACGCACCAAACCGGTTTACTCACCAGATGGAGGTCAGCATGGCTCTCGTTCCCCTCGCCACGCAGGGCAATTTCCTGCACATCTACGACTTTCGCGTGCTGCCCGGCCGCGAGCAGGAATTCATCGAACTGTTCAACGAGTTCGATTATTCCGACGGCAACCCGATGCACAAGTCAAGCGCGCAGGTGAAGGATGGCGTGCTGTGTCGCGACACCGAGGACCCGAGCCGCTTTTTCCTGATCGCGGAATGGTCCGACATCGTCGAGCACGCGCGCATCCGCAAGATCCTCGCCGAGGACATCAAACCGGCCTTCGTCGGGCTCATCGAGGGCAGGCAGTTCGTCCCGAAATACGTGGAGATCGTATCGAGCACACCCGCGCACATCCTCGACAAGGCCACCGCGTAGGCGGCGCGGGCGCCGGGCGCCTGCCTACTTGAATGCGGAGCGCGGCTGCCCGCGAATTTCACCCAGTGGCGCGGTCACATTCATCTCCCTGAGGGCGCGCTTGAGCGGTTCGTCGTTGATGGCGTTCGCCGGCATGTCGGGCTTGTCGATCGCCTTGATCTTGTGCAGGAACACGTAGCCGCGCTTCATCAACTCCACCACGTCGGTGTCGAAGGTCATCTTGCCGACGTAGTTCACCGGGTCGCCGCCGATGCGTGCCGGGTTTTCTTCGTAAAGCGCAGCCCAAGCCGTCTGCTCGCTGTAGCCGGTCAGCTCCTTGACCATGATTTGCGCGGTTTCGCGCGGGTTCTTGATCATGAACTGCACCGCTTCGATTTCCGCCTTGATCCAGCCAGCGGCCGCCTCGGGGTTCTTCTGGATGAAGTCCTGGCGCATCAACGTGAAATCGGCGTCCGGCACGCCATAGGCGGCCCCGGTCGCGGCATAGCGCGCGTGGCCGGCTTCGACCTGGCGCCGCGCATGCGGCTCCCACATGATGGCGGCATCGAGTTTCTTGGCTTCAAAATTCGAGGCGATCACCTCGATCGGCGTGAACTGCAGCTCCGACGGCTTGAACACGCCCTTGTCGATGATCGCTTCGATGGACGCGTTGGCGCAAGTGCCGCGATGTACTGCGAAGGGCTTGCCCGACATCCATTTCATCGCTTCGGTGTTGTCCTTGAATTCGGGCGCGTCGCGGCGCACCAGGATCTTGGTGCAGTTCTGGCCTTTCGAATACATCGGTACCGATACCAGCCGGATGTCGCCGATCGAGCCCTTGGTGGTGGCCACCAATGACGGCATGTCGCCCATGGTGCCGATTTGCATGCGGTCGGCCAGCATCGCATTGACCATGGGCGGCCCGGTCAGGTGCGGCTCGAAGCGCACCACGCTGCCCGGCGGCAGGTGCTTTTTCCACAACTCCTTGGCCTTGATGATGACACCGTTCCAGCCGCCGGTCCAATACGGGTGGTAGCCGTAGGTGATATTGACCGGGTCGGCTGCCTGCGCCGCCCCGGCAGCTGCCAGCGCAAAGGCGGCGAGCAGGTTCAGAGGAATTCGTTTCATGCAGATGCTCCTTGAGGGGGTGATTCGAATGCGGCGATGGGCACGGTTAATCGGTGCTAACTGCGCCGTATTCGATCAGTGTCGCCATCGCGTCCTTCTTGATCTCGAGATAGCGCTCACTGGTCATGCTGCCGATGGTGCGCGGGTGCGGCAAATCGACCTCCAGACCGCGCACGATGCGCCCGGGCGCCGTGCCCATGAAGACGATTCTATCAGCCAGAAAGATGGCCTCCTCGAGCTCGGTCGTGATGAACAGCGTGGTCAGCTGCGTCTCTTCAAACAACTGCACGTAATATTCCTGCATCAGTTCGCGCGTCATCACGTCGAGGCCGCGAAACGGCTCGTCCAGGATCATCACTTTCGGACTGTTGATCAGGGCCTGCGCGAGTTCGGCGCGGCGCTTCATGCCGCCCGAGAGCTGGCTCGGGTAACGATCGCCAAAACCGACCAGCCCGAATTTTTGCAGCAGCGCTTCCGCCGCCTGACGTGCCTGCGCACGCGACATGTCGCCGCGCGCCAGCGGACCGAACATGACGTTCTCGACAATGCTCATCCACGGCCACAGCGCTGTTTCCTGAAACACCAGCATGCGGTCCGGGCCGGCTTGGGTAATCGGCATGCCGTCGATCGTAAGAGAGCCGGCGTCGGGCGCAAGATAACCCGCCAGCAGGTAGGCCAGGGTGGACTTGCCGCATCCCGACGGCCCCATCAGCACCGTGAGGCGGCCGGGCTCGACTTCGAAGCTGCAGTCGCGCAACACTTCGGCCGGCGCGCTGTCGCGCTGCGCGAAGCGCTTGCTTACCCCCTGCACGACCAGGTGCCCCTGGCGACGCCGCGGCGCAAGCGGCGATACCGGCACGGCTTGTTGCGCCGCCGTCGCATTTGACGCCAAGCCGGTTGTCGCGGATGTCTGCATCATCATGTCAGGCACGCCAGGGCGTGAGCTTGTGCAACAGCCAGGAGACCAGCGCCGATGAGAGGTACCCTGCGAACCCAATGCTCACCATGCCGATGATCACCACCGTCGAGGTATGGCTTACATAGCCTTCCCAGGTCAAGCGCCCCAGGCCGTTGTCGCCGGCGATCATCTCGGCGGCGATCACGACGTTCCAGGTGACGGCAATCCCGAGGGTCATGCCGACGCTGATCGCCGGCAACACCGACGGCAGCACGATGCGCCGGAAGATCATGGCCTCGCCAGCCCCGAGCGAACGTGCCAGCCACAGGTGCTCCTGCTTGATGGTGCGTACGCCGTCGTGCACATTGATCACAATGATGAAAAACGCGCCGATGAAGGTGATGAAAATGATCGACAGTTCGTGGGTCGGCCAGAACAGGATGGAAAGCGGCACCCAGGCGATGGGCGGAATCGGGCGCATCAATTCGAGCACCGGGAACATCAGCTCGCGCAAGCGCTCGCGGGTGCCGAGAAACAGCCCAAGGGGAATGCCCAGCAGCTGCGCTAGCACGAAGCCGGCGACCACGCGGCGGAAGCTCGCAAACCAGGATTCCCAGTAGGACGCCTTGGAGGCATAGGTCGCCCAGAAGGCGGTCAGCGATTCAAGCGGCCCCGGCACCGCCGCGAACCCCAGCGCCTTGAAGCGCACCAGCAGTTCCCAGCCGAGGACAAAGGCGACCACCGCCAGCGCGCCGCGCCAGTTCACGCCGGTCAGGCGTGCCAGGCGGGAAAACCCACCAGGTGCGTTGCACGCCGTCACGGTCTGGCCTGCGGTTGCATCCGCCATGGCTACGCCAGCTCCCGTTCACCGCGCTCGAAGGCTTTCTGGGCTTCCTCGTGCACACCGGCGACGACCTGGCGCTTGAGCTCGAGATACTCATGCGACACCAGCATGTCCAGGGTGCGCGGCCGCGCCAGGTTGACCCGCAACATGGTCTTCATGCGTCCGGGCCGGGTGGTCATCACATACACCGTATCGGCAAGGAACAGCGCCTCTTCAAGGTCGTGGGTGATGAACAATACCGTCTTCGGATACAGCGCGTGGATATCCAGCAGATGCCGGTGCATCGCCGACTTGGACACCGTATCCATGGCGCGAAACGGCTCGTCGAGCAGCAACACCTTCGGTTCGTTCATCAAGGCACGCACGATCTCGACGCGGCGTTGCATGCCCGACGATAGCTGGCCGGGATAGCGTTGCCCCGCCGTATCGAGGCCGCCACAGCGGCGCAGCATGTCGAGCGCCTTGGCGCGCGCGGCGTCCGCGCCGAGTACGCGCTGCCGGGTCGGGCCGTAGATGACGTTCTCAAGCACCGTCATCCACGGGAACAGGGCGCCATGCTGGAACACCACCACGCGCTGCGGTCCGGGCCGGGGTTCGGTGCCGGGGCTGGCAAGCGTCACGCCGTCGAGCAGGATCTCGCCGCTGGTGAGGCGGTCAAAACCGGCGATCGCATTGAGCAGCGTGCTCTTGCCGCAGCCGGAGGGCCCGACGATCGCCACGAATTCGCCGGCGCGAATCTCGGCGCTGCAATCCTCCAGCGCAACGACCGCGGCCCCCGCCGGGTCATAGATCTTGCCTGCCTGGCGGATCGACAGCGCGCCCTGGTGCAAGACGTCGTTCACCGGTGCAGACCCATCGCGCCGCTGCGCCAGCGCATCAATCGATCACCCAACAGCCGGATCCCGGCACTCGACAGAAAGCCGAGGATGCCGAGCGTCACCATGGCGATCACGATAGTCGGGTACTGGATCAGGTTGTAAGCGTCCATGATCAGGAAGCCGAGGCCGTACTGGGCGGCGATCATCTCGCCTGCCGCGAGGGAGAACCATGCCGCCCCCATCGCGATTTGCAGCCCGGTAAAAATTTGCGGCAGCGCGCCCGGCACGATGATGTCGCGCAGCAGGTCGCGCCGGTTCGCGCCCAGGCAACGCGCCGCGCGCAGGTAATCCGGGTCGATCGCCTTGACTCCCACGAGGGTGTTGAGGGTGGTGGCGAAAAACGCCACCAGGAAGGTGACGTACACCACCGCCACCTCGGCAGCGGGCAACAGGAGGATGGCGAGCGGCACCCAGGCCAGTGGCGGAATCGGCCGCAGCAGCCCGATCAAGGCTGCTGCATAGTCGTGAAATGTGCTGCTCCAGCCCATCAGGATACCGGCCGGCACGCCCAGCGCCACCGCGAGGATGAACGCGGCAAAGGCGCGCAGGGTACTGGCGATGATGTGCTTGTAGTAGGCGCCGGTAAAGATCGAAATGCCGTAAGCCGGTTCCGGGGCGAACCATTCCTTGAGCACCGTGACCGGGTCGGGCAACCGCGCAAACGCCGCCAGCGGCAGCCATTTCACGCTCAGGTACCAGAGCGTAAAGGCGATCAGATAGCCGGCACCCATGCGCCACAGCTTGCGCGTTTGCAGCGGGGTCATCGCGTATCGGCAGCACTCTGCCCGCCGGGCGGCTCGAGAGTCATTCAGGTGACCGGAATGTAGGCGTAGCCGCGATTTTGCAGGGCGATGCTGTTGACGAACACGTTCTCTTCGATTTCCATGAAGGGCATGATGCTGGCGCGCGGCACGTCGGAGCGCTGCATGGCGATCTCGCATACTTCAATACGTCCGCCGAGCGCGCTCAGATCGCGCAGCGTGGCGTGGATTTCGGGCAGATTGGCAGCGTCATCGCCGGCAAACTTGGTGCCCTCGAAACTGCGCGCGCCAAACTTGGTGGCGGCACCGTGCAGCAGCACCACAAAGTCGGGGGCAATGCCCTCGGCATTGAAACTCCGTGCCGCATGCAGCATCAGCTTGGCGCGATCGTGAAAACGCCGCGCGTCGCCCGTCGTGAAATCCCACACCGCTTTGGCGCCGGTGAGTCCCTGACAATCCCTGATTGGCATGCATCGTCCCCGCAAAACGGGCGCACCCGACGTGGCGTTCGCCGCGAAAAGGCGCAATTGTGCCTGATTCGCTGCCAACCCCCGCCCGCAAACAGTCCGCACGCTGGTGGGAGCCTGATCGAGATGTGCTCGCCAGTCGCCAATCAAGCCGGACATGGACCAGACTTGTCGCCGCACATCAGTGCAGACACCATCCGCCTAGTCCGATTGGAGGCGTCGCCGTCACTGAGCTCGGCGCACCTCCGACTGCGCCAACGCCCAATGCACGCTTTCGCGCACCTGCTCGGAGGCATCCCCGGCGCGGCCCTGCAAGGCTTGGTGGATGCGGGTCTTGACGGCATCCCCTTCGGAGTCCGCTCCTGGAGCGCCTCTCAGGGCATTGCCCAACGCAACCGCAATATTCGACAGCCACTTTTCATGACCGATCCTCAGAATCGCACTGCCCGCCATGCGAGTGTTGAATTGGTCCTGGCTCCACGCAAACAAGTCCACCAGCGCAATGTCGTCAAGACCATTGCGCACCGCGACGAAATCGGGCTCGGCAGCAGCCTGGGCAAACTTGTTCCACGGGCAGGCCAGCTGGCAATCATCGCAACCGTAGATGCGATTGCCAATCAAGGGCCGGAACTGTTCGGGTATCGCCTCCTTGAGTTCGATCGTGAGATACGAAATGCAGCGGCGCGCATCAAGCCTGTATGGACCAACGATGGCCCCGGTCGGGCAGGCATCGCGACAGGCGAAGCACTGGCCGCAGTGATCGCTCACGGGGAGATCCGGCGGCAGCGCCAGATCGGTATAAATCTCGCCGAGGAAGAAAAATGAGCCAGCGGAGCGGTCGAGCAGCAAAGTGTGCTTGCCGCGCCAACCCAAGCCGCTCTGCTCCGCCAGTGCGACCTCCATCACCGGCGCGGAATCGGTGAACGGCCGGTATTTGGCGCTGCCACCATATGCCTTGAGTTCCTGGTCGATCCGCCCGGCCAGTTTTTGCAGCTTGTTGCGCACGACCTTGTGATAGTCGCGTCCGCGCGCATAGACCGACACATAGGCTTGTTGCGACACTGCAATGGTCCGCTCCAGTTCGGCTATCGGCGCGGAAAGATAGTTGATGCGCGCGGTGATCACCGAGAGCGTACCGGGCACGAGCGCCGCCGGTTGCGTGCGCTTACCAGTGCCGCCGCTGCTAGGCGGACCGTGCCGCGCCATATAATCCATGTTGCCGTGAAACCCCGCCTGCAACCAATCGGCCAAGCCCGCTTCAGCGCGTGCCAGATCGACGCTTGCAACGCCGATGGCGTCAAAACCCAACGCGCGGCCATGCGCGGCAATGCGCTCCTTGAGTTCCGCCGCCTGAATGTCCGTTAATGTCATCTGACCATGATACGCAACTGCTGCTGCCTGACGAGGCCTCTACCCTCTCACTGGGTGCTGCGCTCGCAACCATTTTGCGTCCCGGGCTGGTGTTGCATCTGGTCGGGGAACTCGGTACAGGCAAGACCACCCTCACGCGTGGGTTGCTGCACGCGCTGGGACACGGCGGTCCGGTAAAAAGCCCGACCTACGCACTGGTTGAACTTTACGTAACTTCTGGGTATAGTGTCTATCACTTTGATTTTTATAGATTCAACAGCCCGCAGGAGTGGTACGATGCGGGTCTGGAAGAATACTTTGACGGGGCTGCGGTCTGTATCGTCGAGTGGCCTGAAAAAGCCGGCGGGTTGAGTCCACCGCCGGATGTCGAGATCACGTTTCAGACTCACGGAGAAGCGCGGCAGGTTTCACTTGAAGGGAAAAGCGAGCGCGGCACATCATGCTTAAGCGAACTTCGCGTAGTGGCCCCGATACCCTTACCCCGCACGACATAGCTTCGTGGGATGGCGAACCCGCCTCCTTCTCACACGCCCGACCCGGCCTCAAGCGCCGCGAGTTCCTCGCCAGTTCGGGAGCATTGCTGTTCGCCGCTTCTTCACCCCTGTTTGCGCAGAGTTCTTCGATCATCGCCGTACGCGTGTGGCCGGCCAAGGACTACACGCGCGTCACGCTGGAGCTTGAAGCACCGCTTAAATTCACCCATCAGGTGATCCGCAACCCGGACCGCCTGGTCGTCGACATTGACGACCTCGAGTTGTCGAACAAGCTCAAGGATCTGGTTGCAAAAATCAACGCCAACGACCCGTACATCGCGAGCGTGCGCGCCGGCCAGTTCAAGCCGCGCGTGGTGCGCCTGGTGTTCGACCTCAAGGCCGAAATCAACCCGCAGGTGTTCGCCCTCAAACCGGTTGGCGAGTACGGGCACCGCCTGGTGCTCGACCTGTACCCGGCGAACGCGCCCGACCCGCTGATGGCGCTGCTCGACAAGAAGGAAATCCCGGCTGACATGGTGCCGCGCGTCGACGACAAACAAGCGAAGGGCGACGTGCCGCGCACGGACCAAAAGCCGGAATTGAAAAGCGATACCGAACTCAAGAGCGCCGACGCGAGAAAAGGCGAGGCCAAACAGGACGACAGACAATCAGGGAGAATGGGCGAGCCGCGCGATACGAAGCCAGAGAACCGGCCCGTGGTTGCGCGGCTCGTAACCATCGCCCTGGACCCGGGGCACGGCGGCGAAGATCCCGGTGCAGTGGGTCGACGTGGCACCTACGAAAAGCATGTGACGCTTGCGGTGGCCCAGCGCCTGAAGGAAAAGATCGACGCCGAACCGAACATGCGCACCATGCTGACGCGTGATTCCGACTATTTCGTACCGTTGCATGTGCGCGTGCAAAAGGCACGCCGCGTCCAGGCCGACCTGTTCGTGTCGATCCACGCCGACGCGTGGATCAAGCCGACGGCCAAGGGCTCGTCGGTATTCGCCTTGTCTGAAAAAGGGGCCACCTCGTCGGCAGCCGGCTGGCTCGCAAAAAAGGAAAACGATGCGGACCTGATCGGCGGGGTCAACCTGGGAACCCACGATCGCGACCTCGCCAAGGTGCTGCTTGACCTTTCGACCACGGCGCAAATCAACGATTCGTTGAAGCTCGGCCGCCAGGTTCTGGCGGAGCTCGGCAGCATCAATTCGTTGCACAAGGCTCATGTGGAGCAAGCCGGCTTTGCCGTCCTGAAGGCCCCGGATATTCCGTCCATCCTGATCGAGACCGCCTTCATCAGCAATCCGGACGAAGAAAAACGCCTCAACGACGAGACCTACCAGGAAAAGATGGCGAGCGCGATCCTCAAGGGGATCCGCGCCTATTTCTCGAAAAATCCGCCGCTCGCCAAGTCCAAGATGGCGTCGTTTGACGAGCCGGCGTTACGCCGCGAGTAGCGCGGCGCGTGCAGCGGACTGGGGCAAGCGCGTACCGCGTTCCACCTGGTCGAGCTGGTTCATCAAGGTCCAGTCGATCAGTGCGCACTGCTCCTCATAGAGCTCCTGGCCAACCGTGAAGGGCGTGGCCAAGGGCAGTTCCAGGTAGGCGTCGGCTTCGCCTGCCTCGGCAATGATGCGCATCCCGGCGCGCTGTGCGATATGCCGAATCGCGGCGTTTTCGCGCAGGCAATGCATGAACAATTCAGCGACACCGCTATTGCGTGCGTGCAGCATCGCGCGGTTGAACAAGCGCGACCCGACGCCGGTGCCGCGGGCGCCGGCCAAAACCGACAAGCCCACCTCGGCGGCGGCGCCCGGCCACAGCGCCAGATGCGCTACGCCATCGAGTTCAAGTGACGCACCGAACACACCAAACAGCGCGCCCTTGTCAAAATCGAGTTTGTCGCAATAAGCGCGAATTCCGCTATCGTCGAGCACGGTTCCGAAGCGAAGACGGCGGTCGTCGGCGTCCAACTGGGAAAAGTGCCGAAAAATCCGCTCGCGATCAGCACGCGTCAATTGATGCACCAATGTAGACATTTTCAAGTCCTTTCAAGACTTTAGCGTGTCCGGCGACCACCTTTTTGGGGCGGGTCCAAGACCACGTCAGGCCCCTGATTGCTGTATTGCAGCATACGCACCTTTAGATGGAGTGACAATTCTAAACCGGCATTTTGCTGCTTCGCAACAAAAGTTCAGGTTTCTTTGCCCTTATTAGTTGACGCGTCGCAGCACGAGGCGTACAGTCCGCGCCACTTTGCACCGTTCCGTCGCATCCGTCTGTGCGCCAGCACGCTTGGCACACAGCACCAGAACTCCCCCATGACGCCTGCCTCCGAGCAAGAACACCGCCCCTCCGCCACTGCACTCACCATCGCTGCGCTCGGCGTGGTGTTCGGTGACATCGGCACCAGTCCGCTGTACGCACTCAAGGAGGGGATGAGCCCGGCGCACGGCATTCCGATTTCGCAGGCATCCGTATACGGCGTCCTGTCCTTGATCGTCTGGACCTTGACGCTGGTCGTCAGCTTCAAATATGCATTTCTGGTGATGCGCGCAGACAACCAGGGCGAAGGCGGCATGTTGTCGATCATGTCCCTTGCCAGCAAGGGACTGCCGGCCGACTCCAAACGCCGCCTTGCGATCGTCTCCCTGTGCCTGGTCGGCGCTTCCCTGTTTTACGGCGACTCGGTCGTGACGCCGGCAATCTCGGTGATCTCTGCAGTGGAAGGCCTGGAAGTGATCTCGCCGGCTTTCGCGCACTATGTGCTGCCGATCGCGCTGGTCATCCTGTTCGTGCTGTTCCTTGCGCAAAAACTGGGGACCGGGCGCGTCGGCAAGTTCTTCGGGCCGATTACCATCGTGTGGTTCCTGGCGCTTGCCATCGTCGGCATCTACCAGATCGCAAAGAACCCCGCCGTACTGGCCGCGTTGAGCCCGACGTATGCATTGGGTTTCATCATCACTGACCCGGTCAAGAGTTTTGTGCTGCTCGGCTCGGTGTTTCTGGCGGTGACCGGCGTCGAAGCGCTGTATGCAGACATGGGACATTTCGGCCGTCCGCCCTTGCGCATGGGATGGTTTTTTGTGGTGTTTCCGGCGCTGGTACTCAATTACTTTGGCCAAGGCGCGCTGTTGCTGGCGGATCCGTCGGCCATCAAGAACCCGTTTTTCCTGGCGGTGCCGGAATGGGGTCGCATCCCGATGGTGATTCTCGCCACGATCGCCACCGTGATTGCATCACAGGCGACCATCTCGGGGGCGTTCTCGCTGACGGCTCAGGCAATGAAACTGGGCTACTGCCCGCGGATGCGCGTGTACTACACCTCGGCCACCGAAAAGGGCCAGGTGTACGTGCCGTTCATCAACTGGAGCGTGTTTGTACTGGTGGTGATCCTGGTGCTGGTGTTCAAGACGTCGAGCAATCTCGCCGCCGCGTATGGCATTGCGGTAGCGGGCACCATGGCGGTCACCTCCATCATGCTGGTGATCGTCGCCGTGCGCGTGTGGAAATGGAAACCGTATGCATACGTACCGCTGATGGCGCTGCTGCTGGTAATCGACTCGGGATTCCTGTCGTCAAACCTGCTCAAGATTCCCGATGGCGGCTGGTTCCCCGCGCTGCTGGGCTTCATCATTTACCTGCTGCTGGTCACTTGGAAAACCGGGCGCCGCCTGGTAGCCATGCGGCTTGCCGAAGAGAGCCTGCCGCTGATACCGTTCATCGAAAGCGTGGCACTGGCCCCGCCCCATCGCGTCATGGGTACGGCGGTATTCATGACGACTACCACCAACACCCTGCCGCATGCACTGCTGCATAACCTCAAACACAATCAGGTCCTGCACGAGCAGGTGATTCTGCTTACGATCAAGACCGAAGAAGTGCCGCGGGTGCCGGCCGATCAGCGCGTGGTGGTCGACCTCCTGGACGCCGGCTTTGTGCAGGTGATCGCCCATGTAGGGTATCAGGAAGACATTGACGTCGAAGGGTTGCTGCGCAGCTGCGTCATGAAGGGCATTGAAATCGAACCGATGCTCACATCGTATTTCCTGTCGCGCGAGAACATCATCGCCACCAACTTGCCAGGCATGGCGCTGTGGCGCGAATACCTGTTTGTGTGGATGTACAAGAACGGCGCGCGCGCTTCCGACTTTTTCCGCCTGCCGACGAACCGGGTGGTTGAACTGGGCAGCCAGGTTGAAATTTGACAGGCGCGCCGTTCCGCCGCACAATCCGTCCATGAACCCCATGACCAGCCGACGCCGCCCCGACGTCCGCCTTTCCCGCCAAGGCAAGACGCGCGCGCGACGATGAGATAGCGGTCAGCCTGAACGGTTTCCCCGATTGCATCCGAAGCCGCGCCACCGAGCGCGGCTTTTTGTTTATGCCTTACCATTTCGTCATTCGCTCAAAGGAACAACGCCATGAACTTCAAAGACTTCCCGGTCCAGGCACTGATGGACATCACCTCCCGGCCTGAACTCGTATTCGTCAAGGGTGCAGGCTCCTGGTTGTGGGACCACAACGGCAAGAAATATCTCGACTTCGTGCAGGGCTGGGCGGTCAATTCGCTCGGTCATTCCCCCAAATGCATCGTCGAAGCACTGGTAGCCCAGGCACCGAAGCTGATCACGCCGAGCCCCGCGTTCTACAACGAGCCGTCGATCCGGCTGGCCAATTTGTTGACCGCCCATTCCTGCTTTGATCGCGTGTTCTTCACCAACAGCGGCGCTGAAGCCAACGAAGGCGCCATCAAGCTGGCGCGCAAGTGGGGCAAGAAAAACAAGGGCGGCGCCTTCGAGATCATCACCACCATCAACAGTTTTCACGGCCGCACCATCGCCACCATGTCGGCCTCGGGAAAACCGGGCTGGGACGTGATGTTCGCGCCGCAGGTACCCGGCTTTCCGAAAGCGCAGTTCAACGACCTGGCCTCGGTCGAGGCGCTGGTCACCGACAAGACCGTGGCCGTGATGCTCGAACCGGTGCAGGGCGAAGGCGGCGTCAACTGCGCGACACCCGAATTCATGACCGGCTTGCGCGCCCTGTGCGACAAGCACAAGCTGCTGCTGATCTGTGATGAAGTGCAGACCGGGATGGGGCGCCTCGGCACCTTGTTCGGCTACCAGCATTACGGAGTGCAGCCCGACGTCATGACCCTCGGCAAAGGCATCGGCGGCGGCGTGCCGCTGGCGGCGCTGCTGGCGCGTGCCGAGGTCAGCGTGTTCGAGCACGGCGACCAGGGCGGCACCTACAATGGCAACCCATTGATGGCGGCGGTAGGAGTGGCCGTCATCGAAGAGATGATCAAGCCGGGATTTCTCGACCACGTCAAGGCGATGGGGACCTACCTGTCGGAGCAGCTGACCAAGGCATCGGGCGAACTTGGCCTGGGGGCGGAACGCGGCATCGGCCTGCTGCGCGCGCTCGAACTCGAGGACGACATCGGCGCCAAGGTCGTCAACTACGCGCGCGACAATCTGGCAACGGCGTCAGGATGGACCGGTACCGGACTGTTGCTCAATTCACCGCGTCCGGCACTGCTGCGTTTCATGCCCGCGCTGAACTTATCGAAAGCCGAGATCGACCTGATGATTGATGGTCTGCGCAAGACCATCGCAGGCGTGCGCACCTAGGGCGCACAGACAAATCCGGAGCTCATCTCCCCCAGGCGCGGAGGTTGTACGTGGTCGCACCGCAGCCGGGCGCACAGCCCTGGCGAGGGCGCGGCTAGACCGGATTGACCGCGTCCTTGACCTGCTGCAGGGCGCCCGGATCTTCGATGGTAGTCAAATCGCCAGGGTCACGCCCTTCGCAAATGGCCTGGATCGAGCGCCGCAACACCTTGCCCGAGCGTGTCTTCGGCAACAGGGTGACGAAGTGCACGCGGTAGGGCCGCGCGATCGCGCCGAGCTGCCCGTCAACCGTTTTCATCACTTCGCCTTCAAGCTTCCGACGCGCTTCGGGCGTCGCGATGTCCCTGGCGTCCTTGACCACCGCAAAGCCGATCGGCACCTGCCCCTTGAGTTGATCGGCGACCCCCACCACCGCCACTTCGGCAATTCCGGCGTGTGAGGAAATTGATTCTTCGATCTCGCGCGTACCAAGCCGATGGCCGGCAACGTTGATCACGTCATCGGTACGCCCCAGAATGAAGAAGCATCCGTCCTCATCCTTGATGCCCCAATCGAAGGTCGAATAGACCTGCTTGCCCGGCACGCTGTCGAAATAGGTCTTGACGAAGCGCGCATCGTCGCCCCACACGGTGGTCATGCATCCCGGCGGCAACGGCGGCACGATGGCGACCACGCCCTTTTCATTGACGCCGACTTCTTCGCCGGTGTTCTCGTGCAGCAGCTTGACGTTGTAGCCGTACATCGGCATGCCGGGGCTGCCGAATTTGCGCGGCCGGTCTTCAATGCCCATCGGATAAGTCAGTATCGGCCAGCCTGTTTCGGTCTGCCAGTAGTTGTCGACCACCGGGCGGCCAAGGCTGTCTGCAATCCAGCGCGAGGTCGGCTCGTCGAGCGGCTCGCCGGCCAGCCACAGGGTCTTGAGTGACGACAGGTCGTATTTCGCGAGATAGGCCGGGTCCTGCTTTTTGAGAACGCGGATCGCGGTCGGCGCCGAAAACATCACCGCCACCTTGTAGTCCTGCACGATCTTCCAGAGGATACCGGCGTCCGGGCGCACCGGCGTGCCTTCGTACATGATGGTCGCCATGCCGGCGATCAACGGGCCGTAGACGATGTAGGAGTGGCCCACCACCCAGCCGATGTCGGAGGTCGAGAAATAGGTTTCGCCTGGATGGCCATCATAGATGTGCTTCATCGAGGCGGCCAACGCCACCGCGTAGCCGCCGGTGTCACGCTGCACGCCCTTGGGCGTGCCGGTGGTGCCGCTGGTGTACAGAATGTAGGACGGCTCGGAAGATTCGAGCCATTCAACCGGCACCTGCGCGTTCACGTGCTGCAATGCCAGCGTCGCCCAATCGACGTCGCGCCCGGCACTCATCGGCATGGCAGCCAGCTTGCGATCGAACATCAGTACCCTGGCCGGTTTGTTTTTTGACAAAGCGATCGCTTCGTCAAGCAGACCCTTGTAGGGCACCACCTTACCGGCGCGCGATCCCGCGTCCGCCGACACGATCACCCTGGGGCGAGCATCGTCAATGCGCGAAGCCAATGAATGCGAGGCGAAGCCGCCAAACACCACCGAGTGGATCGCGCCGATGCGCGCGCACGCCAGCATCGCGAACGCAGCCTCGGGAATCATCGGCATGTAGATCAGGACCCGATCGCCCTTGCCCACGCCCAGCGCTTTGAGCATCGCCGCGGTACGGCTGACCTCGGCATGCAATTGCCGGAACGTGTAGGTCTCCTCGGTATCGGTTTCGGTGGAGATGAAAATCAGCGCCGGCTTGTCGGCCTGGGTCGGCAGCCAGCGATCGACGGCGTTGTGGCACAGGTTGGTGGTGCCGCCGACAAACCATTTCGCAAATGGCGGACGGGAGTAGTCGCAGACCTGGGTGGGCTTGGCGTTCCAATCAATCAGTGCGGCCTGCTCCCCCCAGAATCCGTCACGGTCTGCCAACGAACGAGCATGGAAGGCGTCAAATCCGGGCATGGCTATTCCTCGTTTTCCAGTTTTTTGGCTTTTTCAATCACGCGGTGCACGCGAATTTCGGCAGAGGTATTGACATTGTCCTCGAACACTTCGTCGCAAAAACGCACAAGCGGATAGATGCGGCGCGCGAGATCCGCCACAAACGGCTTGAGACGCTCGGCATGCCCGTCGGCGAGCATCGCCAGCGCATCGTCAATCGAGGGAATGGCGCGCGCCGGTGCGATCGCAGGCCCGTTTGTGCCGCGCGCGACCACACGCCCGCCACCCGCCTCGCGGGCCTGCAGCATGCGCTGCAGCGCGATCACCATCAGGTCCGCAAAACTCTCCACCGATTCGGCAACGCTGTCGCAGGCGCCGATGCTGGCGCGAATTTTCAGGCTCTGCCCCTGCCACGATATCTTGGCGGCATCGATTTCCGCAACCAGGCGCTGCGCAAACGTGTCGGCGGCATCCGCAGTCGCAGACGGCGACATGATGCTGAATTCGGCAGGCCCGGTACGCGCGACGCAATCCTCGCGCCGCAGGCGAGAACTGATCAGCTTGGCAACCGCAGAAAGAATCTGGTCGGCAATCGGATCGCCGATGCGCTGCCGGCTGACTTCGAAATCATCGAGCCCGAGCCGCATCACGGCAATCGGTATCTTGTGACGGCGCGCATAGGAAAACATCGCCGAACCCTGTTTGACCATGTAGCCGATGGTGAAGGTCTGGGTCGCGGGATCGGTTGTGGCCTGCTCGGCAAGCGCGACGCGGGTCGCGTCGAGCTCCTGTTTGGCCTGGGCAAGTTGGGTCAAGGCGTCGATGCGCGCCAGTATCTCGGCCGTGCCGATGCCCTTGGTGATGAAGTCGGTCGCGCCCAGATCCGATGCACGTTTGCGTTCGGTTTCTTCTTCGCTGCCGGAAATCATCATCACCGGGATGTCGCGGACGCGCGAAATCTTTGAAGCGCGGATGCGCTCAAGCAATTGATAGCCGTCGAGTTTGGGCATCGACAGGTCGGAGATCACCACTTTGACGCGCGGTTCGGCAAGCAGCGTGCTCCAGCCTTCTTCACCATCCACGGCTTCGCGTACTTCATAGGCACTCTGCACGTGCCTCGCAATCGAGGCGCGCACCATGCGAGAGTCGTCGATGATCAGCACAATCGGAAGTTTCGCCGGAACTGAAGTAGCGGCCATAGTGATCCTGGATGCAACAATAAAGGTGCGCCCTTACCAGACGCTGACAAGGGAGGGGACGCGTACGCATGCCAGCCTGTGCCGCACGATTATACGGCCCCCCCGGACACCGAAAACGATCAAAAAGCAGCGCATTTGACGTACAGTTCGCCCATGAAAGACTCCCTGCTGCGCCTGCTGGGTGCGCTGGCCGCCACCGCCTTTAGCCTCGCTCCAATCGCTGCGTTGGCCCAGGGCACGCCAGGCACCGAAGCCCCGAGCGAATCGGCCACGGATCTTGGCGTGGCACGCGCCCTCGATGCCGTAATGGCCCGTGCCCTGAGCCTGCGTGGAACGCGCTATCGCGCCGGCGGGGCGTCGCCGGAAACCGGGTTTGACTGTTCCGGATTCGTTGGCTACCTGTATCGCGACATTCTTGGATTCCAGTTGCCACGCAGCGCACAGGAGATCTGGCGCTTCGGCAGAAAAGTCGAGCGCGAAGACCTGCGTCCCGGCGACCTGGTGTTCTACGACACGCTGCGACGCCCGTTCTCCCATGTCGGCATTTACCTTGGTGACAACCAGTTCGTGCATGCGCCGACGTCGGGCGGTTCGGTACGCGTGGTCAACATGAACGAACGCTACTGGGCCGCACGCTGGAACGGTGCCAAACGGGTGGCCCCCTGAAACCCTTGGTGGGAGCGGATTTTAGGCCTTCCCTCGCCAGGATCCTTGCAGGACAAGGCCCTCAGGGCTTGAGCACTTCGGGATTGGCAATATTCCTGGGTTGGCCTGCGGCAAAAGCCAGAATGTTGTCAAACGCGTCTCCGAAGTACAACTCGTAATTGCCCTGCTCGACATAGCCGAGATGCGGCGTGCATACCGCATTGGGCAGGGCCAGCAGAGGGTGCGAGGCACCCAGCACCGGTTCGCTTTCGTACACGTCAACTGCCGCAAAACCCGGCTTTCCGGCTTTGAGGGCATTGACTAGCGCGCCCGCTTCAATCAATTCGGCGCGGCTGGTGTTGACGATCAGGGCATCGGCCTTCATGCGCGCGAGGTCATCGGCCCGCACCAGGCCACGCGTCTCGGCATTGAGGCGTACGTGCAAGGAGACGACGTCGCTCTCGGCGAAAAAAGCCTCACGCGAGGGAGCGGCCGCAAAACCGTCTGCCTTGGCCGCCGCGATTGAGCCATCGCGCCCCCACACCCAGACCTGCATGCCGAACGCCCTGCCGTAGCCCGCCACAATCTTGCCGATCTTGCCATAGCTCCACACGCCAAGGCGCCGCGCCTTGAGCTGGCGCCCGATGGTGTGCTGCCACAATCCGCTCTTGAGCCGCGCCACTTCCTGCGGAACGTGGCGCATCGCTGCCAGCACCAGCGCCCAGGTCAGTTCGGCGGTCGCGGTCGGGCCGCCGCTGCCTTCAGCCACGGCGACGCCGCGCGCGGTGCAGTCGGCAAGCTTCAGGTGATTGGCCACCTTGCCGGTCTGGCTGATGATCTTCAGTGTCGGCAAGCGTTCCAGCAGAGCCGGCGTGATCACCGTGCGTTCGCGAATCAACACCAGCGCCTGCGCACCCGCAAAGCGGGCTGCCAGCGCGTCCACGCCCGTGACAGTGTCAGTAAAAATCGCCACGTCGTGGCCCTTGAGCTTGGCGAACGCGTCGAGGTGGCGGACGCAGTCCTGATAGTCGTCTGGTATGACAATGCGCATCGGGGTCTCTTCGAAGTCAAATGGCGAAATGCCGGATCGCTACAATCGCGGATCGCCATTCTATGCCTTGCCACCCACCGACATGAAATCACTCGACGTCAAGATCCTCGACGCACGCCTCAAGGACAATCTGCCCTCTTACGCCACGCCGGGCAGCGCCGGGCTTGACCTGCGCGCCTGTATCGATGCGACTCTCACGCTCGCGCCGGGCGAGACAAAAATGATTCCCACGGGCCTCGCGATCCATGTATCCGACCCCGGCTATGCGGCGCTGGTGTTGCCGCGCTCAGGTCTCGGCTCAAAAAGCGGCATCGTGCTGGGCAACCTGGTCGGTTTGATCGATTCCGATTACCAGGGTCCGCTGATGTGTGCGTTGTGGAACCGCAGCGGCGTACCGTTCGAACTCAAGCCGATGGAGCGCATCGCCCAGCTGATCATCGTGCCTGTGGCGCAGGTGGCGTTCAACGTCGTCGAGGAGTTCCCTGCCAGCAGCCGCGGTGCCGGCGGATTTGGGTCAACCGGCAGCACCTGACGCAGGTCCTGTCACGGCATGATTTCCCTGCCGCTGGGCATGAACCTGTTTGTGGTGCAGGGCATTCGCCCTGACAAAGGTGGCGTCGAGGACGTGATCCGTGGCGCCTTTCCTTATGCGGATCATCATGATCCTGTTCACTTTCATCCTGATGGCGTTTCCGCAAATCGTCACCTGCTTGCCGGAAAACATGTAATGAGGCCGGCGCCCTTGGGGGCCAAGAGCACCGTGCAATCGCAAGCCTAGGCTTCGTCAATCTTCAATTCGGCAATCTTGCGGGTGATCGTATTGCGCCCCATGCCAAGCAGGGTCGAAGCCTCAATGCGCCGGCCGCCTGTCTGCTTGAGGGCGACCTTGATCAGTGCGGTCTCGAAGGCCCGCGTGAGATCATCCCCAATGCCTGATTCACCTGCGGCTAGTCGTCGCGTGGCTTCACGCTCGAGCAATTCGATCCAGTCTCCGGTGGCGCTGCCAGGTGTGTCCGCCACGCTCCGGGTGTCGCGCAGGTCCGGTGGCAGGTCGGCTACTTCAATCGTTTGCGCCGGCGCCATGACGGTTAGCCAATGGCAGACATTTTCGAGCTGACGCACGTTTCCCGGCCAGCTGAGCGTAGCGAGAAACTTAAGGGCGCTCTCGGAGATTCGCTTGGCCTCGACGTTGAGTTCGTGCGCGCTGTGTGTCAGGAAATGACGCGTCAGCAGAGGGATATCCTCGCGCCGGTCCGACAAGGGCGGCAGGCGCAGGCGGATCACGTTAAGGCGATGGAACAGGTCTTCGCGAAACAGGCCCTCGGTGACGCGCTTTTCGAGGTTTTGGTGGGTAGCCGCGATCACCCGGACATTGGCCTTGATCGGCTGGTGGCCACCTACCCGGTAGAACTGCCCGTCCGACAGGACGCGCAACAAGCGCGTCTGCAACTCCGACGGCATATCGCCGATTTCGTCCAGGAACAGCGTGCCGCCCTCGGCCTGTTCGAACCGCCCGCGGCGCATGGTCTGCGCACCGGTAAATGCGCCGCGCTCGTGGCCGAACAACTCGGACTCAAGCAGATCCTTGGGGATGGCTGCCGTATTGATCGCCACGAAAGCCTTGGCTGCGCGCGGGCTATGCCGATGAAGGGCGCGTGCCACCAGTTCCTTGCCGCTGCCCGATTCACCATTGATCAGCACGGTGGCATGCGACTGCGCCAGCCGACCGATGGCCCGAAACACTTCCTGCATCGCCGGTGCGGCGCCAAGAATCTCGGGAGTCGCCTCCGGCACCGAAAGTGCCTCGGTTTCCCGCATCGACTCCTCGACAGCACGGCGGATCAGCTCGATCGCATTGTCAACGTCAAACGGCTTGGGCAGGTATTCAAACGCCCCGCCCTGGAAGGCCGCGACCGCGCTCTCCAGATCCGAATACGCGGTCATGATGATCACTGGCAGCGCCGGATGTTTTTCCTTGATCGTCGATAGCAGCTCGAGTCCGGACGCGCCCGGCATGCGGATATCCGATACCAGCACCTGCGGCACGTCGGTCTTCAGCGCCGCCAGGGCCTCCTGGGCGGAAACGAACAGGCGGCAGGTGATGTTTTCCCGCGCGAGCGCCTTTTCCAGCACCCAGCGTATCGATTTGTCGTCGTCAACAACCCAGATTGGTTTCATTGCTTCTTTCAGTGCACCACCGGAACGGGACATGCCCTATCCGAGTGGCAACAGGATCTTGAATACGGTCAATCCGGGCCGACTGTCACATTCGATCGCGCCGCGATGTTGCTGCACGAATGATTGCGCCAGGGTCAGCCCCAAGCCGCTTCCGCCTTCCCGCCCCGATACCAGCGGGTAGAAGATGCGCTCGCGAATCTCGTCGGGAATTCCCGGACCGTTGTCTATTACATGCAATTCCAGTGCCAACCGGTAGCGCTCCTTGTGCAAAGTCACTTGGCGGGCCGCGCGTGTCCTGAGTCGTATCTCAGGAAGGGGCGTACCGGCTTGAATCAGCGCCTGCGCCGCATTGCGCGCCACGTTCAGGACCACCTGGATCAGTTGTTCGAAATCCCCGCGAAGATCCGGTAGGGAAGTATCGTAGTCACGAATCAGGCGGATCTGGCCGGGAAATTCAGCCGCGAGCAGGCTGCGCACACGTTCGAGCACCTCGTGAATATTGACCGAGGCGATGCGCGGCGGACGGTGCGGCGTCAGCATGCGGTCCATCAAGGCCTGCAGCCGGTCCGATTCCTTGATGATGACCTGCGTATATTCCTTCAGACTAGGGTCGGGCAGTTCGTGCTCGAGCAATTGCGCCGCACCGCGAATACCGCCGAGCGGATTCTTGATCTCGTGTGCCAGGTTGCGGATCAATTCGCGATTGGCTTCGGCCTGCTCCGCAATCCGCTCTTCGCGCGCCGCGCGCAGGCGCTGGTCAATCACCTGAAGTTCCAGCAGCAAGCGCACGGGGGGTTGATGCGCCGGGGTCACCACACATGCCACCAGAATCGGATCACGCCCCGGCGTCGACACTTCCATTTCAAGCGTTCGATGGCTCCATTCCTGCTCGACCACCTCCACCAGCATGCGATCGAGGGCAACGTTGGCCAGCAGCCTCGAAATCGTGCGCTCCCTGAGGCTGCGCAGGCTCAGCTCAAACAGGTTTTCAGCCGCCGAGTTGGCGTGCACAATTTGAAACCCGCTGTCGACCAGCAATACCGCGGACGGCAACAGGTCGAGCCCTGCATACCCGCCGGAAACCGGTGTCTGCACCAGCCTGCGGGCGATCGCTTTTTTCCTTGCAACCACGTGTCAATTCCCAATAAAAAAGCCGGCGCACACGCCGGCCCGCGCGCCACGCCAGCGTAGCTAGTCCTTGAGGTTGGCCAGCTCGCGGCGCAGCGACTCTACGTTTGATTCACTGCGCGCAACGTCCGCCTTGAGCTTCTCGCTGCGATCGAGGTACTTCTGATAATTCTTCTCGTCACCCTTGCGCTCGGGCTCGCCGCTGTTGAATTCCTTGCGCAACTCGGCGAGCTTTTTCTCTTCCGATGACAGCTCCTCCTGGAGGATGCGCCGGCGGTCGGTATCCCGCGCGCGCTGCGCGCCACCGTCGCTCTTGGCGCTGGCGCGCCCGGCCGGGGCTACGGCCCGCGGAAACGGCACGGAATTGACGGCATCGGTTTCAATCCGCTTGCATCCTTTCACATCACCGACATTGCCGTAGGTAATGTTGCCGTCGCGATCCACGCATTTGAACACGCCACCGTTGGCTTTGGCGGGTGCTTCCGCCTCGATGCGCTCGATTGGCTTATCTGCGGCGCGCTTCTTTGTCTGCGCCGACCCTGCACCGCCCCAAGCCAGCCCCGCCAAGGCCATTGCCACCACAAACTTTTTTTCATTGCGTACCTCCGGTGCTGCACCGAATATCACTTTATAGCTTAACGCATTCCCTCAAACCCATGTTTACAAAAGAGAAAAAGAAAAGGCACGCCGTTGGCGTGCCTTTTCTAAAACCAAGCCGCAATTACGACGAGTAGTACATGTCGTATTCGACCGGATGGGTGGTCATGCGGAAGCGCGTGACATCCTGCATCTTCAGTTCGATGTAGGCGTCGATCATTTCGTTCGAGAACACACCGCCGCGGGTCAGGAAGTCGCGATCCTTGTCGAGTGCTTCGAGCGCCTGTTCGAGGCTCGAGCACACGGTCGGGATCTTTGCATCCTCTTCCGGCGGCAGGTCATACAGGTTCTTGTCGGCCGGATCGCCAGGGTGAATCTTGTTCTGCACGCCGTCCAAGCCTGCCATCATCATCGCCGTGAAGCCGAGATACGGGTTCGTGAGCGGATCGGGGAAGCGCACTTCGATGCGGCGCGCCTTGTCCGACTGCACATATGGAATACGGATCGAGGCGGAGCGGTTGCGTGCCGAGTAGGCCAGCTTGACCGGCGCTTCAAATCCCGGTACCAGACGCTTGTACGAGTTCGTACCCGAATTGGTAATGGCGTTGAGCGCGCGTGCGTGCTTGATGATGCCGCCGATATAAAACAGGGCGAACTCGGACAGGCCGGCATAGCCGTTACCGGCAAACAGGTTTTTGCCGTCTTTCCAGATCGACTGGTGCACATGCATGCCGGAGCCATTGTCGCCAACGATCGGTTTGGGCATGAAGGTCGCGGTTTTGCCGTAGGCATGGGCCACGTTCTGCACCGTGTATTTCAGGATCTGCGACCAGTCGGCGCGCTGTACCAGCGAAGCGAATTTGGTGCCGATTTCGCACTGCCCTGCAGTTGCCACTTCATGGTGGTGCACCTCGACTTCAACCCCCTGCTGTTCGAGCAGGATGCACATTTCCGAGCGCATGTCTTGCAGCGTGTCCTGCGGCGGCACCGGGAAATAACCTCCCTTGACCGGCGAGCGATGGCCCTGGTTGCCCTGGCCGTCGGCACGATTGTCACCGTCCCAAGCCGCCTCCACAGACCAGACCTTGCACGACGAACCGGACATGTCGACATTCCAGGCCACTGAATCAAACACGAAAAACTCGGGCTCCGGGCCAAAAAAGGCGTCGTCGCCGATTCCAGACGACTTGAGGTGCGCCATGCCGCGCTTGGCAAGCGAGCGCGGGTCGCGGTCATAGCCTTTGCCGGTCGACGGTTCGAGCACGTCGCAGGTCAGGATCAGCGTGTTCTCGTCCATGAACGGATCCAGGTGCGCACTGTCCGGATCGGGCATGAGCAGCATGTCCGAAGCCTCGATGCCCTTCCAGCCGGCAATCGAGGAGCCGTCAAACGCATGACCTTCAGTAAATTTGGATTCGTCAAACGCCTTGGCCGGCACGCTGACGTGCTGTTCCTTGCCTTTGGTATCGGTAAAGCGGAAATCAACGAACTTGACTTCGTTGTCTTTCGCCATTTTCAGCACGTCATTGGCAGTCATCGCCATTGCTAATCTCCTGGAAATTCAAATTAACCAAAAAAGGGTGTCGCAAGCCGACGCGACAGCGAACAACAAAAAGCATCTTCCATGCCACGCCTTGCTGCATACTCATTTTCAACGGAGAATCGTGGCTTGGATCAAAAAGCAGCCGCGAATTGTGCCACAAGCATGGTGCACTGGACAGGCAATTTTCGCCCCTAATCAGTGCGTTTAGCACGCATTCGCACGAATTTGGTGCGCCCGTAATTATTCATGGTGATCCGGATCGCGATCACCATCGCCGGACGTGACCCCGTCCCGGCTCAGGCCAACCAACCAAGCGATTGAGCGCCTACGCTAATAATTGATGTTGGCCGCGAACATTTCTGAACCCTGCCATCTGGCCGCCACTTCGCCCCGAGGACGCAGCCGCGGTGGGTTTGGCACGAAGACCAAATATAGCTGGCACCAGCACTCCGTGGTCAAGGCGTACAATGGAGAACTTCCACCTTGACCGCAGCCGGTTTCGATCCGGCATCCGTTGCCACCACAATGTCGTTCGATTCCTTCGGGCTAGCGCCCGAGATCCTCAAGGCGATTGCCGAAGAGGGATACACCACCCCCACCCCGATTCAGGAGCAGGCGATCCCCATCGTCGTGCAAGGCGGCGACGTCATGGGGGCGGCGCAAACCGGCACCGGCAAAACCGCCGGCTTTACGCTGCCGATCCTGCAGCTATTGCGCCCGCTGCAGAACGCATCGCCTTCACCTGCGCGGCACCCGGTGCGCGCATTGATTCTGCTGCCAACGCGCGAGCTTGCGCTCCAGGTGTCAGAGGCAGTCGCAACCTACGGTAAGCACATGCAACTGCGCTCGACCTGCGTGTTTGGCGGTGTCGACATCAAGCCGCAACTGGTAGAGGTGCGCAAAGGAGTCGAAATCCTGATCGCAACGCCGGGGCGCCTGCTCGACCACATTGAGCAGAAAACCGTGAACCTCGGCCAGGTCCAGATCCTGGTACTCGACGAAGCGGACCGCATGCTCGACATGGGCTTCATGCCGGACATCAAGCGCATCATCGCGCTGCTGCCTGCGAAGCGCCAAAACTTGATGTTTTCAGCAACGTTTTCGGAAGAAATCAAGCGCCTTGCCGGCGGCATCCTGACCAAGCCGACCCTGATCGAAGTGGCGCGCCGCAACGCCACCGTCGACAAGATCAAGCAGGTTGCCTATGCGGTGGCCTCCGACGAGAAGCGCGCGCTGCTGCAGCACCTGGTCGAGTCACGCAACATCAAGCAGGCAATCATTTTTTCGAACACCAAACTGGGAACCGCGCGCCTGGCACGGCATCTGATACAGGCGGGCCTCAAAGCAGACGCGATCCACGGCGACAAATCCCAGGGCGAGCGCATCGCAGCGCTCGACAAGTTCAAGTCCGGCGAAATCGAGTTGCTGATTGCAACTGACGTAGCGGCTCGCGGCCTCGACATCCAGGAGATGCCGTGCGTCATCAATTACGACCTCCCACACGCACCGGAAGATTACGTGCACCGCATCGGCCGCACCGGGCGCGCAGGGGCCGAAGGCGATGCGATTTCGCTGTTCTCGCCAGAAGAAGAAAAATACCTGATCGACATCGAGAAGCTGATCAAGCAGAAGATCGAGCGCGCCGTGACACGGGGTTTCGAACCGGTTGCGTCGGAACCGCATTTCCATGCCGGCAAGCATGAGCGCAGCCATGGCCGCTTCGATCGCGAATCCGGTTCACGGCATTCACGCAACATCAAGGTCGAAAAAGTGGAAAAAGTGGACCCGTGGTTCATGAAGCCCTACGAACCGGGAACCCCTTCTGCGGCAGGTGCCCAGCCGGCGACGCCGAGCAAGGCACCGATCAAAAAAGGCGGCATCGGCGCCCTTCTGGGCGGCCGCTCAAAGACCTGACGACGCAGTCCGGCGCCCGACTTCTTCGCCGAACTCCATCAATTCCCGGCGGCGCCCAAAGCGCGCCCGGTCCACGCTTTGACTCGCTGTGGACAATGTCAGGGTTGTCTCGCCAACCACTCCCGCACCGAGCTTGGCGGCGCCAAGCGCCATCAGCGGCAGCATCAACACCCACACCAGCGCCGGGCTGACATCAACGTAATGTCCGTAGGCCTCGGCGGTGGGCTGCTTTTCAGTCACGCGCTTTTCAATTGACAGGCCCACGCCATTGGCCGCAGTTTCCATGCTCTTGTAGCCCGCTGCAAATCCGAATGCCAGCACGAAAAGCAACGCTCCCCACGCGACAGCAGCCGCATCGCGACTGAAAGCGCAGCGCACCGATGTGAGCGCACGCAACGGGATACTTTCTTCGTAATCACGGGCCGCCAGCACTACGCGCTGATCGGTCAAGGTCGCAATGCCACCCATTGACCCGATGCCAAATGGTGTTTCGGCAACCAGTTTTTCCTTGTCGGCCAGCTGCATCGGCTGCGTCCTAAGCGACTTGCGAGGCCGCCAAGGCCTGATCGAGATCCCAGAGGATGTCATCGACATTTTCGATCCCGACCGACAAGCGGATCATGTCCGGCGACACGCCGGCCTTCAATTGCTCGGCTTCCGACAGCTGCCGATGGGTGGTCGACCCCGGGTGGATCACCAGCGTCTTTGCGTCGCCGATGTTGGCCAGGTGGCTCATGAACTGCGCCGCATCAATGAATTTCTCGCCGGCCACCTTGCCGCCCGCCGCCCCGGCCCGGACACCGAAGGTCATCACCGCCGACGCGCCTTTGGGCAGGTACTTCAGCCCCAGCGTATGGTACTTCCCCGAAGGCAGCCCCGGATAGCTGACCCATGACACCGCCGGATGGGCGTCGAGGAATTGCGCCACCTTCTGCGCATTGGCGACATGCCGGTCCATGCGCACGTGCAGGGTTTCGCAACCCTGCAGCAACATCCACGCGTTGAACGGCGAGAGCGCCGCACCGAACGTGCGCAGCGTTTCCATGCGGCACTTCATCGTAAAACTGAAATCACCAAACGTCTCGTAGAAACGCACGCCGTGATAGCCGCGCGACGCCTCGGTCATGTGCGGAAAATTGCCGTTGTCCCAGGGAAACTTGCCAGACTCGACGATCACCCCCCCCATGCTCGTGCCGTGGCCGCCGATATACTTGGTGGCGGAGTGCACCACGATGTCGGCACCCCACTCGAACGGCCGGCACAGGTAGGGCGAAGCCATCGTGTTGTCGATCATCAGCGGAATGCCCGCGTCGTGGGCAATGTTGGCGACCGCCTCGATGTCGAGCACGTTGATCAGTGGATTACCCAGGGTCTCGGCATAAATCACTTTGGTATCGGCAGTCAGTGCGCGGCGAAAATTCTCCGGATCGTCGGGATCAACGAAGGTCGTGCGAATTCCGAGCTGGTCAAAGTTGACCGCAAACTGCGCGTAAGTACCCCCGTACAACGTGCTGGCCGCGACTAGATGATCGCCGCTTTTGAGCAGGGTCAGCAAGGCCGTCATCTGTGCGGCCATCCCCGAAGCCACCGCCAATGCGGCACGCCCGCCCTCGAGCGCGGCGATCCGTTCCTCGAATACGGCAGTGGTCGGATTCGACAGCCGCGTATAGACATTGCCAAAGGTCTGCAGGTTGAACAGGCTCGCCGCATGCTCGGCCGAATCAAACACGTATGACGTGGTTTGATACAGCGGCACCGCCCGCGCGCCGGTGGCCGCATCCGGCACCTGCCCGGCATGCAGCGCCAGGGTTTCGAAAGCGAACTCGCGATCAGCCATGGAAACGCACGGGCTAGTTGGCAATGTGTTTCGGCCGTTTCGCCGAAATCACCTTGGTGTTGACCCCGACCCAGCCGAGACCGCCAAACAGGCGGGCGTGCTCGATTTTCACGCAGCGGGCCATCACGCTGTCGAGCCCCGCCCCGCGGACCAGCCCATCGGCCTCCTCATTTGCCACGCCCAATTGTTGCCACAGCACTTTCGCGCCGATCGCAATCGCCTCCCTGGCAATCGGCAGAATGTCTTCGGTCTTGCGAAAGCAGTCGACCATGTCCACGGGTTGGGGAATCTCGGCCAGCGACTTGTAGCACTTTTCGCCCAGGATCTCGGGATATTTAGGATTGACCGGAATGATCCGGTAGCCGTGCTCCTGCATGTACTTGGCCGCAAAATAGCTGGGGCGAAACCAGTCTGCCGACAAGCCCACCACCGCGATGGTGCGGCTTTGAGCCAGGATGCGGCGTAGCGTGGGTATGTCGCTCATGCGGTACCTGTTGTCGGCAGCGATATGCCAGAGGAGTCAATGGATTCGAGTGTATCACCGGCGCAAACCGGCATCGCTCACATGCGCTGCCTCAAGCCAGCAGATGCCGTGCCGCGGCGTCCAGGGCGCGGGCTATCCCGTGCGGCGACAGATCAATTGCAGCCGCCCCGGTTTGTTTGGAAAGCTTTTCGCCGTGCGCATCGGCAACCACCGGCACATGCAGATAGTCCGCGCATGGGTAACCCAGTTGCCGGCCCAAAAAAATCTGACGCGCCGTGGAATCGAGCAAATCTGCCCCGCGCACCACATGCGTCACGCCGGCATCCGCGTCATCGACCACCACTGCCAGCTGATACGCCCATTGGCCGTCGGCACGCAACAGGACAAAATCCCCGCTGGCGCGCGCCAGGTGGCTCTGCACCGGCCCGCAGGCGCGATCCCGGAACGCGACTTGCGCGTTACCCACCGTGACGCGCCAGGCGCGCGGCATCCGTCCCGGGCGCAGGCCGTCGCGGCAGGTGCCGGGGTAAATGGTTTCGCGTCCACGCAGGGTCGCGTTCGCCACCGAGTCGGCAATCTCGCGCCGCGTACAGGCACAAGGGTAGATCAGGCCGGCCTGGCGCAACCGGGCAAAAGCGGCGCGATACGCATCGTGCCGGCGACTCTGGAATACCACCTCGCCGTCTGCCTCCAGGCCGCAAGCCCCGAGTGCCGCAAGGATCGCGTCCGCGGCTCCCGGCACCGTGCGCGGCGAGTCCAGATCGTCGATGCGCACCAGCCAGTCGCCGCCATGGGCACGGGCATCGAGCCAGCTGGCCAGCGCCGCCACAAGCGAGCCCGCGTGCAGCGGTCCGGTCGGCGACGGCGCAAAGCGGCCGCGGTAGCGCCGCCCCGGCGTCGTGTCCGGAGGGTAGCGCCTAGCCCATTCGCCAATCAAGTCGTCTAACATGTACGGGTCAGTAAAAGGCGTTCATTCTAAAACCTGCGCGGCACCACCCTGCGCAACGTGGTCGCACAAGCCAGGGCTTGGGCGATTGTCCCCTCTGAAGGAGAATCGGGCATGGGATTGTTTTCCGGCAAGCGGCCAAAGGGGCTGGGTGTGCATGAGGGTCGACTGCAAGCCTGTTCATGGAAACCCAATTGTGTCAACAGCATGGCCGATGCAAGCGCGGATCCCGGACACTCGATCGCGCCCCTGGCCTTCGGCGCCAAGGCCGAAACGGCCTGGGCCGATCTGGCTGCACTGGTCAAGGGGCAGGAGCGGGTCAACGTGGTCAAGGAAGAATCGGGCTACCTGTATGCCGAATTCAGGAGTCGCGGCATGGGCTACGTTGATGACGTCGAATTCCTGCTCGACGCCAGCGCCGGCGTGATCCACATCCGGTCGGCGTCGCGGCTCGGCATACGTGACTTCGGCGTCAACCGGGCCCGGATCGAAGCGCTGCGCAGGCGGTTCGCAAAGGCTTGACGCAGGTTCGCAGACACACCTTTCGCCTCCCAGATGAAGTCGAAGCCGACCACCGAGCTGAACCTGGCCCGCATCGAGATGCTGCAGCGGCATCAGCCAGGTTCGCTCGTGCTCAATGCTGTCGCCACCGTCGTCGTCGGGCTGCTGGCACGGATTGACCACGACAACCCGTGGGTGATCGCGTGGGCGGGTGCGGGCCTGCTTGTGGCGGCGGGCCGCTGGGCGATGCTCTATTCGTTGCGGCGCGGCGAACGCGAGCCGGCGAGGCTGGCTGCCTGGGAACGCCTGTATGGATTCGGCACTTTGCTGCAAGGCCTGTTCTGGGCGTCCGCGTACGTGGTGTTGTTGCCGGCGCAGCTGTTGTTCACCATTTTTTTGTACATCCTGGGCGCCACCTATGCCTTCGTCGCCTCCGCCACGCTCAGCCTGAGTCTGGTCACTTTCCTGCCGGCGGTGGTGCCGGTGGTGATCGCCCAGGCCTGGAGCCTATGGCATCTGTTGGGGGACGAGCCTTTTGTGCCGCTGATGCTGGCCGGCTGCTACGTAACAGTCCTGTCGTCCGGGCTGGTGACCTTCCGCCGCACCGTACTGGCGGGGCTGCACAATACCGCCCAGCGGCAGGTCCTGCTGGCCGAGCAGGACCTGATCTACAACCACAATATGGCCGGCATGGCGTTCATCCGGAATGGCACCTACCAGCGAGTCAACCAGGCGCTCGCCGGCCTGCTGGGACGACAGCCCCACGAACTCGAAGGATCAGCCGTGTCGGCAACCTTCCCCGATGACCACAACTGGCGGCGCGCCCATACCGCAATTGAGGCGGGTCTTGCCAGCGGTGATGCGGCGGTACGCGAATACGAATTTTCCGACGCGGACGGTGCGCGGCACTGGATCGGCCTGCAGGGAAAGCTGCTGGATCGAAGCCACCCTGAAAGCGGTGCGCTCTGGATCGCCACCGACATCACCGAGCGCAAACGGGCCGAAATGCAGCTCGCTGCCCGCGAGCAGGCCTATCGCAATCTCGCCGAGACCTACCGCACCCTGGTGGAAACCTCGCCGTCCCTAATATTTACGTCCGATGCATCCGGGCGCATCACCTTTGCCAACGAACGCGGCGCGCTGCTGGTGCTGGGGCGTCCGGCCCACGAAGTGATCGGGCACTACCACTTTGAATTTCTCAAGGCGCTCGACAAGGAGCGCGATACCCTTCAATTCGAACGCCTCATGCAAGGCGGCAGCATGCTCGACCATGTGTCGGAACTGGTCCGCCCGGATGGCACGCATGCGGTGTTTTCAGTCAGTGGCGCCCCTGTCAGAGACGCGGAGGGCCGCGTGACCGGCACCACCGGAACCGTGATTGATGTCACCGAGCGCCACCAGCGTGCCACCGAACTCGAGCAGACCCGCAACCTCTTGCACAATGCGATCGAAAGCATCTCCGATGGTTTTGCCGTGTTTGATCGGGATGATCGCATCGTGTTGTGCAACCAGCGCTTTGGCGCGCTGCAGTCTGCCGGGCTCACCCCCGGCGACCTGACCGGCACCGGCTTCGAGGAGATTCTGCGCCGGCGCCTCGCGCGCGGCGAGCCGATTCCAGCCGACTTTGTCGGCGATGCAGAGGCATGGATACGGGAACGCCTGCGCCGCCACCGTGCGGCCGACGGTCGTCCCTACCTGTACGAAATGGCCGATGGAAGCTGGATCCAGTCAACCAAGCGGCGCACGCCCGACGGCGGGCTGGTCGCCATTTACAGCGACATCACCGAGCTCAAGCGCTCCGAAGACGCGATCCGCCAGTTGGCGCAACACGACGCCTTGACCGGGCTGCCCAACCGGCGTCTGCTGCACGACCGCCTCGCGCAGGCGTTGGGGCGCGCGCGCCGTGCAAGCGAAGTCGCCGCGGTGCTGTTGATCGACCTCGACGCTTTCAAACCGATCAACGATGAACACGGACACCGTGCCGGCGACGAAGTCCTGCGTATCGTCGGCAGCCGCCTCAAGGAGTGCGTGCGCGCCGTCGACACCGTATCGCGCTACGGCGGTGACGAATTCATCATCGTGCTCGATGGGCTGCAGAGCCGCGAAGGTACGGTAAGCGTGGCCGCCAAGATCATCGAAGCGGTCGCACAACCGATTCCCGCGTTGTGGATGAGCGCCCACGGCAAGGCGCCGCTCCAGCTGCGCATCGGCTGCAGCATCGGCATCAGCCTGTTTCCCGCAGACGGTGAAGAACCGGACCTGCTGATCCGCCGCGCGGACGATGCCATGTATCGTGCCAAACAGGTCGGGCGCGGCACCTACCACTTTCATGCCGATGCCGACACGAAGGGCCTCGCCCATTGAGCTTTGTCCATGAACCCGGCCTGCACCGCTTGCCGCAGGCCCATCGCTTTGGCGCATTAGGCCGCGCATGCTGATCCAGATCGCCATCTTCCTCGCCGCAGCGATCATCGCCGTGCCGCTGTCGCGCAGGCTCGGGCTGGGCGCGGTGCTCGGCTACCTGGCGGCAGGCATGCTGATCGGCCCCTGGGGCCTGCGTCTGATCGATGACGTCGAGGCAATCCTGCATATCTCCGAGTTCGGCGTGATCCTGATGCTGTTCATCGTCGGCCTGGAGTTGCAGCCGTCGCGCCTGTGGGTGTTGCGCCGCCAGGTATTCGGCCTCGGAGCGGCGCAAGTGCTGGTCACCGGGCTGGTGCTCGGCGGGGTGGTAGTGGCGCATGGCTGGAAATGGCAGGCAGCGCTGGTAGCCGGCCTCGGTCTGGCGATGTCTTCCACCGCCTTCGTGCTGCAAACCCTGGCCGAAAAGAAGCAACTCACCATGCGCCATGGCCGCGAGAGCTTTGCGATTTTGCTGTTCCAGGATCTGGCGGTCATCCCGCTGCTGGCGGCCCTGCCGTTCCTGGCCGCATCCATGGGAGTCGCCACGAATAGCGCCCACGGCAACGGCTGGCTGGACGCCGCCAAGGCGCTTGCAGTGATTGCCGCCCTGGTGTTTTCCAGCCGCTTCCTGTTGCGGCCGCTGTTCCGGATCGTCTCAACGTTCGGCGGGCGTGAAATTTTCACGGCGACCGCGTTGTTCCTGGTTGTCGGCGTCACCCTGCTCATGGAAATGGTCGGCCTGACCGCATCGCTCGGCGCATTTCTGGCCGGCATGCTCCTCGCCGACTCCGAATACCGGCACGAACTTGAGGCCGACATCGAACCCTTCAAAGGCCTGCTGATGGGCCTGTTTTTCATTGCCGTCGGCATGTCCGCCAACCTCGGGCTGCTGGCGACCAAACCGCTGGTCATCATCGGCATCGTCGGCGGCATGATGCTGATCAAATTCGCCGTGCTGTACGCCATCGGCCGCATCGTGCGCACCGAGCCGGCGAGCGCACGCAAGCTGGGGCTGGCCCTGGCGCAAGGCGGCGAATTTGCGTTCGTGCTGTTCGGCGTCGCGGCGGGCCTGCGCATTTTTCCGCAGGCGTCTGCCGATTTGCTGGTCGTCGCCGTCACGGTGTCGATGCTGCTCGCGCCCATGTTGTTCGTCCTCGAAGAAAAAGTGTTCGCGCCGCGCTTCGACAAGGCGCCGCCGCGCGCATTTGACACGATCGACAAAAAGGAAGGCCATGTCGTGGTGGCTGGTTACGGCCGGGTCGGCCAGATCGTCTCGCGCGTGCTGGCCCTCAAGAACGTGCCGTTCGTCGCCCTCGAGAAGGACGCCGGCCACGTCGATAGCGTGCGCAAATTCGGCGGCCAGCTGTATTTCGGCGACGCGGCGCGCCTTGAGCTGCTGCATTCGGCCCATGCCGGTGCAGCGCGACTGTTCGTCCTCGCCATCGATGATCCCGAAGACTCGGTCAAGTGCGCCGAGCTGGTACGGCACCATTTCCCACACGTGCCGATCATTGCGCGGGCACGCAACCGCACCCATGCGCACCGGCTCATTGACCTGGGGATCACGCGCTTTTACCGCGAGACCTGGCACACCAGTCTTGAAATGGCGCACCAATCCTTGCTGCAATTAGGATTTGCGCCCTCCGACGTATCGATGACCATGGCGAAGTTTCGCGACCACGACCTCGAACTCCTCAAACGCCAGCAAGCGGTCTACCAGGACGAAGCCAAACTGATCCAGACCTCGAAGGAGGCCAGCGAGGAACTGGCTACCCTGTTCGAGAGCGACCAGCAGGAGAAGTAATTCCCCCAAGAGCCTCTCCAGGAGCGCTTCTTGGGGGCTTTTCAAAGATAAAATAGTGGCAGCGCAATGTGCATTTTCCCTACCGCACGCAACCTGATGCGGTTTCAGGCCGCGACGACATCGCCGTGCCTTTATCAGTCGGAGTCTTGATCATGAATCGTCTGTTGAGCGTTGCCATCGGGTTGGCCACGCATCGGTCGAGGAAGGCATTGCAAACAGTGCAACATCAAGCACGCAGGCAACAGCCAGGCCGGCTCGCCAGACGGACCCGGATGCGGCTGGCGGCCGCTTCGCCGGCACGCACCCTGGCGCGTGCCGCACTGCTCTGGAGCGCCGCGTGCGCTGCGGCGCTGGCACAGGCTCCGACGCTTTCACCACAGGCGCTGGCCGGCCGCCAGGTGTTTTTCGACGTGCGGCTGTCGAACCCGCAAGGCACTTCGTGCGCGAGTTGCCACGATGCCCGGCAGGGTTGGGCCGGCAACAACCGATCCAAGAGCGGCGTGGCCAACGGCAGTTCACCGGGCGCTTTCACCGGCCGCAACTCGCCCGGCCTTGCCTACGTGGGCTTCGTGCCGGCGTTTCACATCAAGAAGGAAAATGGCAAGGCCAAGGCGGCCGGTGGCCTGTTCTGGGACGGCCGCGCCAACACCCTCGAAGAACAGGCGCGCGGCCCGCTGTTTGCAAAAAATGAAATGAACCTGGCCGATGAGCGCGAATTGGTGTTCAGGCTGCGCAGCGCTCCCTATGCCGCAGAACTGCGCGCCGCGTTTGCCCTCGCCGACACCGCCACCGACGCACAGTGGGCGCAGGCCGGGCTTTCCGCCCTCGGCGCGTTCCAGCGCTCACCCGAAGTCGCGCCGTTCTCCTCAAAATACGATGCGATGCTGCGCGGCGAGGCAAAGCTCTCGCCCGCCGAGGCGCGCGGCCTGCGCCTGTTTGCCGACACAAAAAAGGGCAACTGCATCGCCTGCCATGCGTTCACACCCAAGTCAAAGAACCCGGCCGACCATCTGTTTACCGATTTCACTTACGACAACCTCGGCCTGCCACGCAACCGGGCGATCGCCGCCACTGCCGACCCGAAGCAAGTCGACCTGGGGCTGTGCGGCCCGGCGCGCGACAAGCCCAGGGGCCTAGCCAACAACGTGTGCGGCGCGTTCAGGGTGCCGTCGCTGCGCAATGCGGCACAGCGCCCGTTTTATTTTCACAACGGCTCGTGCACCGACCTGGCCGAAGTCGTGCGCTTTTACGTGGAGCGCGATACGCATCCCGAAAAATGGTATCCCAAAGATGCCAAAGGCAAGGTGGCGCTGTTCAACGATTTGCCCAAACAGTACCTGCGCAACGTCAACCGCGATGAAGTGCCCTACGACCGCAAGCGCGGCCAGAAGCCGCGCCTGGACGATGCCGACATCGCCGACGTGGTTGCCTTCATCAAGACCCTTGACGACGGATTCAAGCCGTAAGCTTCAGACCACGCACTGCGGACAGCTCTTGCCAACCACGTAGTGTGGCGACCTGAGTTCTTCCGGCGCAACCACGGCCCGGCAGTTGAAGCATTCCGCATAACCGGCGGCCTCGAGTGCCGGGGTCAGGGCCACGCGCCTATCAAACACGAAGCAATCACCTTGATAATGGCTTCCACCAATGGTTTCAAAGTATTTCAGGATGCCGCCATCGAGCTGGAAGACATTGTCGAAGCCGCGCTCCTGCATGTACAGCACCGCCTTTTCGCAGCGGATGCCGCCGGTGCAGAAGGTGACAACGGTCTTGCCCCGGAGCATCGGCGCGAGCCTGTCAACCCGTTCCGGAAATTCCCCAAACGTGGTGATCTCCGGGTTGATTGCCCCCTCGAACGTACCAATGTCGATTTCAAAGGCGTTGCGCGTATCTACCATCACAACCTCGCGCCCGGCGTCGTCATGGCCGGCGTCGAGCCAGCGCTTGAGCTGCTGCGCCGCCACTGCCGGCGCGCGCCCGCCGATCGGCCGCACCTGCGGCTTTTTCATGGTGATGATCTCTTTCTTGAGCTTCACCAGCATGCGGTTGAACGGCTGCTCGCCGGACCAGCTTTCCTTGACCGCCAAACCTGCGAAACGCGCATCTTCGCGCAAGCCGTCAAGCATGGCGTTGAGCGATTCGGGCAGACCGGCGAGAAACAGGTTGATGCCTTCCGGGGCGAGCAGCACCGTGCCCTTGAGCCCTGCCGCACTACAGGCCGCGCGCAGGCGCTCGCGCAGGGCCAGCAGGTCGTCGAGCTCGACAAAGCGGTAGGCGGAAACATTGAGAAAGCGCATGCCCACGATTATAGAAGGGTGGATAATTCGACCCACCTTCCATTTGCCTGTGAGCACCAGCATGACCCAGCCCGCCTTTCTCGCCGACATCCGCAAGGGCTACCCCGAGCTCGACCCCGACAAGGATTACCCGCCGCTGCAACTGGCCTCGCTCAGGGGCAAGGTCAGCGCAGCCGAATGGGAGGCGCGCGTTGACTGCGCCTGCGCCTACCGGCTGGTAGCGCACTACGGCATGGACGACCTGATCTACAACCATATCTCGGCACGCATTCCCGGCACCGAGGAATACCTGCTCAATCCTTTCGGCCTGATGTACGAGGAAATCACTGCCTCCTCGCTGATCAAGGTCAACGTAGCGGGCAAGGTGTTGTGGGAGCCGGATTTTCCGGCGGGCCTGCCCTACCAGTTCAACCCCGCCGGCTTTGTGATCCACGGTGCGATCCACGAAGCCAAACCCGAGGTGGCGTGCATCATCCACACCCATTCACTGGCGAGCATGGCGATCTCCTCTCTGGAGAGCGGCGTGCTGCCGATGACGCAGACGTCGATGCGCTTCGACAAGATCGCCTATCACGACTACGAAGGCGTGGTGCTTGGCATGGAAGAACGCGACCGCATGCTGGGCAACATGGGCGACTGCGAAGTGCTGATGTTGCGCAACCACGGTGTGCTGGTGACCGGCAAAACGGTCGCGATGGCCTTTAACAACATTTATCGCATCGAACGTGCCTGCCGCTCGCAGCTGATGGCGATGGCGTGCAACAGCAAGCTGATTCTGCCGCCGCAGGACGTGATCGAAAAAACCAACCACGCCTACCGGCCCGGCACACGTCGTCCCTATGGGGTGCTCGAGTGGCCGGCGATGCGCCGGCTGGCTGACCGACTCGACTCTTCGTACAAGCACTAGGGCGGAGCCGTGCATCGTCTAGTGGCAGCCATCATACTGCTGGCAGGCTGGGCAAGCGCTAGCGCACAGGGCCAGTGGCCGGTGCGCGAAGTGAAGATCGTGATCGGCTTTTCCGCCGGCGGTACCACCGACATCATCACTCGCAGCCTGGCACCCGAGCTCACCAAACTGTGGGGCCAGGCCATCGTGATCGAAAACCGCACCGGGGCAGGCGGCAACATCGGCGCTGATCTGGTCGCCAAGGCCAGGCCCGACGGCTACACTCTGTTCATGGGGTCAGTGGGACCGCTCGCGGTCAACGCCTCGCTGTACAAGGCGATGCCCTACGACAATCTCAAGGACCTGCAGCCGATCTCGCTGGTAGCCGACGTACCCAACATGCTGGTGTTCAATCCGCGCACTCTGCCGGCCGCCAATTTCAGGGAGTTCATGGGCCTGTTGAAGGCCAGCCCCGGTAAATACTTTTATGGCTCCACCGGCAGCGGCACCTCGTCGCACCTGTCGGGCGAGTTGCTGCAATTGCAGTCTGGCGTAGCGATCACCCACGTGCCCTACAAGGGCGCGGTGGCGCTCAACGACGTGCTGGCCGGCGAGTCGGTGCACTTCATGTTCGCGACGATTCCTTCTGCCATCCAGCATGTGCGCGCCGGCAAACTGCGCGCGATTGCCGTCACCAGCCTGAAACGCTCGGCCAGCGTGCCCGATGTGCCGACCATCGCCGAATCGGGTATCCCTGGTTTTGATGCGTCCTCGTGGTTCGGCCTGGTCGGCCCGGCCGGCATGCCGCGCGACATCGCCAACAAGATCGCCGCCGACATCGCGCGCGTCTTGAAGCAACCCGAAATGCACGAGCGCTTCGTTGCGCAAGGGTCCGACCCGGTTGGCTCGACGCCGGAAGAGTTCGCCCAGTACATACGCAGTGAAACCGCAAAATGGGCGCGCCTGGTCAAGGCCTCGGGCGCCAAGGCCGAATAGCGCACTTCAAAACCCTTGGTGGGAGCGCCTCTCCGGCCCATTCCTCTCTGAAAAACCTTGAAATCGAAAAGCCTTCATCATGTACGTCGTCGAAACCTTCGCCCAGTGGGCTGTCGCCTACCGTCCGCAAGCCATCACCCCCGAGGTGGCGCACCACGCCAAGCGCGCCATCATCGACTGGACTGCCGCGCTCTACCCGGGTGCCGTGCTGGCGCCCGCCACGATGTTTGAGACCGCGCTCGCCGAAGAGATGGATCACGGCAAGGCACGCCTCGCACTCGGCCGCACGGCCACCACTCGCGCTGCCGCCTTCATCAACGGCAGCGCCGCACACACGGCGGAAGTCGACGACATCTTTCGCGACGGCATTTATCACCCGGGCGCACCGACCATCGCCGCCGCATTGGCGCTGGCGCAGACCGTCGGCGCAAGCGGCGCCGACTTGATGCGCGCGGTCATCGTCGGCTACGAGATCTCGACGCGCATCGGCGCAAGCATGGGCCGTGAGCATTACAAATACTTCCACAACACCGGCACCATCGGCTGCTTCGGCGCTGCCGCTGCTGCGGCCGAACTGCTCAAGCTCGATGCACACCAATTCGCCAACGCGCTCGCCACTGTCGCCACCTTCTCGGCCGCCTTGCAACAGGCGTTCCGCATGGATTCGCACTCCAAGCCGCTGCACGCTGGGCGTGCTGCCGAAGCCGGCGTTACCGCTGCGCTCGGCGCCCAACAAGGCCTGCAGGGTTCGCTGGACGTGCTTGAAGGCGACGCCGGCTACGGCAAGGCACTGCGCCACGGCAACACCGCGCCCGACTGGGCCGCTGCCGTCGCCACGCTGGGCCGCGACTTCCGCATCAACCGCATGACGTTCAAGAATCACGCCTGCTGCGGCCATTCGTTCGCGGCCATCGACGGCGCGCAGCATCTCTACAAGAAGCTCGGCGTCAGCCCCGAACAGATCAAGCGAATTCACCTCGGCGCCTACCGCGCCACGCTCGACGTCGCCGGCTACGATCAGCCCCACACCCCCGCCGAGGCACGCTTTTCGGTCAAGTACTGTGTCGCCACCGCACTCACCCATGGCAACGTACGTCTCGCGGCGTTCGAACCGGACCGTATCGAAAACTCGGCGACGCGCACGCTGATGGCGAAGATCGAGCTCACGCTCGACCCGGAACTCGACGCCGCGTTCCCGAAGCAGCGCGCCGCACGCGTGACCTTCGAGACCACCGACGGCCGCAGCGAAACCTGGCTGCAGCCGACACGCAAGGGCGACCCTGACGCGCCGCTCACCGACACCGACCTCGAAGACAAATTTCTCGAATTGGTGGTGCCGGTGCTGGGCGACGCGCGCAGCAAGGCGTTGCTCGCGCAGCTCTGGGCGCTGGAGCAGCAAGTCGACCTCGGCACCTTGTGCAGCCGATAAGCATGGCGCCCGGCATCTCGCGCATTTCTCTTGGTCAGGCGCTGTTCGCGCCGCGCACCATTGCCCTGGTCGGCGCCTCCGGCGACATCACCAAGAACACCGCGCGCCCGCAGCGTTACCTCAAAAAGCACGGCTACACCGGTGCCATCGTGCCGATCAACCCGACGCGCACCGAGATCCTCGGAGAGCCGGCCTACCCAACCGTCGCTGCGGCCCAGGCTGCACTGGCCGCACGCGGCATTGCCCCGATCGAGCATGCCTATGTGATGGCGCCGGGCGACGCGGTCGAGCGCGCCGTCGAAGACTGCGGTGCCTGCGGCATTCCGGTGGTGTCGATTTTCAGCGACGGTTTCTCCGAGGTCGGCTCGGAAGGGGCGGCGCGCCAGCAGCGCCTGGCCGCGCGCGCCCGTGCCCTCGGCGTGCGCCTGCTCGGGCCCAACAGCATGGGCGTGGTCGACATCCCCAATCACATCTCGATCACCGTCAACGCGATTCTCGAAGCCGACGCATTGATCCCCGGCAGCACCAGCGTGGTCTCGCAAAGCGGCACCATGCTCGGCACCCTGATGTCGCGCGGCGCGGCACGCGGCATCGGCTTTGCCAAGCTGGTGTCGGTGGGCAACGAAGCCGACCTCGGCGTCGGCGAAATCGTCGACCTGCTGGTCGATGACCCGGACACCCGCGTGATCACGCTGTTCCTCGAAACCGTGCGCGATGCTGAACGCCTTGCCGCCGCTGCGCGCCGCGCCCACGCCGCCGGCAAGCCGGTGGTGGCGTTCAAACTCGGCCGCTCGTCGCTCGGCGAAGCGCTCGCCAAGTCGCACACCGGCGCAATGGCCGGCACCGACGCGGCGGTAAACGCCTGGCTGCGCGACTGCGGCATCCTGCGCGTCGACATGCTCGAAACCCTGATCGAGATTGCGCCGCTGCTGGCGGGGCGCGCGCCGGTATCTGTGCAAAGAAAACCGCGCGTGGCGGTCGTCACCACGACGGGCGGCGGCGCCGCCAGCGTAGTCGATCGTCTTGGGGTACTGGGCATGGATGCCATGGCGCCCTCGCCGGCCTTGCAACAGGAACTGGCCGGGCACGGCGTGCGCGTTTCGGACTCACCGATTGTCGACCTCACCATGGCAAGCTCCGCGCAGCGCTACCGTGCCGTGCTCGCATCACTGCTGGCTTCGCCCGATTGCGATGCGGTGCTCGCCGTCGTTGGGTCGTCCGCGCAGTTTCATCCCGACTTCGCGGTGCAGCCAATCCTCGACACACCGTGGAGCCCCAAGCCGCTGGCGGCCTTCCTCACACCGCACGCCGAGCGCTCGCTGGCCCTCCTGGCCGACAAGGGCATTGCCGCGTTCCGCACACCAGAAGCCTGCGCCGATGCGCTGGCGACCTTTTTTCAATGGACACCTCCCCGAAAACCCTTGGTGGAAGCGCCTATCGAGGCCATCATGCCGGAGAAGGGCGCCCCGCTTGACGAAGCGGCCGCCCTGCATTTGTTTTCTTCACTCGGTGTGCCGGTGGTGGCGTCGGCGATTGCGCTCGGGCCCGACTACGCGCACGACATTCCGTATCCGCTGGTGGTCAAGGTGCGCTCGGCAGATATCCCGCACAAGACCGAAGCGGGCGGTGTGCTGATCGGCATCGGCAGCCGCGTCGAGTTTCGCCAGCGCGTGCCGATGATGCTGGCCGCGGTACGGCGCGCCCTGCCGCAGGCGCGCATCGACGGCGTGCTGGTGCAGCGCATGGAAGACGGACTCACCGAAGTGATCGTCGGCTACCGCCACGACCCGATGGTGGGGCCGGTGGTGATGGTCGGCATGGGCGGCATCCTCGCCGAGCTGTATCACGATATGGCGCTGCGCATGGCTCCGGTGAGCGCGGATGAGGCCACGGCGATGCTCGGCGAAGTGAAGGGATTGGCGGTGGTGCGCGGCTTTCGCAACCTGCCGCAGGGCGATCTGCACGCATTGGCCGAAACGATCGCAGCGTTCTCGCGTCTGGCGCTGCTGCCCGGCCAGTCGGTTCTGGAGGCCGAGATCAACCCGATGATCATCAAGAGCGATGGCGTGGTGGCGGTCGATGGCCTCATCATCCTGCGGGAGGGTGCACCGTGAAACGATTCTTTGCGCTTCTGGGCGCGTTCTGTCTCGCCAGCAGCGCACTGGCGCAAACGCCCCCGGCGCCCTACCCCGCCAAACCGATTCGTCTGCTGGTCGGCTACGCCCCGGGCGGCGCCACCGACATCATCGCGCGCACCATCGCCGGCAAGCTGCAGGAATCGCTTGGCCAGCCGGTGATTGTGGAGAACCGCGCTGGTGCCACCAGCAACATTGCGTCCGAGATGGTGGCCAAGAGCGCGCCGGACGGCTACACCCTGCTGCTCGGCACGATTGCCAACGCCACCAACATGACAGCGTACAAGACGCCGGGCTACGACACGCTGCGCGACTTTGCCTTCATCACCCAGACCATGAGCGCGCCCTCGGTGCTCGCCATGCACCCTTCAGTGCCGGCCAGGACGCTCAAGGAACTGATCGCGCTGGCCAAGGCGCAACCCGGCAAGCTGAGCTACGCTTCGAGCGGCACCGGTGGCTCGCCGCATCTCGCGGGCGAACTGCTCAGGCTGCGCGCCGGCATCGACCTGCTGCACGTGCCGTACAAAGGCGCGACGCCCGCCATGACCGACCTGCTCGGCGGGCAGGTGACGATGAGCTTCCAGACTGCCTTGTCTGCCATCCCCCACTTGCAAAGCGGCAAACTCAACGTGATCGCCGTTGCAGCCCACCAGCGCATGAAGCAGTTGCCCAACGTGCCGACCATGGCCGAGGCAGGCCTGCCCGACTTCGAAGTATCGAGCTGGAACGGCCTGTTCGCGCCGGCAAAGACTCCACCCGAGATCCTTGCCAAACTGCACGCTGCCACAGTCAAGGCACTCGCCCTGCCGGATGTGCGCGAGAAGCTTGCCGCGCAGGGCGCCGAAGGCGTCGGCAACACACCGGACGAATTTCGCGCCTACGTGCGCAGCGAAATCGATAAATGGGCCAAGGTGATCCGCGCCTCCGGCATGGCCATCGAATAACCCAGCGCACAACACCTCATCAACCCAAAGATCATCATGAATTTCCAGCTCACCGAAGACCAGCAAACCTTTCAGGATTCCGTCCGCAAATTCGCCGAGCGCCATCTGCTGGCCGACCGCCAGGCGCGCGCCCACGCGGTTGAATACCCCTGGGACGTCGCCAAGCTGATGGCGCAAAACGGGCTTCTCGGCATCACCATCGCCGAGAAGGATGGCGGCCAGGGCGGCTCGTTGATGGACGCCGTACTCGCCATCGAGACCATCGCCTCGGTGTGCCCGCGCAGTGCCGACGTGGTGCAGGCCGGCAGCTTCGGGCCGATCCGCGTGTTTGCCGAATACAGCACGCCGATGCAGAAGGAGCGCTACCTTTCGAAAATCCTGCGCGGCGAAGCGGTAATCTCGGTCGGCATGAGCGAGCCCGAGGCCGGCTCGGCCGTGACCGACCTCACAACGAGTGCGACGCCGGATGCCATGCAACCAGGGGGCTACCGCATCAACGGCAGCAAGGTGTTCTCGACCCACGCGCCGTATGCCGACGTGTTGCTGGTCTACGTGCGCTTTGGCCCGGGGGTCGGCGGCATCGGCTCGGTGCTCATCGACACCAAGCAGGACGGCGTGCGCTTCGGCAAGCATTCGTCTTTCATGTCGGGCGAGGAATGGGCGCAGATCTATTTCGAAGATGTCTACGTGCCACCCGAGATGGTGGTGTTGAAGGAGGGCGGCTTCAAGAAGCAGATCGCCGGCTTCAACGTCGAGCGCCTCGGCAACACCGCGCGCTCGCTGGCGCTGGGGCGCTACGCTTATGAAGAAGCGCGCCAGTGGGCGATGCAGCGCAAGCAATTCGGGCGCCTGTTGTGCGAATTCCAGGGCCTGCAATGGAAATTCACCGACATGAAGATGAAGCTCGATGCCGGGCAGCTGCTGTTGTATCGCGCTGCAAGCAACGCCGACAGCGGCTTTCCGTCACCGGACGAAACCTCGATTGCCAAGGCCTTTTGCAATCAGGCCGGCTTTGATATTGCCAATGAATCGATCCAGGTCATGGGTGGCCTCGGCTACAGCCAGGAGTCGCTGGTCGAATACTGCATGCGCCGCTGCCGCGGCTGGATGATTGCCGGCGGCTCGATCGAGATCCTCAAGAACCGGATTGCCGAGGGTGTGTTCGAACGCAGCTTTTCGCAGCGCCCCGAACGCAAGTAAACAGAAAAACCTTCATAAACCGCATTCCGTCGTTGCGGCCCACCCGATGCGGTTGACCGCCACCGGGAAAGCCACGATACTTGGCTCAGCCCTCTCCACCCTCTGCTTTCGCACATGAGCATCCACGACCTGCGCAGTTATATTGAAGCCATCCGCGAGGCCGGCGAGATTCACGAAATTCGCCGCGAGGTCGATCCGGTCCGGGAACTGGGGGCCGTGCTGAGCGCCTGTGAACGTGCCGGCAAAGGTGCCTTCTTTCACGCCGTCAAGGGGCATGAGGTGCCGGTGGTTGGCAGCCTGCTCAGCTCGCCGCGCCGTATCGCGCTGGCGCTAGGCTGTCCGGTCGAGGACATCGGCGCGCGCATGGCCGCCGCCACCGAGCAGCCGATTCCCTACCAGCCGCATGCCGGCGCCGCACCCTCGCAAGAGGTGGTGATTGACCACCCCGACCTCGGGCGCTGGCCGATTCCCACCCACTCCCCGCTCGACGCCGGCGCCTTCATCACGGCCGGCGTGGTGATCGCGCGCGATCCAGAAACCGGCCGCCACAATCTCTCCTACAACCGGATGCAGATTTTCGGCGCCGACCGCACCGGCATCAGCATGAACATCTGGCGCCACATCAAGGTGTTCTTCGACAAGATCGAGCCCAAGGGCCAAAACCTGCCGTTCTGCGTGGCAATCGGCCCCGATCCGGTGTTGATGATGGCTGCCGCGTTCCGCTACGACGGCGACGAATACGACATTGCCGGCTCGCTGCGCGGCGCGCCGGTGCCGGTGGTGCGTGCCCTGACCTGCGACGTGATGGTGCCGGCGCATGCGGAGATCATCCTCGAAGGCGAGGTGCTCGCCGGTGAGCGGCAGATGGAAGGGCCGATGGCGGAATTCACCGGCCATTACTCGGGCGCCGACCCCAAACACGTAGCACGCATCACGCGCATCACGCACCGCAAAAACCCGATCTTCCAGACCATGAACGGCGGCGGCTACGAACATGTGAGCGTCGGCAACATGATCACGCGCGAACCGCTGCTGGCGCGCTTCGTGCGCCATATCACGCCGCGGCTCAAGGCCGTGCATCTGCCGCCCTACGCGGCGGGGTTCACTGCCATCATCAGCCTCAATAATCCCGAGCCCGGCGAGGCGCGTAACGTGGCGCTGGCAGCGATGGCGGCGCACGTCAATTTCAAGACCATCATTGTCGTCAACAGCGACGTCGACATCTTTGACCCGGCCGATGTGATGTGGGCGATCGGCACGCGCGTGCGCTGGCACGAGGACGTAATCCCGATTCCTGGCACCCACGGCAACGAGCTCGATCCGTCGTCCGATGCGCATGGCGTCGTGGCCAAGGTGATCATCGACGCGACCCTGCCGCCGGAACGGTTGGCGCGCTTCGTCAAGGTGGTGTATCCGCCGGTCGATCTGGAACAGTATCTGAAACCTGCGCCCTAAGCGGGCGCATCACAGCGGAGCTTGTCGCATGCGGTTATCGACATCAGGGTGGATCGGGTACGTGTTGGCGGCGGCGCACGCGCTGGTGTGGGCCATCGTGCCGGCTTGCGTTTGGGCGCAAGCACCCGAGCCGATTGGTGCCTACCCGTCGCGCGCGGTGCGCCTGATCGTGCCGTACGCGGCCGGCGGCGTGTCGGACATCGTCGGCCGCGTGCTGGCACAAAAGATGTCCGAACTGCTCGGGCAGCCGATGGTCGTCGAGAACCGCACCGGCGCGGGCGGCATGGTGGGCACCGGTTCGGTGTCGAAGGCGCCTCCCGACGGATATACGATCGTGCTCTCTTCGCTGAGTGCCTATGCCATAGGGCCGCGGCTGGTCAAGACCGCCCCCTACGACCCGGTCAATGATTTCACCCCGATCGGCGGCGTTGCCCTCACGCCGACGATTCTCACCGTCGGCAGCGAAACGCCGTTCCGCACCGTGCGCGACCTGGTCACCTACGCCAAGGCGAATCCGGGCAAGCTCAACTACGGCTCTTCGGGTATCGGCAGCGTCGCGCACATTTCGGCCGAGCTGCTGCGCGCCGCGGCCGGCGTGGACCTGACGCACGTTCCCTACAAAAGTGCTGCGCTCTCCTACCCCGACCTGATCTCGGGCAACCTGGCCATGGTGTTTGATGCCCTGCCCTCGGCGATTGTCCACGTGCGTACCGGCCGGGCACGCCCGGTCGCGATGATGTCGGATCGCCGCTCTGCCTTGTTGCCCGACGTCCCCACCTTCGCCGAAGCGGGCTATCCCGGCGTAACCCTGCGCCTGTGGGTCGGCCTGCATGGACCGATCGGCCTGTCCGGTCCGATTGCGCAGAAACTCAATGACACGCTCGCCAAGGCATTGGCCGCACCCGATTTGCGCGAACGCTTTGCGGCAGTAGGTGCTGATCCCTTCCCGACAAGCACTCGCGAGTTTGCCGCGATGGTTCGCCAGGATGTCGAGACATTGGCGCGGACCATCGACGCCGCCGGCATCAAGCCGGAATAATCAGGGCGCAGTGCATAACGCTGCGCCCTGTCGCACTAGCTCAAGCTGAATCTGAGCTCGCCAAGCTTTTCAATCGTGGTGGTGAGCTTGTCGCCGGGCTTCAGCCAGACCTGCTTGTCCTTCGGATACCCCGAAATCACACCTTCCGGTGTACCGGTATAGATCAGGTCGCCCGGTTCCAGCGTCATCAGTTTTGACGTATAGCTGACAATCTGCGCGCAGTTGAACACCAGGTCGCTGGTATTGGACGACTGGCGCACCTCGCCGTTGACTGCGCACTCGATTTTGAGGTTGCCCGGGTCGACCATGTCCGAGGTGACGATGTAGGGGCCGATCAGGCCGGAACCATCGAAAGTCTTGCCGATCATCCACTGGCTGCTGCGGCTTTGCAGGTCGCGCGCGGTGAAATCGTTGCCGGTGGCGTAGCCGAACACGTAGCTGAGCGCCTCGGCCTCGCTGACGTTTCTGGCGCGCTTGCCCATCACGATCACGAGCTCCGCTTCGTAATCGAATTTCTCGGCAGGTACCGCGGAGACACGCACCGTACCGTTATGTGCATTGAGCGCGCTGTTGAACTTGTTGAACAGGATCGGCAGCTTCGGCAGCGGGTTGTTGGTCTCGCGCGCATGTTTGGCGTAGTTGAGGCCGACGCACAGGATCTTTTCCGGGTTGGTCACGCACGGGCCGAACTCGATTTTCGATTCCTCCAGAAACAGTCCATCCGCCTTGGAGTCGGCCGTCGCTTTTGCCACTAGTGCACCAAGGCCGCGGTCGCCGCCGGCGATCAGGTCGTCCATGGTAGTCGGGACGTTCGCCTTGTAACGTTTGGCTGCGCTGCCAACATCAAGAATGCCCTTGCCGGTCTTGACGCCCAGCGTGTACGCATCGCCACGCCGAAACGTGAGCAGCGTCATGCTGCGCGCCATGACCGGTGAAGCCGGCCGTGCGCCGCGCCCGGCCTTGGCTGCAAGCGCGGGCGTGCTCGCTCCGGCTGCTACACCGCCGGTCGCCACCGCAGCACCGAGCATGCCGCTCTTCTTGAAAAATCCCCTGCGACTGGTATTCATGTTGTCTTCCTCCGTTGTTTTATTTTCCGGCGGGACGCCGGGCCCAACACCTTCCAGCAGCCTCAAATACCATTGACGCCGACGTATACCGAATAGAGCGACGTCGTCGCCGTGATGAACAGGCGGTTCCTGCGCAGGCCGCCGAAGCAGACGTTGGACACATGCTCGGGCACCAGGATCTTCCCCAGGCGCGTGCCGTCCGGTGCGAACACCTGGACACCATCGCCAGAGCTGCACCAGATGCGGCCGTCAGTGTCGAGCCGGAACCCGTCGGGAAAGCCCGGATTGATTTCGCAAAACACACGGCCCTTGGCAAGGCGTTGGCCATCGACCACGTCGAAGGCGCGAATATGGTGGTTGCCCTGCGGGTCATGCGTCACGCTGCTGTCGGCGATGTACAGCGTCTTCTCGTCAGGCGAAAACGCAATGCCGTTAGGGCGCACGAAATCGCCGGCCACGACGCTGAGCGCGCCGTCGAACGGATCGAGCCGGAAGACGTTGCAGGCGCCGATTTCGCTCTCCGCCTTATAGCCTTCGTAATCGTTGAGGATGCCGTAGGACGGATCGGTGAACCAGACCGTGCCGTCGGATTTCACAACGACATCGTTCGGTGAGTTGAGGCGCCGGCCTTCGTAGCGATCGGCGAGCACGGTGATGCTGCCATCGAGCTCGGTGCGCGTGACGCGGCGCGTGCCGTGTTCGCAGGTGACGAGGCGCCCCTGGCGATCACGCGTATTGCCGTTGGAAAAGTTGCAGGTGCCCGGGCCGCGAAACTCCCGCACACCGATGCCCTCGACCCATTGCAGCATGCGGTCGTTGGGCAGATCGGAAAACAGCAAGGTGCGGCTGTCGCCGAACCATACCGGGCCCTCGGCCCAGCGGCCGCCGCTCCAGAGCTTGTCGAGCGTGGCCGGCGGAATGACGATGTTGTTGAAGCGTGGATCGTAGGACTCGAACTGCATGTGCTCGCCCCGCGTTACAGCAGCAGGCCGCCCTGCGGTTGCAGGCCCAGCGCGCTTTGGCCGTAGGCGGCGGCATGCACGTCCCAGGTCAGCGCAATGTGCGCCGACGCAGCGTGAATGTCGCGGAACTGGCGCTGCAGCGGCAGGTTCAGCGACAAGCCGCCGGCGCCGGCAGCCGGCATCAGCGTATCAATTGCGCGCACCGCCAGTTGGGTGGCGAACGCGACATTGCGCTTCCAGCGCAGCTTGGTCTCCATGCCGGGAAACTGGTCGCGTTCGACCCCGCCTTCAAGCTCGCGCCAGTCGCTGCGCAATACCTTTTCGGCAAATTCGATGCAGGCCGACGACTCGGCGATGCGCGCCTGCACCGAGCTCAGCTCGGCCACGCGCACGCCGGTGTAGGTGCCGGCGCGCTGGCGCATGTTGGCGGTGAATTGCTCAACCGCAGCTTTGGCGGCGCCGAGCGGCACGATCGACAGCACATAGGCAAAGGCGGCGAAAGTGGGCATCTGGAACAGCTTGTTCGGGTACAATTTTGCGCCCGGCACGTTTTGCCCGGCGGCAAACACTTCGGCAGACATGCTGCGATGCGCAGGGACAAACGCGTCCTTGATTTCCACATCGTGGCTGCCGGTGCCGGTAAGGCCGAAAGCGCTCCAGTTGTCGAGGCTTTTGAAGTCGGCCTGCGGCACCAGGAAGAAGCGCCGCTCCGGTGCGCCGCCGGCCTGCTCGGCCATGCCGCCGACCAGCATCCAGGTTGACGCATTGACACCGCTGGCAAACGGCCAGCGGCCGGCGAGGCGATAGCCGCCCTCCACCTGGGACGCCTTGCCGCAGGGAAACGCCAGGCCGGTTGCCGCCAGCGCGTAGGGGTCGTCGTTCCACATGTCCTCTTGCGCCTGCAGTTCGAACTGGCCGACGTTCCAGGCATGCGAGGCCAGATTCGACACCACCCAGGCCGTGGACGGGCAGCCCTTGCAAATTTCCAGCACCACGTCCATCAAGTCTCCGAGGCCCAGCTCGGAACCGCCAAAGCGCGCCGGCTGCATCATGCGCAACAGGCCCGCCTCGTGCAAGTCGGCGATGGTTTCTTCCGGAACCCGACGCAGCGCTTCGGCCTGCGCGGCACGCGCGGCAATTTTCGGCACCAGCGCGGCGGCGGCCTGGCGTGCCTCGTCGGCGGTCAAACGCTTCGCCGCGGCGGGTGCCGGGTTGCGAATCGGGATCGGTTTCGCGCTCATCGCACTGCCTCCGTTATTTATCGTTTGAAAAGTGTAGCACCGTCGGCGCGCGCGGCGCTGCTTGGCGGGGCAGAGCTTGAGACACACAACC
>CANJDH010000022.1 GCA_947473125.1 Burkholderiales bacterium
GATCGGGGGGTTGAGCGACATCGCGTACTGGCTCAGGGACGCTTGGTGAACGACAACGTGACCTCACCGAGGGTGAAGCCGAACTTGCTCATGTGCGCACGGTTGAGCATGACCTTGTCGTCCATCTGGAACATCCAGTCGTCAAAATTGACCTCCACCACTTTACCGTCAACCGGCAGCTTCAGGACGTATTTCCAGTTGAGGGCGTTGCCGCTGGCCACGCCCTGCGCTTTACCCAAGACATCGGCCGCGGTGCCGACATAGCGCCCGCCCCCCAGTTTATTGATGGTCCAGATGCGTTTCTCTTTGGTGCCGTCGGAGTAGGTAAAGTCTTCGTCGAGCGTGCCGGTGTCGCCGACCCAGGTGCAGCGCATCACCACCGTGAAGCGTTTGATCACCTTGCCGGAGCGATCCTGGAACATGCCCCAGGCATCGAGGGTGCCGTTGAAATACTGGTCGAGCGCCAATGCCGGTTTCTCGGTCTGGTAGGCATCGGGAGTGATGCTGGAGCAGGCGGAGAGCAGTACGGCGGTGAAAAGCACCAGTACCTTCTTGACGAATCGGTTCATGCTATTTCCTTAGCGGTCGAAATCGGATTTGAACAACAGCCCTGCGGCGCACAGCTTGAGCGCGCAGGGCACCAGGCAATAGGCAAACGCCAGCGCACCGGCCGACCCTGCGACCGCGCCGGCGCCCATCCCCGGCTGATACCCGGCCCACGCGAGAGCCGGCAACACCAGACCTGCGGCGAGCGCAAGGTTGAGTTTGGTGACCAGGTTCCAGACGCCGAAGTACCTGCCCTCGCCGCCCCCGGCCTGGTCACGCTCGATGACGTCGGCGAGCATCGACGGCGGCAATGCGAGGTCTGCCCCGAGCGCCACGCCGGAGGCCAGGCAGATTACGGTGAAGGCTGTGTCATCGCCGGGCCCCAGCCAGAATGCCCAGCCAAACGCCGCAATCGCCAGTGCCATGGCGCACAGCCAGGCGACGCGCTTGCCGATGTGGCGTGACGCCCTCACCCAGAGCGGTAGCGCACACGCGGCAGCCACAAAATAAAGGGCCAGGAAGCGCCCGCTAGCCGCTTCCGCCTGCAACACGTCGGCAACGAAAAACAGGAACAGCGTCGCCGGAATGCTCGATGCAATGCCGTTGAGGGCAAACACCAGCAGCAGGCGCCGCATGCGCGGACTCGCCAGTGTGGCGCGCAGACCGGCTGAAGAATGGCTGCTGGAGCGGCTCTCCGGTGGTTCCCCGGATGGAGTGAACCACAGCGTGACGACCGCAGCTGCCGCCAGGATGCCGAGAAACCAGAGGCTCGCAGGCGGCAGGCCGCCCTCCACGGTCGGCACCACCCCGGGTGCGGTAGCCGATACCAGTGCCTGCGGCAACAGCGAGGCCAGCACCACGCCCACCAGCCCCAGACCTTCGCGGCTGGCGCTGACCAGCGTGCGTTCATGGGAGTCGTGCGCGATACGCGCGCCCCATGCCTGGTAAGCGATGTTGGCCGCAGAGAACCCAAGATACACCACTGCCAAACACGCGCACAGCCACAGGCTGAGCCAGGCGCCGGCCTGCGCCGGCGGATGAAACAGCGCGGCCATGCCAAGGCCGAGCGGGATCAGGAACAGCGCAATGAAGCGCTTGCGGTTGCGTACGCGATCCGACCACGCGCCAAGCAAGGGGTCGATGAAGGCATCGGCCAGACGTGCAGCCAGCAAAATCGCTCCCGCAGCCGCCAGCGACAGGCCCAGCCCCGCATAAAATTTTGGTGCGTAGACATACACCGGCAGCGCCGCAAACGCCAGCGGTAAGCCGAGCATGCCGTAGGCGAATATCTGGGTGCGCGTCAGCGCGGTCACTTGTCGAGGCCGAGCAGCTTCTTGCGAAATGCCGGGGCACTGGTACGGGCATCGAGCCAGATCGCGAAAAACGCGCGCGCCAGTTTTGCGTCGGTGATCTCGCCGGCCGGCCGGCCGTTGTGAAAGAACACTGCCCTGGCACCGGCCCACACGCCGGTGATGCGATCATTCTCGCGCACATCGGGAAAAATTTTTGTTAGCAACGGCAGCCAGGCACTGCGCTCGGCCTCGCTGCCGACCCCCAACCCGGCGATCTCGTCAATGCTGCGCTCGGCAATCTTCAAGCCCTTGAGGTCGCGCGCGTAGGTCAGCTCCAGTGCGAACGGCTGATCGGCAACCACCCGCCCTTCGGGCGCGAACAGCATGCCGTCATAGACGTGAAAGCCAAAATAGGTGAAACGCCCCTGGCCGACCAATGCTGCCTTGGGCACGAGATCACGAATGTGCGTGCCCGGTTCGGCCGCCAGAACCGAATTGGCTCCGCCCATGCCTGCCAGCAGACCAAGGCTGGCTGCGAAATGACGCAGCAACGTGGTTGGGCGCATCGGGCGGTCAGGCGTGTTCGAGGTCAAACTGGATCACGTCAGTCGAGCCGGCGTTGAACGCGCCTTCGCAATAGCCGAGGTAAAACTCCCACAGGCGCACGAAGCGCTGGTCAAAGCCCTGCTCCCGGACTTGCGGCAACACCGTCATGAAACTGGCACGCCAGCGCTTGAGGGTCTCGGCATAATCGTGGCCAAAGCGCACACCCTCGGCTGCCTTCAGGCCGGCTGTTGCGGCGCGCGCGCGAAATTCGGTCGGGGAAGGCAGCATGCCGCCCGGGAAAATGTATTGCTGGATGAAGTCGGTGCTGGTGCGATAGCGCGCAAACAGCGCTTCGTCAATCGTGATCGATTGCACCACCGCGCGGCCGCCCGGCTTCAGGTTGCGTTTGACCGCGGCGAAATAAGTATCCCAGTATTGTTCACCGACTGCCTCGAACATTTCGATCGAGACAATGTGGTCGAACTGGCCGGCAAGGTCGCGGTAGTCGGTCAGGCGCAGGTCGGCATTGGCGGCCAAACCGGCGCGCTCCAGTCGCGATTGCGCCCACGCGAGCTGCTCGGAAGACAGGGTGAGCCCGGTCAGGTGCACGCCGAAATCCCGGATCGCCACTTCGGCAAAACCGCCCCAGCCGCAGCCGATTTCGAGGATGCGATCGCCCGGCCGCGCCTGCAGCACCTCGAGGATGCGCCGGTACTTGGCATGCTGCGCCTGTTCCATTGGTTGCGCCGGATTGCCTGCAAACAGCGCGCTTGAGTAGGTCATCGACGGATCCAGCCACAACTTGTAAAAATCGTTGCCCAGGTCGTAGTGCGCTTCGATGTTTTTTTTGGCTTGCGCTTTTGTGTTGGCGTTGAACAGGTGGCGCAGGCGGTAGGCAAGGTTGCCGAACCAGGAGCCGTAGATCGCGGTTTCCATAGCGCTGCGGTTGCGACAAAACAGCGCAATCAACCCCGGCAGGTCGTCGCACTGCCAGCGTCCCTCCATCCATGTTTCAGCAAAGCCGATGTCGCCGCTCTTGAGGCAGCGCTTGAGAACGTCCCAATCCTGCAGGGTGATGCGCACCGCGTGGCCGTGGGCGTCGTGGCCGAAGGTTTCGCTAAAACCGTCCGGGCCTTCGACGATCAGCATGCCGTGCTGCAGGCGCTGCAGGAAGCCGAAGATGGCGCGCACCGCATACGGCGGGCGCGGGGCGTAGCGGGCGGGTGATGAAGTGGCGGTGGCGACAGTGCGAGTATTCATGGAGTGTTCAGTTGGTCAGCGGGTAACGAATCGTGAAGGAGGCACCGGCTTGCGGTGGAACGGCACGTGTTTGAGCCAGAGGCGCAGCGCCTGCCAGTGAATCCGGGCGACGACGCCGAAGGTCATCATCGGGTACCGCACAAACGCCGCTAGCAGGGCTGTGGCCGCAAAGGGCCGCGCGGCACCACTGATGCTGGTGAGAATCAGGTCGCCGACGGTATCGTGATAGTCGATCCGTGCCACGTTGCGGCAGGCGGCGGAAGCGCTTTGCGTGCGCGCCTCGAGGAAACGAAATCGATAGCCGCCTTCGACCGTGCAGAACGGCGAGACATGGAATACCTTGCGTACCGCGAGCAGCTGGCCGTTGCGGATCACCGCTTCCCCCCCGGCCTGTGGCGGCGCTTCGAGCAGATAGCAATGGCGCTCGCCGAAGGTATTGTTCACTTGCGTGACGATGGCGCGCAGGCGGCCGTCGGCGCGATGGCAGAAAAAGAAGCTCACGGGATTGAACACATAGCCGAGCACGCGCGGAAAGCATTGCAGCCAGATCTCGCCATCGGCGTCGCTGACGCCTTCGCGCACCAGCAGTTCGCGCGCCCACGTCAGAACGTCCCCCGTCCCGTCGCCATGGTCGGCGTGGTGAAACGACAGCAGGTTGAAGCGATCCACCGCAAACACGGCGTTCGACAGTTCCGCCACCCGCTGTAGCGGGAATTTGAGGAAGAACACGCGATAGCGAAATGCATGGACCACCGGCTTGACGCGCCGGTGCAGCACTTCACCCAGGTAGAGCCAGTCTTTCATGCTGCGGCTTGCAGCGGCGGCGTGCCCTGCGCCACCGGCTGCTGCAGCGCCGCGGCGACGGCCTCGCCCGATTTGAGGCCGTCTTCATGGAAGCCGTATCCAGTCCAGGCGCCGGCAAACCAGATGCGGTCCGCGCCCTGGATCGCGCCGAGCCGCTGTTGCGCAGCAATCGCCGCGACATCAAACACCGGGTGGGCGTATTCGATGCGCGCGATCACCTTGGCGGCATCCGGTTCGACGAACGGGTTGAGCGTCACCATGACCGGGGTGGTGAACGGCAGGGGTTGGAGCTTGTTGATCAGGTAGGTCACCGCGACCTCGCGCGCGTCGAGCGTGCTGGTGCCGCGCGCAAGGTAGTTCCAGGCGGCCCAGGCGGCGCGGCGTTTCGGCATCAACGCAGTATCGGTGTGCAACCAGGCGGTGTTGGTCTGGTAGCGCACCGACGAAAGGATGGAACGCTCGGCCGCCGTCGGCTGCTCGATCAATGCCAGGGACTGGTCCGAGTGGCAGGCCATCACGACCGCATCGAATCGCTCGGTGCCACCGGTGCATTCGACCAGCACCCCGACGCTGCTGCGCCGCACGGCCCGAACCGGCGTATTGAGGCGGGCATCATCGAGCTGCGAGGTGAGCCGGCGCACGTACTCGCGCGCGCCGTTGCGCACCGTGAACCACTGCGGGCGGTTGGTGACCTGCAACAGGCCGTGGTTGTGGCAAAAGCGCGCAAACGTGGCGAACGGATACGCCATCATGGTCTCGGTGGGGCAGGACCAGATCGCGCCTGCCATCGGCAGCAGGTACCAGTCGCGGAATGCGGTGCCGTAACGGCCATCCTCAAGGTAGGCGCCAACCGACACGGTGCTGCTTGGCATACTGGTGATGGCGGCCTCCGTCGCCTCGCGATTGAAGCGCATGATGTCGCGCAGCATTCCCAGAAAGCGCGGGTTGAGCAGGTTCCCCGGTTGCGCAAACACGCTTGCAAGGCTTGTACCGGCCCATTCGAGCTTGCCGCCGAGACTGACGGAAAACGACATCTCGCTCTTCGCGGTGGGAACCTCGAGCTGCTCGAACAGGCGGATCAGGTTCGGGTAGGTGCGCTCGTTGAACACCAGGAAGCCGGTATCGACCGGATGGGTGATGCCATCGAGGCTGACGTCAACAGTATTGCTGTGCCCGCCGAAATGCGCGCCCGCTTCATACACTGTGATGCGATGGCCGCCCTGCCCGGACAGGGCGTAGGCGCACGACAACCCGGCGATGCCGCTGCCGATGATCGCAATGCGTTGGGGGGGATGGGGGATGTTCATGGGCAGGTGAAGGAGACACTGTGGCCGCAGCGACAATCCGCTTTGGCGGAACACCACACTCGACACAACAGGTAAGTCACGGGGAGACGGAACCGAAGGGAAGGAGGGGAGGATCGCCCGGCTCACATCTTTGGTCCCCGTGACTTATTCGGGGCAGCATATCGGGTGCGTTTGTTGCAGGTCAGGGAGCTCGCTTGTCGAAGTCGATGCGCGCATAGGCCGAGTGGTTGTGGATCGACTCAAAGTTCTCGGATTCGACCGAAAACGCACCGATGCCGTCTTCGGCCTGCAATTCGAGGGCGATGTCGCGCACCAGGTCCTCGACGAATTTCGGGTTTTCGTAGGCGCGCTCGGTGACATACTTTTCGTCCGTCCGCTTGAGCAGCCCGTAGAGCTCGCAGGAGGCGGCACGCTCGGCGATGCCCACCAGGCGCTCGATCGAGATCGCATCTGCATGCGCTGCGCGGATCAACGCCTTGATGGTGACGTGAGAGCGCTGGTTGTGGGCGCCATAGGCGGAAATTTCCTTCGAGCACGGGCACAGGCTGGTTACCGGCACCAGCACCTGCAGCCAGTGGTCTGTGGCGCCCTGTACGGCCGTCTTTTCGCGCCGCAGGGTGACGTCGTAGTCCATCAGGCTCTTGACGCCGGAGACGGGCGCGGTCTTTTCCATGAAATACGGAAAGCGCATTTCGACGTAACCGGTGTCTGCTTCGAGGCGCACCAGCATGCGTTCAAACATGGTCGCAAATCCGGCGCTCGACAGATCCCGGCCGTGGTGTTCCAGAATTTCGATGAAGCGCGACATGTGCGTACCCTTCTGGTCCGCCGGCAGGCCTACATACATGTCCACGCTCGCCACCGTCATCAATTCGCCACCATCGGCAGCAACCAACCGGACCGGGTGGCGCACGCTGCGAATGCCGACCCTGCCGATCGCCAGTTGGCGCGTATCCGGGGTGGCCTGAATGTCGGGAAGCGGGAGGCGCTCTGGTGCATTCATTACAATTTGCCCTAGTCAATAATGTATATTTGAGATAATATGAACCAATAAGTTCATTTTGTCAAATAATTGACCTAGACAAAATAGGGTATTGTATGAGTGAGTCAGCCTCAACGCTTGAAACGGCTTCCCTGAAGGCCCCCAATCTGGGCATTGGCGCGGTTGAGCGCGACACCGGCTTGTCCAAGGACACCTTGCGTATCTGGGAGCGGCGCTACCAGTTTCCGGTGCCGGCGCGCGACGCATACGGCGAACGCGTCTACCCGCTAGACCAGGTCGACAAACTACGCATCATCAAGCGCCTGATGGACCAGGGCATGCGCCCCGGGAAGATCATGCACCACAGCCTTGACGAGTTGCGCGCCATCAAACGCGCCCATCCTGAAGCTGCGCCCACGTCGCCCGAACTGCAGGGTCTGGTTTCCCTGATTCTCGAGCATCGCGTGGACGAGCTGCGTAGCGCGCTGGCGCAGCAGGTATTGCGCCTCGGACTGGCGCGCTTCGTGATCGACATCGTGGCCCCCCTGAACAACGCGGTCGGTGAAGCATGGGTCGGCGGCGACCTGGCGATCTTCGAAGAACACCTGTACACCGAGTCGATCAAGGTCGTGTTGCGCAACGCCATCGCTACCGTACCGCGCCACACGGGCTCGCCGCGCATCCTGCTCACGACCTTCCCGAAAGAGGAGCACGGCCTTGGACTATTGATGGCCGAAGCAGTTCTGGCCCTCGAAGGCGCCCACTGCGTATCACTCGGGGTTGAAACGCCAATCCCGGACATCGTACGCGCGGCGGCCTCACAGCGGGCCGACATCGTGGCGCTGTCTTTCAGCGCCGCGTACGCCGCCAATGGCCTGCTGGATGGTCTGGCGGAACTGCGCGCGATGCTGCCACGCAATGTCGAGGTATGGGCGGGCGGTTCGGCCATGGCGCTGGTGCGGCGCGCACCCGAAAACTTGCGCATCATGCGCGATCTGGACGCAATTCGTGACGCGCTCATGCTGTGGCGCGCCGAGGGCGTCGGCACCTGAACAACAGTGTACGACCGGATGCGCGCGGCTCGCACGCCCCAGCACACCGTCTGAAGAAAATGGTTATCTGGCTGTCACGCGAACTTCGTATGATGCACCGAGTCACAGAGCTGAACGCCGTCTATTGGCACATTGATTAGTTGGTCAGGTAGTCGACAGGGTGAAGCCACTCAAAGGAGCAACGCCATGCTGTACCCAGAATTGTTCAAATCCCTCGAAGCGGTGCGCTGGAACATGGAAACCGATGTTCCGTGGGACAGCTTCGATGCAGGCAAGCTGTCGGACGAGCAGGCGCAGACCATCAAGATGAACGCGATCACCGAATGGGCGGCGTTGCCGGCGACCGAGATGTTCCTGCGCGACAACATCCACGACAGCGATTTTTCGGCGTTCGTCAGCGTCTGGTTCTTCGAGGAGCAAAAACACTCGCTGGTGCTGCTCGAATACCTGAAACGCTTCCGGCCCGACCTGATGCCGACCGAAGAGGAGCTGCACGCGGTGCGCTTCACGTTCGATCCGGCCCCGGCACTCGAAACCCTGATGCTGCATTTTTGCGGCGAGATCCGCCTCAACCACTGGTACCGGCGCGCCTCGGAATGGCACACCGAACCCGTAATCAAGCATATCTACGGCCTGATCTCGCGCGATGAGGCGCGCCACGGCGGCGCCTACCTGCAATACATGAAGCGCGCCATCGGCAACTTTGGCGACCAGGCGCGCAGCGCCTTTGCCAAGATCGGCGTGCTGATGGCCTCGGCGAGCCGCACCGCGCAAGCCTTGCACCCGACCAACCTGCACGTCAACCAGGCGATGTTTCCAAACGATACGGTGCAATCGAAGTTGCCGGATCCGAACTGGCTCGAGAAATGGCTCGACAAGCAGATCCAGTTTGACCGCCACTGGGAGCGCAAGGTGGTCGAACGCATCCTGCACAACGCGTCGATCCTGTTTGAGCGCACGTTCGAGTCGGTGCAGGACCTGAACCGCTACCGCAAGGAGCTGGCCCGCGACGTCGCCAAGCGTGTCGGGCAGAAGATGGAGTCAACATTGACGCTACAATCTTCGGCTACATGAGCCCCTCTTTCAGGATCGCGTGATTACCTTTTATTACGGCTCGGGCTCGGCCCCGGCATGGCGTGTATGGCTGGCGCTGGAATACAAACAGCTTGCCTATGAGTTCAAACTGATGTCGTTTTCCGCAGGCGAGCTCAAGACCCCGGCGTTTCGCGCCCTCAACCCGCGCGGCAAGGTGCCGCTGCTCATCGACGACGGCTTCGCCCTCTGGGAATCGAATGCGATCGTTGAATATCTCGAAGAGCAATACCCGGCAACACTGCGCCTGTTTCCCGGCGCGACCCGGCAACGCTCGATCGTACGGCGCTGGGTATCGGAGATTGACGACAACTTTGGCGCGGCCTTGTCCAAGCTGACCGGCTGGGTCATGTGGACGCCGAAAGAAAAATGGAAGGAAGAGCGCATCGTCGAGGCGCGCCAGGCGGTGATCGACGAGCTCGAGTACCTGGGGACGCACATGGGTGGAAATTTCATCGCCGGCAACGCAATCACGGCAGCCGATTTCGCCCTTTACCCGCAGGTCGCCACACTGGCGCGCTGCGACTTGCGCAAACCCGCGCTTGGCATGGTAGCGGCATGTCCGCCCGCCATCGCGGCCTGGGCCAAGCGCATCGAAGCCCTGCCTTTTTTCGACAAAACGATCCCGCCGCACTGGAAAGAATAGGCGCACCCATGGAGCACGCGGCACCGGGGTTTGAAGGCAAGCTGTGCGAACCGGGCGACCTGCCGGCGCGCGCGCGACTGCTGCCCAGGCCCCTGGTGTTCACCAACGGCGTGTTCGACCTGCTCCATCGCGGCCACGTCACCTACCTTGCGCAAGCGCGCGCACTCGGCGCCAGCCTGATCGTCGGCGTGAACAGCGACGCCTCGGTCAGGCGCCTGGGCAAGGGCGACGACCGGCCGATCAACAGCGAACAGGACCGCATGGCGGTGCTGGCCGCCCTCGAGTGCGTGAGCCTGGTGGTCTGTTTCACCGAGGACACGCCGCTCGGTGTCATCCTGACGGCGCACCCCGACATACTCGTCAAGGGCGGCGACTGGACGCCGGAGAACATGGTCGGTGCCCCGCAAGTGCAGGCTTGGGGAGGCGCCGTGCATTCGATCCCGTTCCACTTCGAGCGCTCAACCACGGCAACCCTTGCCAAGGTACGCTCGGGCTGAAACCGGACTGCCTCCAGGAACGGCTACCGGAGCCATTCTCAGGCCGGTTTCAGCCCTTCTTGTCGTCGGCCTTTTTCTCGTCCGGCCTGGCCTTGGCGTCATCAGGCGTGCAATCACGCGCCTCGTGCCCGGGAAAATCCTTTTTCAGTACGTCGAATTTGGCCGTGGCCGCCTCATCGAGGCCGCTCAGGCGAAACAGGGTCTTCTGCACTTTGGTGTCGCGCTGGCCCACGCTGGCGGTCTTGACGCCCTTGGCTGAGAGCGACGCGAGATAGTTCCTGGCGGCGTCTTCGGTGCGAAACACACCGAGGGAAATCGCGAATTTGTTTGGCCCGTCGTCCTGAACGATGAAAAAATCGGCAACGCCGAGGCGCTTCAATTCGTCCACCTTCTTGTCCGCATTGGGTTTGTTGCCCTGCGACGCCATGAATACCCACCAGCCGGCGGTTTCCTCGACGCTGCGTGTCACAAGGCGATTGCCGAGGTTCAGCGCCGCCAGGGCTTCGGTGGCCTTTTCGGCTTCCTGCGCCGGAAACGTGCCCCATTCGACGCAACTTGCAGCGCGCGACTTGCCCGACTCGGCAAGCCTTTTCGCTTCCTGAGGCGTCAGGATGCGGATCTTTTCGGGCGATATCTGCTGCGACAGGCGCTCGCCCTCGTCCTTGCTCGATTCGCCCGGCCCGATATACCCGGCATGCCATCCGTAAAACAGCAGGTTGGCCAGCACCAGCAGAAAAAACAGCACGCGCATCGAGAAGCCTCCTCTGTCAGGTCAGTGATTGACTGATCCGGTACAAGCCCTCGAGCACGAGGTTGTCGTGATGCTTGTGGGGGATCGTCAGGCGCGGCACCAGCGCGCGGCCCGACCCGCCCGAAATGATGCACATGAGATCGTGGTACTCGGCGCGATGGCGCCGGTACAGGCGCTCGATCGCACCCGCTTGTGCGTGATGACAGCCGGACACGATGGCGTCGACCGTCTGATTCGGGTGATCGACGTAATCGCCGTCTGCGTCGGGCAGCGCCGCCGTGTTGGTATGCAGCGAGCGCAGCATCAACCCGACCCCCGGCATGATGTTGCCGCCGAGAAACTGACCTTCCGGCGAGAGCAGGTCGATCGTCGTGGCCGTGCCGCACACCACCACCAGCACCGCCTGGTCCGGCAACAATGCGCGGGCACCGATCATCGCGGCCCATCGGTCGGTGCCGAGCTGGGCTGGATTGCGGTAACCATTGGTGACGCCGCATTGCTCGGCCTGCGCGCCGATCCAGTAGGCGGGCCTGGCATCGGGCCAGATCTCGAGTACATGCATGAGCGTGTTGCGTGCCTTGGTGCCGGCCACATTCGACACCACCGTGTGGCGCGGCGTGGGCGAGCGCCGAAATGTGCCCACCAGTGACGGGATCTCATCGAGGAGGGTGGTGCCGAACTCGAGGCAGTTGTCATGCGCCCAGCCTTGCGCGGGAATCGGCCCGGTGGCGACCGACCGCGTTTTATAGCGGCCCCATTTGACGAAGGTATTGCCGACGTCGATGAGCAGGTTGTAGTTATCGGGCATGGGCGGTTTGTCGCATTCTACGCAATCAGCAGGTCGGCTTTCACATGTCGGTAACGATAGGCGGAAAGATCGGCGCTGGTCACGCCCTCTCCCTGGCAATCGACGATGTGGCGGGCAATCGGTTTGAACCCGGCGCGGTAGTGGATGCGGCTCTTGAGCATGATGAATCGCTTCTTGGTGGGCTCGATGCCGCAATGGCGAAAGATCACCAGGTCGAAAGGCTCGTGGTGCAGGCTGGTAACGACAATCTCGGTGCGTCCGCGCGTGCCGCTGACCTCGAGCACGGCGGTGGGCCCCAGATGCGACTTGAGGCCGGTGTACATCGGCCCACGAAACACGATCTCGCCGTCGGTGATGGTCCTGACCTTGCCGGAGATGGCGAGCGGCCGGCCATTGAGCCCGATCGACGGCATGGCGGTATTGCCGCCGAGTTGCAGAGTGACGTTGTTGCCGATGCCGGCAGCGATCATTTTTCGCACCGCGTCGGGATCGCGGATCGGCGCGATCGCGACGTCGTCGAGCCCCTGTCTGAGGATTTCCTCGACCACCATCATCACGTCCTGGGTGCCGCCCGAGCCGCAGTTGTCGCAATGGTCGATCAGCAGCACCGGGCCCACATCACCCGGCTTGGCGCCGGCATCGCCAAGTACCTTGGCGCGCGCGACTGATTCGGCCAGCACGGTGCGCTGGTAACTGAAACCGACCTTGCCGTCGTGCGCGATGCGCAGCATGGCGTCGCAGACTTGTGCAGCGTTGGCTTCACCGTTCGGCTTCATCGCATCGCCAACCACCACCACCGACACGCCGGTGAAGGGGGTATCGGCATGCGCGAACGCCGGCAGCAGCGTGGCGGCGAGCACGTCGCCGCGCTGCTCGGCGGCGCGCGCCACAATGAGGATTGCGCCGGCCGGACCATCTTCGGGCGCGTGGCGCATGATCGACGGCACGATCGGCAGCCAACCCCACTTCATCACCGGCTTGACGCGACCCTTCATCGCATTGACCAGAATCTCGCCGGCGAGCTGCCCGGCCTGGTACATGTCGACATGCGGATAGGTCTTGTAACCGGTGATCACGGTGGCGCATTGCACCGTCTCGGGCGAGAGGTTGGTGTGGTAATCGAAGGTCACCGCGATCGGCACGGTGGCATGGATGCGGCGCAGGCGTCTCAATATTTCGCCTTCGGCATCCAGACAATCATCGACCACCATCGCGCCGTGCAGATCAAGAAAGACGGCGTCGCAACCCTGCCTCACCGCGTCTTCGAGCGGCCGTACCAGTTGCTCGAAGGTGGCACGCGTGCAGGCGGCGGACGGCCATGATTCCGCCGCGACCGGCGTGATGATCTCGGCGCCCTCGCGCTTGGCAATATCAATGAAGGCCGCCATCGGCGTCGCCGAGCCTTCGAACGCGTCGCGCGCCGCGCGGCCGAATGCCGGGCCCTGGCCGTGGCCGAATTTTTCCAACGGCGTCGGGATCGGTGAGAACGTGTTGGTCTCGTGCTTGATCAGGGCGATGACAAAGCGCTGCGTCATTAGGGCGTCCTACGCAAGCACCGGACTGAATTGAGGGCCAAGGGGGCCCAGGCGGATACCCTTGCGCAGTTTCTTCCAGTCAAACTCGACCGGGTCGGCCAGCGCCGGGCCGGGCGCCTTGACCACCAGCACTTCCTTGGCAATCGGCTGGAAGTCGGCGCGAAAATGCACCGAGCTTTTCACCGCGACAATGCGCTGCAGCCTGGGTTCGATACCGACATGGCGAAACATCTCCTGGTCGGCGGTCTGGCATTTGGTTGTGGCCAGCACCACGCGCACCCCCGGCGCATCGACGCTGCGCAGCGCCACCATCGGCCCCATGTGCATCCTGAAGCCGCGATAGAAAGGACCGGTGCCGGTGAAGCTGCCGTCGCCGAGCGCTTCGACCTTGAAGCGCGCGCGCACCGGTTCAATGCCTTCGACGCCGGAGATTGCGCCAATCGAGAATTCCGTGGTGGTATTGCGCCCGACTTCATGTGCAAAGCGCGCCGCGGCCGGATCGATGATCATGCCCAGCACTGCATCGGACGGTTTGATCGCGAGCAGTGCCGCGAGCAGTCCAGTGGTGTCGCCGTTGCCGCCGGCACCGGGATTGTCCTGGGTGTCGGCCAGCACCGTAGGCAGGCCGACTGCGCCGGTTTGCATGGCGCGACGGATCGCGTCGGCCGGCGCATACAGGTCCAGCACGAATTCCTTTTCGGCCTCCTCGATGCGCACGCGCAGCTCGGTCATGGCGCGCACCAGAGCCGCGTCGTCGTTGCCGTAGCCGACGATCGACATGCCGCATTCGGCAAAGTCGGCCATCGGGAATCCCGGGGCAAACGACAGGCTCACGCCATGCCGCTGTTCGAGCATTTCCAGCAAGGCATAAATGCTCTGGCACGGCTCGATAAACGTGCACTGTGATGGGATCCCGGTCAGGAAGTCGAAAGTGTGAAAGCGCTTGGCCGGGCGACGTCCGGAGTCGAGCATGCGCATCAGCAGGTTGGCGGCGCGCGCACCGGTCTCCGCCATGTCCACGTGCGGATAGGTGCGGTAGATCACCATACCATCTGCCACGGCGAACATCTGGCGCGTCACGTTGGCGTGCAGGTCGAGGCTGACAACGATCGGTACCTTGTCGCCCACCACGCGGCGCACGCGGGCCAGCAGCTCGCCCTCGCCGTCGTCGTGGTGCTCGGCCACCATCGCGCCGTGCAGGTCCAGGTACACGCCATCGACCGGCAGGGCTTTCTGCAGCCGCGCAACCATCTCGCCAGCGATGCGCTCATAGGCATCGCGCGTGACGCGATCCGAAGGTGAGGCCGCGCCCCATACCAGGCCGACGGTGCCGTGACCGCCGCGATGGAATGCATCGAACGCCCCACCCGCCGGAATATTCGCCCCGGAAACCGTTGGCGCAAGCGCCTCTCCGAAGCATAGCCCGGGCCAGCCGCCGCCGGATTCGAAGGCCGCATAGTCAGCCGGGGCAGGGGCGAAGGTGTTGGTTTCGTGCTGGAAGCCGCCGACGGCAATACGGGCCATGCGCCAATCCTTAGGTTATTTTTTGAGAAACGCCTTGATGCGCAACACCACTTCCTGCAGTTGCGCAATATCAATGGTGTAGGTGAAGCGCACGTACCTGTGGGCATCGACATCGCCGAAGTCGCGGCCCGGTGTGATTGCCACGCCGGCACCGTGCAGCAGTTCGGTGCAGAAGCGGAAGCTGTCGTCGGACAGCGCCGATACATCGGCGTAAACGTAGAACGCGCCTTGCGGCGTATTCGGAATCCTGAAGCCGAGCTCACGCAGGGCCGGCACCAGGTAGTCGCGGCGCGCGGCAAACTGGGCGCGACGTTCTTCATAGATGGACAGCGATGCCGGAGAAAAGCATTCGAGTGCGGCGTGTTGCGCGATGGTTGAGGGGCAGATGAACAGGTTTTGCGCAAGCTTCTCGATGTGCCCCAGGTGCGACACCGGCGCCACCAGCCAGCCGAGACGCCAGCCCGTCATGCTGAAGTATTTGGAAAAGCTGTTGATGACGAAGACGTCGTCGCCGAGCTCAAGAGCAGTCGGTTCTTCCGCGAATGTCCCGGAGCGGTCGCGCATGTAGGTCAAGCCGTGATAAATCTCGTCCACCACCAGTGCGCCACCGCGCGCGCGCACCGCCTCGTGGATGCCGCGCAGCGCCGCAGCGGGCACCGTCGTGCCGGTCGGGTTGGAGGGCGAAGCGAGCATCACGCCGCGGGTGTTCGGCCCCCAGTGGCGCTCGACCATTTCCGGGGTGAGCTGGTAGTTCTCCGCGGCACCACACGGCACCAGTTTGGTGGTGCCGCCAAACAGCGACACGAAGCGCCGGTTGCACGGGTAGGTCGGGTCCGGCATTAGCCACTCATCGCCGGGATTGACCAGCGTGCCGAACAAAATCAGCAGCGCACCCGACGCACCCGCCGTGACCGCCACGCGCTTGGCCGGCAAGGCAAAGCCATAGCGGGTCTGGTAGAAGGCGGCAATCGCGCGGCGCAAGGGTTCGATGCCGAGTGCCACGGTGTAGTGGGTATCACCGCGCCGCGTTGCGGCATCGGCGGCATCCATCACGGCCGCGGTCGCGACAAAGTCGGGCTCGCCCACGCACAGGTAGATGATCGAGCGCCCGGCCTGTTCCAGTGCGGTGGCCTCGCGCATGATCTCCATCGCGTAAAACGATTCGATCTGGGCCATGCGCTCGGCAACGGCCGGCGGACGCCATGCAGGAAGTGGGGCGTTCATGGACGCATTGTAACTTTGAGCAGTTTTGATGCTTCTCATGGCTGGCTTTGCGCAATGCGGCAACCAAAAATGCGGGCACAGGAGTAGACTCACGCCCCCCGCCGCAATTTATCTGCCTTCACTTTTCCCCATGGCCAGCCAACAAGACGAACAACTCAAAAAAGCCGCGCTCGACTACCACCGCTACCCGCGACCGGGCAAGATCGAAGTGGCTCCCACCAAACAGCTGGTGAACCAGCACGACCTGGCACTGGCCTACACCCCCGGCGTCGCCTTTGCCTGTACCGCCATCGAGCAGGACCCGGCACAGGCGCGCCACCTGACTGCGCGCGGCAACCTGGTCGGGGTGATCACCAACGGCACGGCCGTGCTCGGCCTCGGCGCGATCGGGCCGCTGGCCGCCAAGCCGGTGATGGAAGGCAAGGCGGTGCTGTTCAAGAAGTTTGCCGGCATCGACGTGTTTGACATCGAAATCAACGAGCGCGACCCGGAAAAACTGGTCGAGATCATCGCCGCGCTCGAGCCCACCTTCGGCGGCATCAACCTTGAGGACATCAAGGCGCCCGAGTGCTTTTACGTCGAGAAGAAGCTGCGCGAGCGCTGCAAGATTCCGGTGTTCCACGATGACCAGCACGGCACCGCGATCATCGTCGGCGCAGCCATCAGCAACGGCTTGAAGGTCGTCGGCAAAGACATCGGCAAAGTCAAACTGGTCGCATCCGGCGCCGGTGCGGCGGCGCTGTCCTGCCTTGACCTGCTGGTGAAACTCGGCCTGAAGATGGAAAACATCATCGTTACCGACATCGCCGGCGTGGTCTACAAGGGCCGCAAGGAGGAGATGGACGACAACAAGGCGCGCTATGCCAAGGATATCCCAGGGCGCAAGCTGGCCGACGTGATTGAAGGCGCCGACGTGTTCCTCGGCCTCTCAGCCGGCGGCGTGCTCAAGGGCGAGATGGTCAAGAAGATGGCGGCCAAACCGCTGATCCTGGCGCTCGCCAACCCGACGCCCGAGATCATGCCGTCCGAAGTGCATGCGGTGCGCGACGACGCGGTGATGTGCACCGGGAGATCGGATTTTCCGAACCAGGTCAACAACGTGTTGTGTTTCCCGTTCATCTTTCGCGGGGCCCTCGACGTGGGCGCCACCAGCATCACGGCGGAAATGGAAATCGCCGCGGTCAAGGCGATTGCCGAGCTGGCGCGCGCCGAACAAAGCGAAATCGTCACCGCAGCCTACGGCATCGGCAACATTTCGTTCGGCCCGGAATACCTGATCCCGAAACCGTTCGACCCGCGCCTGATCGTCAAGATCGCCCCGGCCGTCGCCGAGGCGGCGATGGCTTCCGGCGTGGCGACGCACCCGATCACCGATTTCGACGCCTATCGCACCCAGCTCGAGCAGTTTGTCTACCATTCCGGCCTGTTGATGAAGCCGATTTTCACTGCGGCGAAATCTGCGGCGAAAAAGCGCATCGTGCTCGCTGAAGGCGAAGACGAACGCGTGATGCGCGCGGCACAGCAGCTGGTGGACGAAAGCATCGCGCGGCCAATCATCATCGGCCGCCCGGCGGTGCTGGAACGGCGCCTTGAGCAGTTCGGCCTGCGCATCAAGCCCGGCGTCGATTTCGACCTGATCAACCCGGAGCACGACGACCGCTACCGCGATTACGTGAGCACCTACCACGCTCTCACGCAGCGCAAGGGGGTTACGCTGCAATACGCCAAGATCGAGATGCGCCGGCGCCTGACGCTGATCGGCGCGATGATGATCAAGAAGGGCGACGCCGACGGCATGGTCTGCGGCACCTTCGGCACGCACGCCCTGCACCTGCACTACATCGACCAGGTGATCGGGCGCCGCCCCGGCGTCAACGTGTACGGCACGATGAACGGCCTGATGCTGCCGGGCCGCGTGGTGTTCCTGGTCGACACCCATGTCAACCTCGACCCGACTGCCGCCCAGCTGGCCGAAATCACGATACTCGCCGCCGAAGAAATGCGCCGCTTCGGCATCGCACCGAAGGCGGCGCTGCTGTCACACTCCAATTTCGGCACCTACAACAACCCGTCGGCACTGAAGATGCGCGAGACCCTGGCGCTGCTGCGCGACAAGGCGCCCTGGATGGAAGTCGATGGCGAAATGCACGGCGACGCCGCGCTCGACGCGGAGGTGCGCAAGGCAACGATCCCCGATTCGGCGCTGAAGGGTTCGGCCAACCTGCTCGTGTTCCCGAACATGGAATCGGCCAACATCAGCTACAACCTGCTCAAGACCGCCGCCGGAGGCGGCGTCACGATCGGGCCGATCCTGCTCGGCGCGGCGGCACCGGTGCATATCCTGACGCCGTCGGCCACCGTGCGGCGCGTGGTGAACATGTCGGCACTGACCGTCGTAGACGCAAACGCAGGGCGTTCGCTGCTCGCCGTTTGAAGGCGGGCGCCGCACTTGGTGGTAGCCCTTGCGGCGCGTCTTCAACTTGTCGGCACTCACCATGGTGGACGCCAACGGCGGACGCTCCCTGCTGGCGGTGTGAACGCAGGCGCAACGCGGTAAAAGCCTGAAACCCGCCCTTGCAGGGCGCATCGGCACTGACACGCGCCAATCGTCGCGCAGGCGCCTCTCAAGCGAGGCGAAAAGCGAGGCGAAAAGCGAGGCGAAAAGCGAGGCGAATTCCCTGCTCCACCCCACCAAGGGTTTCCGGCCGGTTTTACAGGGTGCCGGCGTTGGGCACGAAGGCCGGATCTTCCTGGTGCTTGCGCTCGAACTTGATGAAATCGTAGTAGCCGCATTTCTTGCCGTCCGGATACTCACGACATACCGAGGGACGCCCCTTGTAGATGGTGCAGCGCCGCGCCTCGGTATCGAAAAACATGCAAACCGATTTGTAGACTGTGTCCTTTTGATGGCGCAGGATGCGCTCGGTCTTGCCTTCCCACGTATAGGTTTTGGTAAAGCGCGTGGTGGCCTGGGCAATGGTTACGCCGTGATACTTGGCTAGCCGGGCAATGTCGGCAGGTTTGGTTTCGATGCGGTCGTAGGTGCAGCAGTAACCGGGGCACTTGGCGCAGTCGAAAGTCACTTTGGTGGCTGGCATCGGAAAGGGGTGGGGTTTGCTGGATGACGGGAGCGCATGTTAGCCTAAGCCTGTTCCGCATTGCAGCTCAACAAATTCAGCGGCACAACACGGGGGAGTGGCGTGACAGCGGGGAGCGAAGCAAAGACCTCACATACGGGTCTGGTACTCACGGGCGGCGGCGCCCGCGCGGCCTACCAGGTTGGCGTCTTGAAGGCGATCGCGGAACTGCTGCCCGACAAGACGCGCAATCCGTTCCCGATCATCTGCGGCACCTCGGCGGGGGCGATCAACGCCGTGTCGCTCGCCTGCTACTCGCGTGATTTCGGGCAGGCGGTGCAATACCTGCGGCGCGTCTGGGAAGGCTTTCACGCGCACCACGTGTACCGCTCGGACCCGCTCGGCATTGCCAAGACCGGTGCCCACTGGCTCGGCGCCCTGATGGCGGGCTGGGTAGTTCGGTCTACGCCGAAATCGCTGCTCGACAATGCCCCCTTGCGCGAATTGCTCAAACGCACCCTGACGCTGTCCGACATCGACGCCGCCGTAGCCGACGGCGCCCTGCGCGCGATCTGCATCACGGCCTCGGGGTATGCATCGGGCCAAAGCGTCAACTTTTACGACGGCGTCGAGACCATCGAATCCTGGACGCGTCATGCGCGCGTCTCCTGCCGTTGCAAGCTCAGCGTCGAGCACTTGATGGCATCGAGCGCGATCCCGTTCCTGTTTCCGGCAGTGCGGCTCAATCGCGAGTATTTCGGCGACGGCTCGATGCGCCAGCTGGCGCCGATCAGCCCGGCGATCCACCTGGGCGCATCGAAAATCCTGGTGGTGGGCGCCGGGCGCATTGCCGAGCCCTCGGACCGGATCCGCGGCGAGTCCTACCCCTCGCTTGCCCAGATCGCCGGCCATGCCCTGTCGTCCATTTTCCTTGACAGCCTGAACGTCGACATCGAGCGGGTGCAGCGCATCAACAACACCATTGATCTGCTTTCCCCGGAAGCGCGCGCCGCCGCGTCCTTGCGCCCGGTTGAGGTGCTGGTGATCGCGCCGTCGCAACGGCTCGACACGCTCGCCGCACGACATGTCAAGAGCCTGCCGTGGCCGGTGCGCGCGCTGCTGCGCGGCATCGGCGCGATGAATCGCAAAGGCTCGGCGCTGGCAAGCTACCTGCTGTTCGAGCAGGAATACACCGGGGCGCTGATCGACCTGGGCTACGCCGATACCATGGAGCGCAGCGACGAGGTCATGCGCTTTCTAATTACATAGGCTATCCTCGCCTCCTGACCCTTTTTCCGGGGCATCGCCATGTTGTTGAAACTCCTGGGTCGTCGCGCGGCAGCCGCGCTTGCCGCAATGGCGATTGCGGGGTCGGCATTCGCGGCAGAGGTCGCCCTGACGAATTTGCCCAGGGAAGCGCAAGCCACGCATGCGCTGATCCTCAAGGGGGGCCCGTTTCCGTATCCGAAGGACGGTGTCACGTTCGGCAATTTCGAAGGCAACCTGCCCAAACAGAAGCGTGGCTACTACCGCGAATTCACCGTACCCACGCCGGGCGCGCGCACTCGCGGCGCGCGCCGCATCGTGTGCGGCGCCGAGACGCGCCGGTGGAGCAGCAATGCGCCGGCCGCCTGCTGGTACACCGGCGACCACTACCAGTCGTTCCAGAAAATCAGGGGCTGAACATGCCGACACCTACCCGACAAACAATTCGCATCGACTTCACCGGTGCCCGCTCGCGGGATGCCATGCTGCAGGTGGTGGCCAAGGCCCTCAAGTTTCCGCGCCACTTCGGCATGAACCTTGACGCCCTGCACGATTGCCTGACCGATCTCGCCTTCGGCTCCGCCGGCAGCACCATCACCCTGATTAAACTGGCGCGCACGCCGACCGGCGAATCGGTTTATGGCGTGTTCCGTGAAGCCGCACGCTATTGGTCCAGGCAAGGGTTTAAAGTGAGCCTGCTACGCGAGCCGGCCTAGCCGCCACGCCAGATGCAACGCCGCGCACTACCGGTCAAGCTCCGCATCAGCTACCTGATCTATGGCGCCGTCGTGCTGCTGGTGGCGATCATCGTCATCCTGGCGCAGGGGCGCTACGAGCAGCTCGACGCTATCGAGCAGGACTTCTCGAACCTGGAGCGCGTCTCGCAGACCAACCGCCTCGCTGCCGAACTGGGCGAACGTCTCGCCGAAATGACCTCGTCGATCCGCGAATACGTGGCCGCCGACGCGATCGAGCCGCCACCGCGCATCGGCCAGCTGGCACGTGAGCTGCTGAGCGCAGCCGAGGGCAAGCGCGGCGGGTTGGCCAAGGACGCGTTCGAGATCGACCGGGTGCGCATGGAGGTCACCGACTATCTGGCGACCTTCGATACCATCGTCACCGCACGGCGCCAGCGGCAACGGCGCCTGGTGCGGCTCGCCGAACTTGCCGCCAGGCTCTCGATCGAGTCCGCCGCGGCGGGGCAAACCCTGCGCTTCCTGCGCCTGCGCGATGCCGAGCTCACCTTCCTGCTGAACCGGAAAGGCGACGGCGCCTCGCGCGTCGTCGCCGCCAGCCGCGCCCTCTCAGCGACGCTCAAGACCGCGGCCGCCATGGATACCGCCTCCGAATATGTGCTCGCCTTTGCGCGCGTCGTCGAAATCTACGACGTGCTCGACCAGGCCACGCTGCTGGTACTCAATGAACACGACCAGCGCCTGCGCGGCTTTACGGCGATGCTCGGCCAGCGCTCGCTGGTCGGCGAGGGTGCGGCGGCCGGCGACTTCCGCAAGCGGCTGGCCACTGCGGTAAGTCGCAATATCGAGGTTTCGATCATCGCCGTGCTGGTGGCCCTGCTCGGCGCCACGTTGTTGCTGCGCTTTGTGCTTCAGCCCCTGAATCGGATGACCGACGCGATGACGGCCGTGGCCGGCGGCCAGTACGCGCACCCGATCCCCTACTCGGGGCGACGCGACGAAATCGGCGCGATGTCCGATGCCCTGACAACCTTCAAGAGTGCGCTGCTCGGGCTCAAGGCGGCGCAATCGCAGGCGGAAACCGCGAGCCGGCACAAGAGCGAATTTCTGGCCAACATGAGCCACGAACTGCGCACCCCGCTCAATGCCATCATCGGCCTGTCGGGCATGCTGCTCGAGGACGCCGCAAATCCCGACACGTTAGAGCTCAAGGAGTCACTGACGCGCATTGGCGCATCGGCCAAGCATCTGCTCGGCCTGATCAATGACATCCTTGACCTGTCGCGCATCGAAGCCGGGCGCATGCCGGTGCGCATCGAAGCGTTTGCACCGGGCCCCCTGGCCGAAGAAGCCCTGGCCACGGTGGCCCTGATGGCGCGCGAAAAGGGGATCCGGCTCGAATCGCATTACGCGACCGGGTTGCCGGTCATCGAGAGTGACGCGCAACGGGTGCGCCAGATTTTGATCAACCTGCTCGGCAACGCGGTCAAATTCACCGATGCCGGTGTGGTGCGCCTCGAGGCGTCGATGGCCGACGGCATGCTGGTGTTCGCCGTCAGTGATACCGGCACCGGCATCGCCTCGGCACACCTGCCGCGGCTGTTCCAGGAGTTCTCGCAAATTGACAACTCCTCGACGCGCAAGCATGGCGGCACCGGCCTCGGGCTGGCGATCTCGCGGCGCATGGCGCGATTGCTCGGCGGTGACATCTCGGTGCGCAGCGAACCGGAGCATGGATCTACGTTTACGGTTGTCTTGCCGCTGTCGGCGCCGCGCAGCGCGCTGGGCGACGCCTTGCCGGCCATCAATGCGCCGTCGAGCCCTTCCCTCGATGCACTGGCTCGCGCACAATCCGCTGTGGCACACTAAGGCCAACGGATCGGCGTCGATCCGCGCACACTAGGGAGCCGCACCAAAAGCCATGTCCGCCGTATCTGCCGTATCCACAGACATCGCACAGATGTCATTGCTCATCGTCGACGACGACGAAACCAATCGCTATACGCTGGCACGGCGCCTGACCCGCGACGGGCTTGCCAACCTGGCGATGGCCGGCAACGGCATCGAAGCCCTGGCGGCCATGCGCCACGACCATTTCGACCTGATCCTGCTCGACATCATGATGCCCGAACTCGACGGCTTCGGCGTGCTTGAGGCGATGCGCTCCGACCCGGCGCTCAAAGGCATTCCGGTCATCGTGATCTCTGCGCATGATGATCAGGCCAACGTGATCCGGGCCATCGAGCTGGGCGCGACCGACTACCTGGCAAAACCGTTCGATGCGGTGCTGCTGCGCGCACGGGTGCGCGCCAGCCTCGAACGGCGCCGCCTGCAGACCGAGCTCGAGGAATTGCTAGGCGAAACCCGCGCCATGCTCGAGATCAGCCCGGTCGCCACGTTTTTCCTCAAGCAGCTCAAGGTCGTGTGGATGAATGCCATGGGCACCCAGCTGCTCGGCTATTCGATGGCCGAAATGATCGGCAAGCCCACCAAGCAGCTTTCGCTCAACGAGGAAGACTACCGCAATCTGTTCACCAAGTCCGAGGCTGCGCTCAAGACCGGCGCCGTGTTTCGCGGTGATGTGCACTTTCGCCGCAAGGATGGCAAGGTCATCCTGACGCGCGTCGCCGCCAAGGCAATTGCACCCTGGGACCTGTTGCGCGGGGTGGTATGGATCGTCGAGGATGTTACCGAGCAGCGCGCCGATGCCGCCCGGATCGCCTTCATGGCCCACCATGACCAGCTCACCGGCCTGCCAAACCGGCTGCTGCTTGCCGACCGCACCAAAGTGGCCTTGTCACAGGCATTGCGCAACAAGGCCCAGTGCGCGGTCATGTTCCTGGACCTCGACAGATTCAAGAACATTAACGACTCACTCGGTCACGCCATCGGCGACGAGTTGCTGATCGAAGTGGCACGCCGGCTCAAGGCGCAGGTGCGCGACTCCGACACCGTAGCGCGCCTGGGCGGCGATGAATTCGTCGTCGTCTTGCCCGCCATCAAGGTGCGTGAGGACGCCGAAAGAATCGCCGCGAAGATCCGCGTTTCCCTGGCCACACCCTACATCCTCAACGGCAACCCGGTCGACACCACGCCGTCCATCGGCATTGCCCTGTACCCGGAACACGGCGACGATGCCGAAGCCTTGTTCAAGTGCGCCGACGAGGCCATGTACGCGGTCAAGAACGCGGGTCGCAACGGTTACCGTTTTTACGGCACCTCGACCTGACAGCTTCAGCGCCACACATCTGCAGCGCCGACAGGCTCACGGGTTGCCGGTTTGCCCAGCCGCCGCAGGGTTGGAAAATTCCCGTGCAATCTCGCTCCTGGCCAGCGCCACCACGCCGGACAAGGCCGTCTTGAGCAGGGCGCGCATTTCGGGGGGAACAACCGCTCCACCATCGGCGCTTCGGCCAGCCTGATCCACCAGGCGCTCGACGGCGGCATTGATGTCGCGGCTTGCCAGCGCACTCCGGAACGCAGCCTCGATGGCCGGCCCGGGGTCGAAGCCCTCGAGAGAGCCCTTAGCCGCATTCGCGGCAAAGCTCGTCAGCACCGAGGTAGCCAGCGTCATGAGGAGCCGCTGCATCTCGGGGTCAAGGGCCGGTGCCAAAACCGGCGTTGGCGCACCCTGGGCGCGCGCCGAGACCGGGCCAAACACGGCGGCTATGCCGATGGAAACCGCGACGATTGTTGCAGCGATTCGTTTCATGCCTGCCTCCCTGGGTGATGGCCGGCAGAACATTCCGTCGGCTACTTCTTCAACAAGCCCTGCAACATGCCCAGCGCCTGGCTCGCATCGAACCCGCCGCCAACCTCGCCGTTCGGGGTGAGCTTGTCGACGATCTGCGGCAGCAGGCCGGATAGCTGGCTCGACAACTGGTCATTCGAAACGCCCAGTTGCGCGGCCATCTGCCCTAGTGTTTCATTGCCCAACACGCCCTTCAACTGATCTGCGGAAATCGGCAGGTTTTCGCCGGTTCCGACCCAGGACGCGGCAACGTCACCAAGCCCCTTGTCCCTAAACTGCTGCACCAGGCTGGCAACGCCGCCCTCCTGGTTTTGCAACATGCCGAGCACGCTTTGCAATAACGGGTGGTTGCCCCCGCCGGATGACAGCGCTTGGGTGGCCATGCCGGCAATCGAATCGAGTAGTCCCATCTTGTTCTCCTAGGTAAACCGGTTTAACAGCCCCCTGAAAACCGTTGGTGCTCAAGGGCTTGGGGCCGATGCTGCATACCGCCGGTTGCAGGCACTGACCATCGGGGTCGATTTGACCCGATTTGCGGCAACAATTGTTGACCTTTGCGATCAAGACAAACAATTTAATCGCGGAAGGCGCCCATGAGTTGGTTCAAAAATCGCCCCAACGCCCATGGATTGCCGCGAGCGCAGCCGGCGCCGCCGTTTCGGTACGCATGACGCGCGGCCCCAGGGTAACGCCTTCAAAGCCGGCGGCGCGCGCCTGGGCTTCTTCAGCATCCGACAGCCCGGCCTCCGGACCGATCAGCAGATGGATCGCCGTATCGTGCGCGGGTGCCGGAATGTTGCGGAACGGCACGTCGGCAACCGGCGAGAGCATCAGCTTGAGCCCCGCCGCCCCCTTGACTGTCGCGAGGTACGCGTCGAGGCTGGTGACCGGCGCCACCAGCGCCAGACGGTTGCGGCCGCACTGCTCGCAAGCGGCCCGCGCAATCGCCTGCCAGTGCGCGACACGCCTGGCAGCACGTTCGGTATTGAGGCGCAACACCGACCTTTCTGCGATCACCGGGATTACGCAAGCGGCACCGAGTTCGACCGCTTTTTCAACCACCCAGTCCATTTTGTCGCCGGTCGCGAGGCTTTGCACCACGGTAATGGCAAACGGGGATTCCGCGTCACGCTCGGCGCACGAAACCACTTCTGCCTCGACCAGCCTGCGGCTCACCAGCGTCAGCCGTGCCTGATACTCGCTGCCCAGGCCATTGAGCAGAACGACCTCGTCGCCCACCTCCAGACGCAGCACGTCGCGCGCGTGGTGCGCCGGGGCATCCGGCAACATGACGCTGCGGCCCACCGCCAATGGCGTCTCGCAAAACAGGCGCACCTTCATGCAGGGCCGCCGCGTTGCAAGGTGTGCGATTGGATGCCGACCGGCATGAATGCGGCGCTGAGCGCGTCAAACAGCGCACGTGCCCTGGCGGAGTTGTCGCTGCCGTAGTTACAGACATAGACATCCAGGGTCACGCCGGCCATTTCGGGCCAGGTGTGGACTGCGATATGCGATTCGGCCAACAACACCACGCCGGTCACGCCCGACCCTGGTGCGAACGCGTGAAACAGTTGATTCACGCGCCTCAGGCCCGCCGATTCCACCGCAGCCACGCAGCAAGCCTCGAGCGCTGCGGGATCAGTCAGCAGCAGAGCCGCGCAACGACAGCCGGCGAGGTCTCCGGTAAGGTGCAATCCCTTCATGGCGTCAGGTCTGAGATGCGCAAATGCAGTGGGGGAACGGCGTATAATTTATAGTTTCCCGCGACCCGACCATGCGCCGGCGATGTGCCGAAATCGAGGGTGCAAATCCGGAGGGTCGCCGGGGATTGTAGGGCAGAACAAATTACGTCGTCGTTGCACCCTGTCACTCCTCGAAATCCGCTCGCTTCCTCCGTTCCATGGCCGCCCCTACACCTTCGATTCTGGCCAACGCGATCCGCGCGCTGGCAATGGACGCTGTCCAGCAAGCCAACTCCGGCCACCCCGGCATGCCGATGGGCATGGCCGACATTGCGGTGGCGCTCTGGACGCGGCACCTCAAGCACAACCCGGCCAACCCGAAATGGCCGGACCGTGACCGCTTCGTGGTCTCGAACGGCCACGGCTCGATGCTGCTGTATGCGCTGCTGCACCTGACCGGCTACGATCTGCCGATCGAAGAGATCAAGCGCTTCCGCCAACTGCACTCGAAGACCCCGGGCCACCCCGAATACGGCATGACGCCGGGCGTCGAAACCACCACCGGCCCGCTCGGGCAAGGCATCACCAACGCGGTCGGGATGGCCTTGGCCGAGCGCCTGCTCGCCGCCACCTTCAATCGCGACGGCCACGCCATCGTCGACCACCACACCTACGTGGTGCTGGGTGACGGCTGCCTGATGGAAGGCATTTCGCACGAGGCCGCCTCGCTCGCCGGAACACTGGGGTTGGGCAAGCTGATCTGCCTGTATGACGACAATGGCATTTCGATCGACGGCAAGACGGAAGGCTGGTTCACCGACGACACGCCGAAGCGCTTCGAGGCCTATGGCTGGCAGGTGATCCGCAATGTCGACGGGCACAATGTCGACGCCGTCGATGCGGCGATCCAGGCGGCGCGTGCCGACACCGCCAGGCCCACGATGATCTGCTGCAAGACCGTGATCGGCAAGGGCTCGCCGAACCGCCAGGGCACCGCCAAGACCCATGGCGAGCCGCTCGGCAAGGACGAAATCGCCGCCACGCGCGCCGCGCTCGGCTGGAACCATGAACCCTTCGTGATTCCGCAGGATGTCTACGACGCCTGGAATGCCAAGGCGGCCGGCGCAGCAGGCGAGAAGGCATGGAACGACAAGTTCGCCGCTTACGCAAAAGCGCACCCCGACCTCGCCGCCGAATACACGCGTCGCATCAGCGGCGCACTGCCGGTAAACTGGAATGCGGCCGTGACCGCGATGGTCAATGCGGCCAACGAGAAGGCCGAGACCGTCGCGACCCGCAAGGCCTCGCAAGGCGCGCTCGCGGCACTCGCCCCGGTGCTCCCGGAACTCATCGGCGGCTCGGCCGACCTGATGGGCAGCGTGTTCACCAACTGGCCGGGCAGTGTGGCGGTCAAGCCCGGCGTCGGCGGTGCGAACCCCGCGCCGCTCGCCGGCAACATCGTCAACTTCGGCGTACGCGAATTCGCCATGGCGGCGATCACCAACGGCATGGTGCTGCACGGCGGCTTCATCACCGAGACCGGCACCTTCCTGACCTTCGCCGACTACTCGCGCAATGCGCTGCGCATGGCCAGCCTGATGAAGTTGCGCAACATCTTCGTGTTCACCCACGATTCGATCGGCGTCGGTGAAGACGGTCCGACGCACCAGCCGGTCGAGCATGTGTCAAGCCTGCGCCTGATCCCCGGCATGCACGTCTGGCGCCCCTGCGACACGGTTGAGTCGGCACTGGCCTGGAGCCACGCAATCGAGCGCCGCGACGGCCCGACCTGCCTGATCTTCACGCGCCAGAATTCGGTATTCCAGAAGCGCAGCGCCGACGTGATCGAGTCGATCGCGCGCGGCGGCTACATCCTGGCCGACTGCAAGGGCACGCCGCAGGCAATCATCATCGCCACCGGCTCGGAAGTGGAAATCGCCACCAAAGCAAAGGAGTTGCTTGCCGCCGAGGGTATCAACGTGCGCGTCGTCTCGATGCCCTGCACCCAGGTGTTCGATGCGCAGGACCAGGCCTACCGCGATGCCGTGCTGCCGCTGAACGTGCCGGCACTCGCCATCGAAGCCGGCGTCACCGACTTCTGGCACAAGTACGTGGGCCGCACCGGCGCGGTGATCGGCATCAACACGTTTGGCGAATCAGCCCCGTTCAAGGATTTGTTCACCCATTTCGGCTTCACGGCAGACCACGCGGTCAAGGCTGTGAAGGGCATTCTGTAAGCTGCGCGACCACGCGGCATCCAAGTATTCCCTGATAAACCGGCAAATTGAAATATCAAATCTGCGACGAGGGCCACTCTGCAACACTTCGTGTGGAAATGAATGTTTGAGCGATTGATCAGGGAGCCCTGACTTTTTTGGAGAGACCGGCATGACCATCAAGGTAGCAATCAACGGCTACGGCCGCATCGGCCGCAACATCCTGCGCGCCCATTACGAAGGCGGCAAGAAGCATGACATCCAGATCGTTGCGATCAACGACCTGGGCGACGTCAAGACCAATGTGCACCTGACCAAATACGACACCGCGCACGGCAAGTTTCCCGGCACGGTCGGCATCGACGGCGATTACATGGTCGTCAACGGCGACAAGATCAAGGTGCTGGCGAACCGCGACCCGTCCAAGCTGCCGTGGGGCGAGCTCGGCGTCGACGTGGTGCTCGAGTGCACCGGCTTCTTCACCACCAAGGAAAAGGCCTCGGCGCACATTGCCGGCGGTGCGAAAAAGGTCATCATCTCCGCCCCGGGCGGCAAGGACGTCGATGCCACCGTCGTGTACGGCGTCAACCACAATGTGCTCAAGGCTGCGCACACCGTGATCTCCAACGCCTCGTGCACCACCAACTGCCTGGCGCCGCTGGTGAAACCCCTGCATGACAAGATCGGCATCGTCGCCGGCCTGATGACCACCGTGCACGCCTACACCAACGACCAGGTGCTGACCGACGTGTACCACGAAGACCTGCGCCGCGCGCGGTCCGCCTCGATGAACATGATCCCGACCAAGACCGGCGCCGCCGCCGCGGTCGGCCTGGTGCTGCCGGAACTGAACGGCAAGCTCGACGGCTACGCGATCCGCGTGCCGACCATCAATGTCTCGATCGTCGACCTCACCTTCACGGCGCGCCGCCCGACCAGCGTCGATGAAGTCAACACCATCATGCGCGAGGCCGCCAACGGTTCGCTCAAGGGCATCCTCGACTACACCACCGAGCCGCTGGTGTCGTCGGACTTCAACCATAACCCGGCCTCCTCCACGTTTGACTCCTCGCTCACCAAAGTGGCCGAAGGTACGCTGGTCAAAGTGGGCAGCTGGTACGACAACGAGTGGGGGTTCAGCAACCGGATGCTCGACACCACCGTCGCGCTGATGGCGGCCAAGTAAGTCCACCAAAACCGGGGCGCGCAAGCGCCCCTTTTGTTTCCGCTGTTTCCGCAGTTTCCGATACCCATGCAATTCAAACGTCTCTCCGACCTCGCCGCGTCCGGCCACCTCAAAGGCAAACGCGTCTTCATCCGCTCCGACCTCAATGTGCCGCAGGACGACGCCGGCCACATCACCGACGACACGCGGATTCGCGCGTCGGTGCCGGCGATCCGGCTCGCGCTCGAGGCGGGTGCCGCCGTGATGGTCGCCTCGCACCTGGGTCGACCGACCGAAGGGGAAGTGAAACCCGAGGATTCGCTCGCGCCCATCGCCAAACGGCTCGGAGAACTGCTCGGGCGCGACGTACCGCTCAAGGCTGGCTGGGTCGACGGCGTCGCGGTGGCGCCGGGTGAACTGGTGCTGCTGGAAAACTGCCGCTGCAACAAGGGCGAGAAAAAGAACGACGACGCTCTCGCACAAAGAATCGCGAAACTGTGCGACATCTACGTCAACGACGCCTTCGGCACCGCGCACCGCGCCGAAGCCACGACCCACGGCATTGCCAAACATGCGGCGATCGCCTGCGCCGGCCCGCTGATGGCTGCCGAGCTTGATGCACTGGGCGCCGCGCTGCTGGCGCCGAAGCGCCCGCTGGTGGCCATCGTCGCCGGCTCCAAGGTCTCGACCAAGCTGTCGATCCTGCAGGCCCTGGCCGACAAGGTCGACCACATGATTGTCGGCGGCGGCATCGCCAACACCTTCATGGCGGCAGTCGGCCTGCCGATCGGCAAATCGCTGGCCGAGCTGGAAATGCTCGACGAAGCGCGCGCCGTGATGGCGAAAATGAAAGCCAAGAACGGCTCGGTGCCGATCCCGGTCGATGTGGTCGTCGGCAAGGAATTTTCGGCCAGCGCCGCCGCGACCACCAAGGACGCGAAGGACGTGGCGCCCGACGACATGATTTTCGACATCGGCCCGAAGAGTGCACAAGCGCTCGAAGCAATCATCGCGGCGGCCGGCACCATCGTCTGGAACGGCCCGGTCGGCGTGTTCGAGTTCGACCAGTTTGGCGGCGGCACCCGCGCGGTTGCCACCGCGATCGCCGCATCGCAGGCTTTCTCGATTGCCGGCGGCGGCGATACGATCGCGGCGATCAACAAATACGGCGTCGCGCCGCAGATCAGCTACATTTCAACGGCGGGCGGCGCCTTCCTCGAATTCCTCGAAGGCAAGACCCTGCCGGCGGTTGACATACTCACGCAACGTTTCGCGGCGTAAGCTGCGCGCTGCCCTCCCGACAGGACCACGCCATGCCCCGTTCCACCAAGATCGTCGCCACCCTCGGCCCCGCCTCCAGCGATCCGGAGATGCTCGACCGCCTGATCGCGGCCGGGGTCGACGTGGTGCGTCTCAATTTTTCGCACGGCCGTGCCCACGACCACATCGAGCGCGCGCGCCTGGTGCGCGAGATCGCGGCCAAACACAAGCGCGGCATCGCGATCCTGGCCGACCTGCAGGGCCCGAAGATCCGGGTCGGTAAGTTCAAGGAAGGCAAGATCACCCTGGAGAACGGCGCCCCGTTCGTGCTCGACGCCGACGCCGAGATCGGCGACGAACATTCGGTCGGGACCGATTACAAGGAATTGCCGCAGGACGTCAAGACCGGCGACGTGCTGCTGCTCGACGACGGCAAGATCGTGCTCACGGTCGGAAAGGTGGTCGGCAACCGCGTCAACACCATCGTCAAGGTCGGCGGTGTGCTGTCGAACAACAAGGGCATCAACAAGCAGGGCGGCGGCCTCACCGCGCCGCCGCTGACCTCGAAGGACATCGAGGACATCCACACTGCGGTGGCGTTGCGCGCCGACTACCTGGCGATCTCGTTTCCCAAGAGTGGCGCCGACATGTACATGGCGCGCGAGCTGATGCGCGCCAGCGGCGGCAAGTCGCTGCTGATCGCCAAGATCGAGCGTGCCGAGGCGATTCCCGCACTCGAGGAAATCCTCAAGGCCTCGGACGGCATCATGGTGGCGCGCGGCGACCTCGCCATTGAGGTCGGCGACGCCGCCGTGCCGGCGCTGCAAAAGCGCATGATCCGGATGGCGCGCGAAATGAACAAGCTCACCATCACCGCGACGCAGATGATGGAGTCGATGATCTCCTCACCGGTACCGACACGCGCCGAAGTCAGCGACTGCGCCAACGCGGTGCTCGACGGTACCGATGCGGTGATGCTGTCGGCCGAATCGGCCTCCGGCAAGTTTCCGGTCGAAGCGGTCGAGGCGATGGCGCGCATCTGCAGCGTCACTGACAAGTCGATGGACGCCGAGGTCAAGCTCGACCAGGATTTTTTAAACCGCGTATTCACGCGAATCGACCAGTCGATTGCGATGGCAACCTTGTTCACCGCGCACCACCTGAAGATCAAGGCGATCGTGGCCCTGACCCAGTCAGGCTCGACCGCGCTATGGATGAGCCGGCTCAATTCGGGCGTGCCGATTTACGCCCTCACGCCCGACCCCGACACCTACACCAAGCTCGCCCTGTTCCGCGACACGCGCACTTTCCTGATGACCAACCAGAGTACCGACCGCGACCTGCTGCTGCAGGAATCCGAGGATTTCCTGGTGGCTCAAGGCGTGCTCGAAAAAGGCGACCTGATCGTGATCACCATCGGCGAGCCGATCGGCAAGACCGGCGGTACCAACACGATGAAGATCGTTCGCGTCGGCGAGCAGTAGGCGTACGAACCGGTTTTCGGTGAGCCATAGCCCCGATATCGTTGGTACGAGCGGCCCGGCGCGACATAGCGCCAGAAACCATTTGAGGCATCGCACACCACCAAGTCCCACGGAAGCCGCGGTGGCTTAAAATCGTGGACTTCCCCCGCACCCTCTTTTCGGAGCCACCATGCCTCTCGTCTCGATGCGCCAGCTGCTCGACCATGCCGCCGAAAACGGCTATGGCCTGCCCGCCTTCAACGTCAACAATCTGGAACAGGTCCAGGCCATCATGGAGGCCGCCGCCGAGACCGATTCGCCGGTAATCATGCAGGCCTCGGCCGGCGCGCGCAAGTACGCAGGCGAGACCTTCCTCAAGTACCTGATCCAGGCGGCCGTCGATACCTACCCGAACATTCCGGTGGTGATGCACCAGGATCACGGCCAGTCACCCGACGTCTGTGCCGGCGCGATCAAGCTGGGATTTTCGTCGGTGATGATGGACGGCTCGCTGATGGCCGACGGCAAGACCATCGCCGACTACGACTACAACGTCGACGTGACGCAAAAGGTGGTGGCAATGGCGCACAAGATCGGCGTCACCGTCGAGGGCGAGCTCGGTTGCTTAGGTTCGCTCGAAACCATGCAGGGCGACAAGGAAGACGGCCACGGCACCGAATCGACCATGACCCGCGAGCAGCTGCTCACCGACCCGGACCAGGCTGCCGACTTCGTCAAGCGCACCCAGCTCGACGCGCTGGCCATCGCGATCGGCACCTCGCACGGCGCCTACAAGTTTTCGCGCAAGCCTACCGGCGACATTCTCGCCATCAACCGCATCAAGGCGATCAACCTGCGCATTCCCAATACCCACCTGGTGATGCACGGTTCTTCTTCGGTACCACAGGACCTGCTCGCGATCATCCGCGCCAACGGCGGCGAGATGAAGGAGACCTACGGCGTGCCGGTCGAGGAGATCCAGGAAGGCATCAAGCACGGCGTGCGCAAGATCAACATCGACACCGACATCCGCCTCGCCATGACCGCCGCGATTCGCAAATTCATGAACGAGAACAAGAGCCACTTCGACCCGCGCGATTACCTGAAACCGGCGCGCGCCGCCGCCAAGGCGATCTGCAAGGAACGCTACCAGCAGTTCGGCTGTGCGGGCCAGGGGTCGAAGATCAAGCCGGTACCGCTCTCGGATATTGCCGCCAGGTATGCAGCCGGCACATTGAAGCAAGTCGTCCAGTAACACGGCCCGAGCAGTACGAAGGCTCTCCATGCGCACCAACATTCCCGCGTTTCGCCGCATGCGCCAGATGTTTGTCGGCAGGCCCGATTTTGTCGAGTATGCCGGGCTGCTGGTGATCGCCTTCGCCACCACCGTGGAGTGGTGCAGGACGTCAAGAACATGTCCGAGTGGCGCATGGTGGGCATGACGAGCGCCATCTTCCTGTTGACCGTTTCGGTACTGGTGATTCGTTACGGCCACATCCGGTATCTGTACGAAGACAATCCCGATGGCGACATCGCCGCGCCGCCGCGCGGCTCCCACAACTGACGCGCTGCCAACCTCTCCCTAGCGACCATGGTGTCATCCCTGTACGAGTCATCCCTCAAGAGCCTGCCGCTGGTGTATCGCGGCAAGGTGCGCGATACCTATGCGGTTGGCGCGAGCCATCTCCTGATGGTCACCACCGACCGCCTGTCGGCGTTTGACGTGGTGATGGCCGAGCCGATTCCCGACAAAGGCAAGGTCTTGAACCAGATGGCCAACTTCTGGTTCGGCCGCCTCGGCAACGTCGTACCCAACCATCTGACGGCGATTACGCCGGAAAGTGTGGTCGCCCCCGAGGAGGTCGAACAGGTGCGCGGCCGCGCGGTGGTGGCCAAGCGGCTCAAGCCCTTGCTGGTCGAAGCGGTGGTACGCGGCTACCTGATCGGTTCGGGCTGGAAGGACTACCAGGCCGGCGGCCAGGTGTGCGGCATCAGCCTGCCCCCCGGCCTGCGCCAGGCCGAGCGCCTGCCGCAGCCGATCTTCACGCCCGCCGCCAAGGCCGAGGCCGGCGAGCATGACGAAAACATTTCCTTCGACCGCGTCATCGAAATCATCGGCGCACCGCTTGCGGAAAAAATGCGCGCGATCAGCCTCGCCCTGTATGAAGAGGCGACGCGCTACGCCGCAACGCGCGGCATCATCATTGCCGATACCAAATTCGAATTCGGCCTCGGCGTGGACGGCACCCTCACCCTGATGGACGAAGTGCTGACGGCCGACTCGTCGCGCTTCTGGCCCGCCGACGAGTACCGGGTCGGCATCAGCCCGCCCTCGTTTGACAAGCAGTACGTGCGCGACTACCTCGAAACCCTCGACTGGGACAAGCGCCCGCCGCCGCCGCCACTGCCCGCCGATGTCGTGGCACGCACTGCGGAGAAGTATCGCGAAGCCCTGAAACGCCTTACCGGCACGGAGCTGCAATGAACACGCGCATCAAGGCCAGGCCGGTGGTCGGCGTCGTGATGGGCTCGTCGAGCGACTGGGACACCATGGAAGCGGCGGTGAAGGTGCTCGACGAATTCGGCATCGCCCACGAAGCCCAGGTGCTGTCAGCGCATCGCATGCCCGACGAAATGTTTGCCTACGCCGAAGGCGCGGCCGCGCGCGGCCTTGCGGCAATCATTGCTGGTGCCGGCGGTGCGGCGCACCTGCCGGGCATGCTCGCTGCGAAAACCATCGTGCCGGTGCTGGGTGTGCCGGTGCCCTCGCGCCACCTCAAAGGGCAGGATTCTCTGCTCTCGATCGTACAGATGCCCAAGGGCATTCCGGTGGCCACCTTCGCCATCGGCGAGGCCGGCGCCTTCAATGCCGCGTTGTTTGCCGTCGCCCTGTTGGCGCGCGATGATGCGGTGCTGACGAAACGGCTGCAGACGTTTCGCGCGCGCCAGAACCGCGCGGCCAAGGCGATGGTGCTGCCGCCCGAGCCGGCGGCGCCGTGCGCCGTCAAGCGATGAGCAACGGGTGAGCAAGACGATCGCGCCCGGTGCGTGGCTGGGCTTGCTGGGAGGCGGCCAGCTTGGCCGCATGTTCTGCATGGCGGCGCAAAGCATGGGATACAAGGTCGCCGTCCTCGACCCGGGCACGGAAAGCCCGGCCGGCACGGTTGCCGACCTGCACATCCGCAAGGATTACCTCGACCCGCAAGGCCTCGAAGAGCTGGCGCGCCTGTGCCAGGGCGTGACCACCGAATTCGAAAACGTGCCGGCCAAGGCCCTTGAATTCCTCGCCGGGCATTGCCTGGTGAGCCCGATGGCCGACAGCGTGGCCATTGCCCAAGACCGGATTCGCGAAAAGCGGTTTGTCGCCGCAACCGGCGTCGGCGTCGCTCCCTACGCGGTGATTCGCCACCTCGAAGACATCGACGCGTTGGCGCCGACGCTGTTCCCCGGCATCCTCAAGGTGGCACGGCTTGGCTACGACGGCAAGGGTCAGGCGCGGGTGGCTTCGAGCGAGGACGCGCGCGCCGCCTTCGGCGAACTGGGCGGCGCCCCCTGCGTGCTCGAAAAACGGCTGGACCTGCGGTTTGAGTTGTCGGTCATCGTCGCGCGTACCCGCGAGGGGGCAGTCGCCACCTACCCGGTTGCCGAGAACGAGCACAAGGGCGGCATCCTCGATACCAGCATCGTGCCGGCACGCGTGGGGTCCGACATCGCCGCCGCGGCGCGCGATGCCGCACTCAAGATCGCCGCGCAGCTCGATTACGTCGGCGTGCTGTGTGTCGAGTTTTTCGTGCTCGGCGACGGCAGCCTGCTGGTCAACGAACTGGCGCCGCGCCCGCACAACAGCGGCCACTACACGATCGACGCGTGTATCACGAGCCAGTTCGAACAACAGGCGCGCATCCTCGCCGGCCTGCCGCTCGGCGATACGCGCCAGCACACGCCGGCGGTGATGCTCAATATCCTCGGCGACAGCTGGCACGGCACGCACCTCAGCGAAGCGCCGGATTGGCCCGCGGTACTGCGCCACGGCTCGGCGAAATTACATTTGTACGGCAAGTCGCAGGCGCGCGAAGGGCGCAAGATGGGGCACGTGACGGTGCTCGGCGCGACCGCGCCGGAAGCCCTTGCAACGGCAGCCGCCGTGCGCGCCGCGCTGGGCTCGTGAGCGCGCGAGCGAACCGCAACGCGGCGCACATCGCCCGTGCGATCGCCGTGTTGAACGCCGGCGGCCTGATCGGACTGCCGACGGAAACCGTCTACGGCCTCGCCGCCGATGCCTCAAACCCACTTGCAGTCGCCAAGATATTTGCCGCCAAGGGGCGCCCGGCCGATCATCCGGTGATCGTGCATCTGGCCAACGCGCAGCAGATTCGTGACTGGGCGACCGACATACCAGATGCAGCATGGACGCTCGCCGCCGCCTTCTGGCCCGGCCCGCTCACCCTGATCCTGAAACGGGCTCCGCACGTGCTCGATGCCGTCACCGGCGGCCAAGCCACCGTCGGCCTGCGCGTGCCGTCGCATCCGATGGCCCACGCGGTGCTCGCAGGATTCGCCGCCACCCGCCCCGGCCGACCGGCCGGCATCGCCGCCCCTTCCGCCAACCAGTTCGGACGCGTCAGCCCGACCACGGCCCAGCATGTGCGCGACGAGTTCGGCAGCGCCGTGGAACTGGTGCTCGACGGCGGCGCCTGCGAGGTCGGCATCGAATCGACCATCATCGATTGCAGCGCCGGGACGCCGCGCATCCTGCGGCCGGGATTTATTAATGCCGATGCCATGGCAGCCGCTCTGGGAGACGTTCTTGAGGGAAACCCTCCCGAAGAGCCGCATCCACCAACGGTCCTGGCGAAGCCCGCCGCCACGTCTGCCGCTACGCCGCGGGTATCGGGAAGCCTCGATGCGCATTACGCACCACGCACGCCCACCATCGTGGCGGCCGGCCCCGAGTTCGCCGCAGCGCTGGCCGCGCAGGGGGAAAAGCGCATCGCGGTGCTTTCCTTCAGCACCACGCGTGTTCCCAATACGCGCCATTGGCTGGCCTCAACGCAACCGTCGATTTATGCCCACAATTTGTACTCGCACCTGCGCGCCATGGACATCGCCGCTTGCGACCTGATCCTGGTCGAGGCGCCGCCGCAAGGCCCGGAATGGGACGGCGTGAACGACCGCCTGCGGCGTGCCGCCCACGGATCGCAATTCGGTTAGCCGACCTTGCGCATCTGGCGATACTTGTGCAGCAGCGGTTCGGTGTAGCCGGAAGGCTGGGCAATGCCCTCGAATACCAGCGCACAGGCCGCCTTGAACGCAACCGATTTGCCAAATCGCCCTGCCATTTTTTCGTACAGCGGGTCGCCGGCGTTCTGGCCATCGACCACCTTGGCCATGCGGCGGAAGGTCTCCTTGACCTGCTCGCGCGTCACCACGCCGTGGTGCAGCCAGTTGGCGATGTGCTGGCTGGAAATGCGCAAGGTAGCGCGGTCTTCCATCAGGCCGACATTGTTGATGTCCGGCACCTTGGAACAACCGACACCCTGGTCGATCCAGCGCACCACGTAACCCAGGATGCCCTGGCAGTTGTTGTCCAGTTCGCGCTGGCGCTCTTGGGCAGACCAGTCGGGCTTGTCGGTCACAGGAACTGTCAACAACCCGTTGAGCAGTTCATCGGCCACGCTGGCGAGCGAAGTCTTCTCCAGTTCTTGTTGTATCGCCTGCACGTCGATCTGATGGTAGTGCAGCGCATGCAGCGTGGCGGCCGTGGGTGACGGCACCCAGGCGGTGTTGGCGCCGGCTTTCGGATGGGCGATCTTTTGTTCGAGCATCGCGGCCATCAGGTCGGGCATGGCCCACATGCCCTTGCCGATCTGGGCGCGGCCGCGCAGGCCACAATCGAGACCGATCAACACATTGCTGCGCTCGTACGCAGCGATCCAGGCGGTCGATTTCATGTCGCCTTTTTTGAGCATCGGGCCGGCCTCCATCGCGGTGCGCATTTCGTCGCCGGTGCGATCGAGGAACCCGGTATTGATGAAGGCGACGCGCGCCGGTGCAGCGCCGATGGCGGCCTTGAGGTTGACGCTCATGCGCCGCTCTTCGTCCATGATGCCCATCTTCATGGTGTTGCGCGGCAGACCGAGCAGGTCTTCGGTGCGCGCGAACAACTCGTCGGCAAACGCCACTTCGGCCGGGCCGTGCATCTTCGGCTTGACCACATAGAACGAGCCGGTGCGCGAGTTGAGCTTGCGCTTCAAATCGACCATGGCACAGGCCGAGCACACCACGGCGTCGAGAATGCCTTCCGGAATTTCGTTGCCGTCGCGGTCAAGGATCGCCGGGTTGCTCATCAGGTGGCCGACATGGCGCACGAACATCAGCGAGCGGCCGTGCAGGGTCAGCGTGCCGCCGCCCGGCCTGGTGTAGCTGCGATCCGGATTGAGGCGGCGCGTGAAGGTCTTGCCGCCCTTGCTGACTTTTTCGGTGAGGTCACCCTTCATCAGGCCCAGCCAGTTGCGATAGATGTTGACCTTGTCCTCGGCATCGACGGCTGCGACCGAATCTTCGCAATCCATGATGGTGGTGAGCGCGGCTTCCATCAGGACGTCCTTGATGTGCGCGCTGTCGGTCTTGCCGATCGGATCCCTGGCGTCGAACTGGATTTCGAAATGCAGGCCGTTGTGCCCGAACAGCAAGGCGGTCGGCGCTGCGGCTTTGCCCAGGTACCCGGCAAACTGCGTCGGATTGGCGAGGCCCGTAGCACCCGTGCTGTTGGCACCGGGCTTGAGCTTGACCACCAGCTTGCCGGCCACCACGGCATACGCGACGGCATCGGCGTGCGAGCCGGCCGCCAGCGGCGCCGCCTGGTCAAGGAACACGCGTGCACGCGCAATCACCAGGTTGCCGCGTACCGGGTTGAAGGACTTGCCTTTTTCCGCGCCGCTGGTTTCAGGCAGGGCATCGGTGCCGTAAAGTGCGTCATACAGGCTGCCCCAGCGCGCGTTGGCGGCGTTGAGCGAATAGCGCGGGTTGGACATCGGCACCACCAGTTGCGGCCCGGCCTGTGTGGCGATTTCACTATCGACATTGGCGGTGGTCGCCTTCACCTGGCTTGGTTGCGGCACCAGATAGTGAATGCGCTCCAGAAAGGCGCGGTAGGCCGGCATGTCGCGAATCGGCCCGGGATGCGCGACATGCCAGGCATCAAGCTCAGCCTGCAGGCGTTCGCGCTCGGCCAGCAAGGCGCGATTTCGCGGTGCCAGATCGTGCACCAGGGCATCGAAGCCACTCCAGAAAACAGCACTGTCCAGGCCTGCCGCCTTGAGCACCTCGCGTTCGATGAACTGGTCGAGGATGGTCGCCACCTGCAGGCCATGTCGTTTGATGCGTTTGGTCACAATGTCGCGTCTCCACAATGCAGATTTTGAAAATATTTCGGTACCGCCAACTACCCTGATTCTTTACCCGGTGGTCATGCCACGCCTGAGTGCCCAGCCTCAGTGCCCGGAAAAAGCGCATAGGGTAAACGGCCGGAAACCCTCGTCCACCAACGATTTCGAGCCGCCCAACTCGGGCAGGTCAATGATTGCCGCGGGCAGGATCGCGCCGGCCCCGAGGCGTTGCAGCAGACGCACCGCCGCCTGCATGGTGCCACCGGTAGCAATCAGGTCATCCATTAGCAAGACACGTGCCCCCGGTGCAATCGCATCGGCGTGGATCTGGATCGAGGCGCTGCCGTATTCGAGCGCGTATTCTTCGGTCAGGGTATCGAATGGCAGCTTGCCGGCCTTGCGCACCGGCACGAATCCGCGATTGAGGCCGTAGGCCACGACGGAACCGAGGATGAAGCCGCGTGCATCGATGCCGGCGACCACATCAACGCCCTGGTCCAGAAATTGTTCGACAAACGCATCGATCAGGATGCGAAAGGTCTTGGCGTCCGACAGCAAGGTCGTGATATCCCGAAACATCACCCCTGTTTCGGGCCAGTCGGGCACGGTGCGCACCTGCGTGCGCACCAGTTCGGCGATGTCCATGCTGCGAAACCCGGGGCGGCCCGACACTCTCCGACGCGCGCCTCAGCGCGGCAGGTCGGAAGCGCCCATCAGGAACTCGTCGACCGCGCGCGCGCACTGGCGCCCTTCGCGGATCGCCCACACCACCAGCGACTGGCCGCGGCGCATATCGCCTGCGGCAAACACCTTGGCCACGTTGGTCTTGTAGGCCTTGTCGCCCTCGGTCGCCGCCTTGGCGTTCTGGCGCTGGTCGCGCTCGACACCAAAGGCATCGACCACGGCCTGGATCGGCGAGACGAAACCCATTGCCAGCAGGACCAGGTCAGCCTTCATCTCGAATTCGCTGTTCGGCACTTCGGACATCTTGCTGTCTTTCCACTCGAGGCGGCAGGCAACCAGTTTTTCAACCTTGCCGTTCTTGCCTTCGAAGCGCTTGGTGGCGACACTCCAGTCACGTTCGCAACCTTCTTCGTGGCTCGACGAGGTGCGCAGCTTGGTCGGCCAGTAGGGCCACACCAAAGGCTTGTTCTCGTGCTCGGGCGGCTGCGGCAGGAGTTCGAACTGGGCAACCGATTTGGCTTCGTGGCGATTCGAGGTGCCAACGCAATCCGAACCGGTATCACCGCCGCCGATCACGACCACGTTTTTGCCGGTGGCGAGGATCTGGTCCTTGAGCTTGTCGCCAGCATTGACGCGGTTTTGCAGCGGCAGGAACTCCATCGCGAAGTGGATGCCGCCCAGCTCGCGCCCCGGTACCGGCAGGTCGCGCGGCTGCTCGGCACCGCCGGAGATCACGACCGCATCGAAATCGGCCAGCAGCTGCGGCGGCGCGATCACTTCCCTGGCAAGGTTGGTGATGCGCGGGTCGAGCGCATCTATCTTGTCTGCCACCAGCACGCCGGTGCGGAAGGCCACCCCTTCGGCCTGCATCTGTTCGACACGGCGGTCAATCAGGTGCTTTTCCATCTTGAAGTCGGGGATTCCATAGCGTAGCAGGCCGCCGATGCGGTCATTTTTTTCGAACACGGTGACGGCGTGGCCGGCACGTGCCAGCTGCTGCGCCGCCGCCATGCCGGCAGGACCCGCACCGACCACGGCAACGGTCTTTCCGGTTTTTTGTTGGGCCGGTTGCGGCTTCACCCAGCCTGAATCCCAGCCCTTGTCGATGATGAAATGCTCGATCGACTTGATGCCGACCGCGTCATCGTTGATGTTCAGGGTGCAGGCGGCCTCGCATGGCGCCGGGCAGATGCGGCCGGTGAACTCAGGGAAGTTGTTGGTCGAGTGCAGCACATCGAGCGCTTCGCGATAGTTGCCGCGATAGACCAGGTCGTTCCAGTCGGGAATGATGTTGTTGACCGGGCAGCCGTTGTTGCAAAACGGAATGCCGCAGTCCATGCAGCGCGCGCCCTGCTTTTTCGCGGCATCGTCGGACAGGTGCATGACGAACTCGCGATAGTGCTTCTTGCGCAGTTGCGGCGCTTCGTATTGTTCTTCCTCGCGTGCAAGTTCGAGGAATCCGGTGACTTTACCCATGATGTTTTCCCAGGTTGGTTCTCAGGCCGCGACTTTCGCGGGACTGCCCTTGGCTGCCGGCTTGGCCGCCGCGGCCCCAGCAGCGACCCACATTTCGCCCAGCGCGCGCTTGTATTCGGTAGGGAACACCTTGACGAATTTTTCCCGCTGGTTGTTCCAGTCGTCAAGAATGTTGCGCGCGCGCGTCGAGCCGGTGAACTTGAAGTGGCGCTCGATGAGCCGTTTGAGGATCGCCTCATCGACTTCGCGCTCGAGGTCGCGGTGCTCGCTGTGCCAGCCTTCCTTGCGGGTCTTTTCCTGCTCGCCGCCGGCGATCACGGCCTCGAGTACGCACATCGATGTGTTGCACTTGGTCGCGAAATCCGCGTTCTCGTCGTACACGTAGGCAATGCCGCCCGACATGCCGGCCGCAAAATTTCGACCGGTGTCGCCGAGCACAACCACCGTGCCGCCTGTCATGTATTCGCAGCCGTGGTCACCGGTACCTTCAACCACCGCGACGGCGCCTGAGTTGCGCACCGCGAAGCGTTCGCCGGCCACGCCGTTGAAAAATGCCTCACCGGCGATCGCGCCATACAGAACGGTGTTGCCGATGATGATGTTGTCGATGGCGCGCCCCCGAAACTCGGTGTTGGGGCGCACGATGATGCGCCCGCCCGACAAGCCCTTGCCAACATAGTCATTCGATTCACCCACCAGATCGAGAGTGATGCCGTGCGCGAGGAACGCGCCGACCGATTGGCCGGCCGTACCCTGCAACTGGATGTGGATGGTGTCGTCCGGCAAACCGGCATGGCTGTAGCGCCGCGCCACTTCGCCGGACAGCATGGCGCCGATGGTGCGGTTGCGATTGCGCACCGGCTGGATGAACGAGACTTTCTCGCCTTTTTCAAGCGCCGCTTTCGACATCTCAATGAGCTTGTTGTCGAGCGCCTTGTCGAGGCCGTGGTTCTGCTCTTCGGTCTGGCGGCGTGGTTCGTTTGCCGGCATGTCAGGCTGGTGGAACACACGCGCAAAGTCCAGCCCCTTGGCCTTCCAGTGCGAGACCGCCTTGGCCTTGTCGAGCAGGTCGGCGCGGCCGATCAGGTCATCGAACTTGCGGATGCCCAGCTGCGCCATGATCTGGCGCGCTTCCTCGGCAACAAAGAACATGAAATTGACCACATGCTCGGGTTTGCCGGCAAACTTGGCGCGCAGCACCGGGTCTTGCGTGGCGACGCCGACCGGGCAAGTGTTGAGGTGGCACTTGCGCATCATGATGCAGCCGGTGGTCACTAGCGGCGCGGTGGCGAAGCCCATTTCGTCGGCGCCGAGCAGTGCGGCGATGACGACATCACGGCCGGTTTTCATCTGGCCGTCGGCCTGCACGCGGATGCGCGAGCGCAAGCGGTTGAGCACCAGCGTCTGTTGGGTTTCCGACAGGCCCAGTTCCCACGGCGTACCAGCGTGCTTGATTGAGGACAGTGGTGAAGCGCCGGTGCCGCCATCGTGCCCGGCAATCACCACGTGGTCGGCCTTGGCTTTGGAGACGCCGGCAGCCACCGTGCCGACGCCCACTTCGGAAACCAGCTTGACGCTGATCGACGCTTTCGAGTTGGCGTTCTTGAGGTCGTGGATCAGCTGCGCGAGGTCTTCAATCGAGTAGATGTCGTGGTGCGGCGGCGGCGAAATCAGGCCCACGCCCGGCACCGAAAAGCGCAGCATGCCGATGTATTCGCTCACCTTGCCGCCGGGCAGCTGGCCGCCTTCGCCGGGCTTGGCACCTTGCGCCATCTTGATCTGGATCTGATCCGCCGACATTAGGTATTCGGCGGTGACGCCGAAACGGCCTGACGCTACCTGCTTGATTTTCGAGCGCATCGAGTCGCCGTCTTGCAGCACGATGTTGGCAGCGACACGGTCCGCGCCCAATACCGAGGCCATCGTCTCGCCGGCCTTGATCTTGATGCCCTTCATGTCATTGCGATAGCGTACCGGGTCTTCGCCACCCTCGCCGGTGTTCGACTTGCCGCCGATGCGGTTCATCGCGATGGCGAGCGTGGAATGGGCCTCGGTCGAGATCGAGCCCAGCGACATGGCGCCGGTGGCGAAGCGCTTGACAATCTCCTTGGCCGACTCGACTTCGTCAATCGGCACGGCCTTGGCCGGGTCGATGCGGAATTCAAACAGGCCGCGCAGCGTCATGTGGCGCTTGGACTGATCGTTGATGATCTGCGCGTACTCCTTGTAGGAATTGAAGTTGTTGGCGCGCGCCGAATGTTGCAGCTTGGCGATCGCATCCGGTGTCCACATGTGTTCTTCGCCGCGGATGCGAAACGCGTATTCGCCGCCGCTATCGAGCATGGTGGTGAGTACCGGATCGTTGCCGAAAGCCTGCTGGTGCATGCGCAACGCTTCCTCGGCAACCTCGAAGATGCCGATGCCTTCGACATTCGAGGGCGTACCGCGGAAGTACTTGTCGATCAAGCCACGATTGAGTCCGATGGCCTCGAAGATTTGCGCACCGCAGTAGCTCATGTAGGTGGAGATCCCCATCTTCGAGAACACCTTCATGAGGCCCTTGCCGATGGCCTTCTGGTAGTTGTAGATCACCTTCTCGGGTGACAACGCCCCGGGCAGGCCTTTGGCCATGTCGGCCAGGGTTTCCAGCGCAAGGTAGGGGTGGATGGCCTCGGCACCGTAGCCTGCCAGCAAGGCAAAGTGATGCACTTCGCGCGATGAACCGGTTTCAACCACCAGGCCGGTGGTGGTGCGCAGGCCTTTTTGCACGAGATGATGATGCACGGCACTGGTGGCGAGCAGGGCCGGGATGGCGACATTGGCGGCGTCGAGTTTGCGGTCCGAGACAATCAGGATGTTGTGACCGGTCTTCAACGCATCAACGGCTTCCGCGCACAGCGAAGCGAGGCGCGCTTCGATGCCCGCCGAGCCCCACGCAACCGGGTAGCAGATGTCGAGCTCGTACGACTTGAACTTGCCGCCGGTATGTTTTTCAATCTCGCGGATCTTGCTCATCTCGACGAAATCGAGGATCGGCTGCGTGACTTCAAGCCGCATCGGCGGGTTGATGTTGTCCTTGTCGAGCAGGTTCGGGCGCGGCCCGACAAAGCTCACCAGTGACATCACCATCTGTTCGCGAATCGGATCGATCGGCGGGTTGGTCACCTGCGCGAACAGCTGCTTGAAGTAGTGGTACAGCGGCTTCAATTTGTTCGACATCACCGCCAGGGGTGAATCGTTGCCCATCGAGCCGATCGCTTCTTCGCCACTGGTGGCCATCGGGCTCATTAGGAACTTGATGTCTTCCTGCGTATAGCCAAAGGCTTGCTGGCGATCCAGCAAGGCCACCTTTGAGGGTGGCACGTCGACCCGCGTCGCCACATCGTCCAGGCGCACGCGCACGCTGTCGATCCACGATTTGTAGGGCCTGGCGTTGGCGTAGGTGTCCTTCAGTTCCTTGTCATCGATGATGCGGCCTTGCTCGAGATCGATCAGGAACATCTTGCCCGGTTGCAGGCGCCACTTGTTGATGATCTTCGATTCGGGGATCGGCAGCACGCCGACTTCCGAAGCCATCACCACGAGGTCGTCGTCGGTGACGATGTAGCGCGCCGGGCGCAGGCCGTTGCGATCCAGCGTACCGCCGATGTGGCGGCCGTCAGTGAAGGCCATCGCCGCCGGGCCGTCCCACGGCTCCATCATGGCAGCGTGGTATTCGTAGAAGGCCTTGCGGTTGTCGTCCATCAGCGTGTGCTGTTCCCACGCCTCGGGAATCATCATCATCATCGCCTGGGCCAGCGGGTAGCCTGCCATGATGAGGAGTTCGAGCGCATTGTCGAAGCAGGCAGTGTCAGACTGGCCTTCGTAAATCAGCGGAAACAGTTTTTTCAGGTCGTCGCCCAGCACCGACGACTTCATCACGCCTTCGCGGGCGCGCATCCAGTTGAAATTGCCCTTGACGGTATTGATCTCGCCGTTGTGCGCGATCATCCGGTAAGGGTGCGCGAGCGGCCATTCGGGGAAGGTGTTGGTCGAGAACCGTTGGTGCACAAGAGCCAGCGCCGAGACGCAGCGCTCGTCCTGCAGATCCTTGTAATACACGCCGACCTGGTCGGCGAGCAGCAGGCCCTTGTAGACGATGGTACGCGCCGACATGGAGGGCACGAAAAATTCCTTGCCGTGGATCAGGTTCAGGGCCTGGATCGCGTGGCCGCTCGACTTGCGGATCACGTAGAGCTTGCGCTCGAGCGCGTCGGTCACCATGATGTCCGGGCCGCGGCCGATGAATATCTGGCGGATCACCGGCTCCTTCGCGCGCACCGTCGGGGACATCGGCATATCGTGGTCCACCGGCACGTCGCGCCAGCCCAGCACCACCTGATTTTCGGCACGAACGGCACGCTCGATTTCCTGCTCGCAGGCAATCCGCGACGCATTCTCCTTCGGCAGGAACACCATGCCAACCCCGTATTCGCCAGGCGGCGGCAGGTTGATGCCACGCGCAGCCATGTCCTGTCGCAGATACGCGTCGGGTAGTTGGATCAGGATGCCGGCGCCGTCGCCCATCAAGGCGTCTGCGCCCACCGCGCCGCGATGATCGAGGTTCTTCAGGATCAACAGGCCCTGCTCGACGATCGAATGCGATTTCTTGCCCTTGATATGTGCCACAAAGCCGACGCCACAGGCATCGTGCTCATTGGCCGGGTCATATAGACCCTGGGCAAGCGGAGTTTGCTGAATAACGAAGGATTCGGACATGGTGTAGGTCCCGCGCAGGGTTTATTGCGCCGCACAAAAACGGGAAGGGAAGTCTACGCCTAAGCCATTGATCAAGCAACGAAATTAAATGGGGTCTGACCCCATTTAATTTACGCACAATCCTGATGCGGATTAATTGGGGACGGAGTTGATTTTCAAGCTTGGGCGCCCTCGTTTGGGGCTTGGAACCGGTCGACGCGATGCCGCGTCTGCTATGCTGGCATTGAAAGCATCACTGCCGAGGGCCCAACCCTTATTGGTAGCGTCGCTGATCCGCTGGGAATCACTCGCGGACATGCCCTCGGCGCACAGTTCGCGCCAGGCTTGCTGGCGCGCAAACGGGGTGTTGCCCAATGCCCAATAACGGGGCGGATCAGTAAGGGCCGGGTCGATTTGACCGCCGGCATGATGATGGTAGCTGGACCATTTGAACGCGGCAGGTTCGCGCGCCACGCCTGCCCGCACCGGGTTGAGGTCGATATAGCACATACACTCTATGAGATAGCGCTCACTATCGATAATCGTAGCTCTGTATCTACCTTCCCATAGGGTTCCGGATTGCTCATGGCGATCGTTGAAATAGCGCACATAGCGCCGCCCGAGCGCTTGCATGGCGCGCCCCAGCGCCCCCTCGGCTGGAGGCAGCACGAGCAGGTGAACATGGTTTTCCATCAACACGTAGGCGAACAGGGTGATGCGATAGCCGCGCATCACCTCGCCCAACCAGGCCAGATACGCGGCACGGTCCGCATCGTCACGAAACACCAGGCGGCGCGCGTTGCCGCGCTGGATCACATGTTGCGGACAGCCCGGGACGTACAAGCGCGGCAGCCTTGCCATGCCGCGACCTGCCTACAGCGTTCCGTACGAGTGCAGGCCCGACAGGAAGATGTTGACGCCGAGAAATGCAAAGGTCGTCACCAGCAGTCCGCCCAGCGCCCACCACGCCAGCATCACGCCGCGCACGCCGCCAATGAGGCGCATGTGAAGCCAGGCCGCGTAGTTGAGCCAGACGATCAGCGCCCAGGTCTCCTTCGGGTCCCAACTCCAGTAGGAGCCCCACGCTTCGGCCGCCCACAAGGCGCCGAGGATCGTGGCAACGGTAAAGAAGGCGAAGCCAATCGCGATGGCGCGATACATCAGGTCGTCCAGCACCGGCAGTGCCGGCAACTGCGGTGCAATGCGGCCGCGCAGCATCACAATGCCGCCGAAAATTGCAAACGTCAGGGCAAAGTAGGCCATCCAGTAGGGTGACGCGCCGGACTTGCGAAACACAATCGACTCGAGCGCCAATGCCGCCGCAAGCGCAAACCCGGCAACCCACACCGACATGAGGCTCTTGCGGCTCGGGTTTTCATGGTTCGATTTGAGCAGCGTCGCAAAGCCCACCATGGCTGCGAGCGAGAACGCGCCGTAGCCGACAAAATTGGCCGGCACGTGGATCTTCATCCACCAGCTTTGCAAGGCCGGCACCAGCGGCTGGATTTCATGCGCGCCGCGCTCGAAGGTGTACCAGAGCAGGAAACCGACGGCGGCCGACACCACCAGCATCACGAATGCGCCCAGGCCGCGGGTGGCATAGCGCCGCTCGTAGTGCAGATACATCAGCGAGGTGATGAGACAGAACAGTACGAACACTTCATACAGGTTGCTCACCGGGATGTGGCCCACATCCGGACTAATGAGATAGCTCTCGTACCAGCGCACCATCAGGCCGATGAAGCCCAAGGCGATGGCGATCCAGGTGAGCGCCGAGCCGGTGCGCGCGGCGAAATCCGATTTGGCAAGGAGCCCCAGCCAGTACGAGCCGGTGGCGAAAAAGATCAGCGCGGACATCCAGACAATCGCGGACTGGCTCGACAGGAAATACTTGAGCAGGAACGTCTTCTCGGCGTCGGCCAGGGAGCCGCCGTACAGGCTGATCGCCAGCAGGCTCAGTACGGCCACCAACACGACCAGCACGCGCACCGGTTTGAAAAACCAGCCCAGCCAAGCGATGGCCGGGACGGCACAGACCAGAATGGCCTTCTCGTAACCGTCCATGAAGGCGCCATAGCGCGACAGCGCAAACAGGGCACCGCCGGCGAGCACGGCGGCAAACAGCCAATCGGGCAGCCCGATACGTTTGAGCAGCGGCAACGGCGCCGCGTAATTTGCTTGTGCCAACTCCATCATGCTACTCCTGGTGATCCGTTACCCTCAGCGCCCGACTGGGCACCCCTCTGAGCACCTATCTGAGCACCCAACTGTGCGCGCAGCCGGGCAAATTCGCGGTCATCATCCACGCCGCGGCGCAACGCCGACATCGCAAACAATACCCGACCGTCCGGTTTGACCAGCACCCACGCGCGGCGTTCCCGAATATAAAGCATGGCAAATACACCCAGCACCAGCAACAGCGACCCCAGGTAAACAATATTCTTGCCCGGCGATCGCGTCAACTGAAACACGCTCGCCTTGACTTCGTCGAACGAGTTCAGGTGCAGATAAACCGGGGCGCCGTAGAAAAAGCTGTCCGACATGGCATTGAGGCTGTCTTGCGCAAACCGTGTCGTGGCGTCGTCGGCAGGCAAGCGCCTCTGGCCATCTTTCTCGCGTCGCAACTGCCACGCCTCAAACGCCGCGCCGTTGAGGAGCCGAACGAAGATATCTGCAGCACGTTCACGCTCCGCTTCGAGTACGCCCTTTTCGATGAACGCTGCAACCGACTGATAACCCTTCGCACCGAAGGTTTCCAGGGCGCGGCGCGCCGATTCCGCCAGTTGGCGGCGAAACGTATCCGTGGCATCGGGCGGCAACATCTGGCGCGCCAGCGTGGCGCTGGCGGCCTCGCGCAGGCTTCGGTCAAGCACGGCGGCGCGAAATCGCATGAATTCGGCCAACGAGCCATCGGTATCGATCGGCAAACGCAAATAGCGAAACGATTCATTCGGGTTTTCACGCATCCCGGCCAGCAATACCTGACGGCCGTCGATGAACATCGGCAGCATGTAATTGTGAAACTCGCGCGCCTGGCCGGCCGCATCACGCAACTTGTAGCCGATCGAAGGACCGACGTTGCGCATTTCCTTTTCCTTGCCTGGCGAGGTGCCGGGCCCCAGACCCTGCTTGAGCTTCTCCGACAGCGTCGGCATCACTGGCACCGCGCCCTCCGGCTCACCGCGGCCGACGCGCTCGACGTTGAACAGCCGAAAGCTGGTGAACTCGAGCGTCAGGGCCTTTTCGGCGGAGTCTGGCGTAAGCACGGTGGTGCCGCCGATTTCACCGGAAATGGTGAAGCTGTAGTCGCGCTCTCCGCTCATCGGAAAGCCCTTGAGCTTGACGTGCGTGCCACCGTCGTCAAAGCTCGACTGATAGACCGCCACGCCCTTGTGGATCAGCGGGTGGTTGACCTCAATGCGCTGCTCGAAACTCTTGCCAGTGTCCTTGTCGGTGACCACGACGTCGCTGGCAAAGAGCTTGGGTTGGCCGGTCGGGTAATGCTCGATCACGAAACGCTTCAGGTCGATCTTGAATGGCAACTCCTGCAGGAGCAGGCCGTCGGCGTAATTGAGGAGCGCGAAGTCGCGTGCACCGCCTTCCGGGATCAGGATATTGCCGCGAAAACTCGGGTTGCCCGCCGCCAAACGGCTCTTCTCCGGAATCTCGCTGATCAACGGGTTGCCCCTGACAATTTCCTTGCCGCCAAACGCCATTTGCGCACGCAGCAGAAGGTCGCCGTCAAGCAACCCACCGACGCAGATGATGATGATGCCGCAGTGGGCAAAGATATACCCGAGGCGATTCGCGCTGCCTGCCTTGGCTGCCACCATCGTGCCCACCTCACCGACCGCCAACTTGGTGTTGAACCCGGCCTGCTTCAGCCCCGCTGCCACACGGGCCACGACATCCGGCCCGCTGGCGTCGAACTCGGCGCGATGGGCAAACGCCGCGAACGATTGCTCGCGCATGTTTTCCTTGAAGGTGCGCATCTGCGCCAGCATCTTGGGCGCATTGCGCAGCACGCACAGGCTCGTGGACGTCACCAGGAAAGTGAGGATCAGCATGAACCACCACGCGTTGTACACGGCGTACAGCGACAGCGTTTCGAATACGGCGAACCAGAACTGGCCGAACTGGTTGAGGTAGTTGTTGTAGGGCTCGTTTTGCTTGAGGATGGTGCCGATCACCGAAGCGACGGCAAGGAAGCTCAGCAAGCTGATGGCGAAGCGCATCGAACTGAGGAGTTCGACAGCCTGGCGGAGAAGCGCGGTGCGCGGCACTGCGCGCGATGCGGCACCACTGGTCATAGGGGGAAGCCCTGCAAAAAACAAAAAGGGTGGCCGAAAGCCACCCTTTGGAGTCTGATCTGGCTGATTAGTTTGATTGCTTCAACCCGGCGATGTAATCGGACACTGCATCAATCTCCTTGTCCGACAACTTGGCAGCAACACCGCGCATCATGCCCTGCGGGTCGTTCTGGCGCTCACCGGTGCGGAACGCCATCAGCTGCGCCTTGGTGTACTCGCCCCATTGCCCGGCAAGTCGCGGGTATTGCGCCGGAATGCCTGCGCCAGCCGGCCCGTGACAACCAGCGCAAGCAGCGATGCCCTTGTCGGCTACGCCGCCACGGTAGATTTTTTCGCCCAGTTTCAATGTCGCGGCATTGCGTGCCGCGCCCTCCTTGGGCTTCTGCGCGGCATAGTGTGCCGCGACGTTCGCCATGTCTTCCGGCGTCAAGGCGCCCGCAAAACCGAGCATCACGGCATTTTTGCGAGCCTTGTTTTCCTTGAAATTGGCCAGTTGCTTGGCCAGATATTCAGGGTGCTGGCCGGCGAGTTTCGGATTGGCCGCAGCGGGACTGTTGCCGTCGGCGGCGTGGCACGCAACGCACACCTGGCTGGCGATCTGCGAACCGCGCGCCGTATCGACTTTGGCAGCCGGTTTCACATCGGCGGCAAGCGCCGCAGCGGAGGCCGACCACAACAAGACGGCGGCAAGTGAAAAAGCGGATTTCATGAGGCTTTTCCTGCTAAAAATGGGTGAATGCTTTACCAAACCTGTTATTCTACCGCAACTCCCCCGCAGGTTCGAGGGTTTCGACACCGGGATTGCCCCGGCTCCCGCCCCGCCAGACCCGTCCGGCGCTGTCGTTACGCGAACCGCCCCTCAGGCTTCATGTCCTTCCTGCATCGCGCCACTTTTTTCACCACCGTTGCGGCACTGACCGACCTTGCGTTCGAGTCAAACGGCGAAGTCGCGTTCGCCGGCCGCTCCAATGCCGGCAAATCAAGCGCCATCAACACGCTGGCCAATCAGCGACGCCTCGCCTTCACGAGCAAGACGCCGGGCCGCACCCAGCACCTCAACTATTTCGGGTTGGGCGACGACAAATACCTGGTCGACCTGCCCGGCTACGGCTACGCCAAGATACAACGCTCGGCCAAGGCAGGCTGGGACGCGTTTCTCAGCGGCTACCTGCAAACGCGCGAGCAGCTGGCCGGCATGGTGCTGATCATGGATGCGCGCCACCCGCTCACCGAGCTCGACCTGCAAATGCTTGACTGGTTTGCGGACGCACAAAAGCCGGTGCACGTGCTGCTCACCAAAGCCGACAAGCTAACCCGCAATGACCAGCGCGCCACGCTGCTCAAGGTGAGGAGCACGCTCAACCAGCGCATTGGCACCAACACAGTCAGCCTGTTCTCCAGCCTCAAGAAAACTGGTGTGGAGGAAGCCGAAGCGGTCATCGCCAAGTGGCTTGGGATTGAACTGCCGGCGAAAAAGCCCGTCAAGGTTCCGGCACCAAAGGGCCGTCCTGCGGCGCACTCTGCCAAGACACCCGGGCCGGAAAACGCGGGCTAATCCCCGGCTACGCGAGGCAACCCGCGAGGCGCAGGGAGGCCTGCAAACAAGACCGAACGACAAGACCGGCCCACGCGCTCGCAGCGGCTCCGCGCGGCCAGAAAAAAACAGGCCGTGAAGAAAGGGGAATCTTCACGGCCCAACGCCTTAAAATACAAGGCCCCGCTCAGGGAGGTTAAGCGGGAGACGCGCAAACGTCTGTTGAAGACAATAGTCCGATCGCTCGAAAGTTTCAAGCGTTTTGAGAGTGCCA
>CANJDH010000023.1 GCA_947473125.1 Burkholderiales bacterium
CAACGGCGGCGACGCCCTCGAAGCCGCGCTGCACCTGCGCGCCTGGGGCTACGAGGTCATCGTGTGTTTTGCGGCCGACGCCGAACGGCTGCCGCCAGATGCCGCCGCCGCCCATGCGAAGTGGCGCGCTGCAGGCGGGGTGTGCGGCAACACGCTGCCCGTGCTGGCCCATCTGGACCTGGTCATCGACGGCCTGTTCGGCATTGGCCTCACCCGCGCGATCGAAGCGCCCTACAGCGGCTGGATCGAGGCCCTCAACACCGCGCACCTTGCGGTGCTGGCGCTTGATGTGCCCTCCGGGCTCAATGCCGATACCGGCGACACCACAGGCCCGTGCGTATACGCCGCAAGCACTCTCACGTTTATCGCCGACAAGCCCGGCCTGCACACCCTCGACGGCCCGGACCACGCTGGGGAAATCGAGGTTGCGCCACTCGACCTGCGCGTTGATCTGCCCCCCGATCACGACCAGTTTGTCGGCCACCTCACCGGCCAAGGGGATTTTGCTGCCCTCTTGGCGCCACGCGCGAAAAACTCGCACAAGGGCAGTTTCGGCAGCCTCGGCATCATCGGCGGCGCTGCCGGCATGGGTGGCGCCGCCCTGCTCGCCGGGCGCGCCGCGCTCAAACTCGGGGCCGGCAAGGTGTTTGTCGGCATGCTCCATGAGGGCGACCCGGCGGTCGACCAACTGCAGCCCGAGTTGATGCTGCGCATTGCCGCCGAAATGGATATCGCCCAGTGCTCGGCCCTGGTGTTCGGCCCGGGTCTGGGCACCAGCGCCGCGGCACGCGCCATGGTGGTAGCCGGGATCGGCAGCGCAGTGCCGCTGGTGCTCGATGCCGATGCGCTTAACCTGCTCGGCGGCGACGCCGCGCTGACGCACGCGATCGCGCAGCGCGCTGCGCCGACGCTGCTGACCCCGCATCCGCAGGAAGCGGCGCGCCTGCTCGGCTGCACCACCTTCGAAGTACAGGCGGACCGGATTGCCGCAGCCTGCAAGCTCGCGCAACGCTTCAGGGCGCACGTAGTGCTCAAGGGCGCAGGCAGCGTGATTGCGGCGCCGCCGGCATCGTCGGCGGCGGCTCGCTGGTCGATCAACCCGACCGGCAACCCCGGCATGGCCAGTGCCGGCATGGGCGACGCTCTGTCGGGCATTGCCGGGGCATTCCTGGCCCAGTTTGCATCGAAGCGTCTGGTTGAAACCGTTGGTGCAGGCGGTTCGCAGGCCGATGCCGCCCTGCAGTCCTTGGTGGGAGCGGTTTTCCTGCATGGGGCTGCTGCTGATTTTCTCGTGGCGCAAGGCACCGGCCCGGTCGGGCTCACCGCTTCCGACATCATCGACGCCGCGCGCGACCTGTGGAACCGCTGGAGCGCCGAAGCGCGCCCAGCCACCCGCTGACAAGTATGACAACCGATCAAACCCTGGCGACCAGCTTCGAGTTGTCGCAATTGCCGGCAGCGTTTTACGAAAACCCCTACCCCACCTACGCGGCGCTGCGCGACCACGACCCGGTACGCACGCTCGACAACGGCAGCGTGTTCGTGACGCGTTACGCCGACGTGGTCGAGTTGTACCGCAACCCGGCAGCGAGTTCCGACAAAAAGGTCGAGTTCAAGCCCAAATTCGGCGACACGCCGCTCTACGAGCACCACACCACCAGCCTGGTGTTCAACGACCCGCCGCTGCACACGCGGGTGCGCCGCATCATCATGGGCGCCGTCAACCAGCGCGCCGTGACCCGCATGGAGCAAGGCATCGTAGATCTGGTCGATGGACTGATCGATGCACTCGCCGCCAAGGCCGCGAACACCGGCAGCGTTGACCTGATCGACGACTTCGCCGCCGCGATCCCGGTCGAAGTCATCGGCAACCTGCTCGGCGTGCCGCGCGCAGAGCGCGCGCCGCTGCGCGGCTGGTCCCTCGCGATCCTCGCGGCCCTCGAACCCACGCTCACGCCGGCGATGCACGACCAGGGCAATCGCGCCGTCACCGAATTTACCGCTTACCTCAAGGGCTTGATCGCGGAGCGCACCGCGCACCCGCTCAACCCGGACGAAGACGTGCTCACGCGCCTGATTCAGGGCGAACGCAGCGGCCCCGCCGTTGCAACAAGCGCAGGCGAAAAGCTCACCGAAGCGGAACTCCTGCAAAACTGCATCTTCATGCTCAACGCCGGGCATGAAACCACGTCCAACACCATCGGCAACGGCCTGTATGCGTTGATGCATCGCCCCGAAGAAGCCCAGCGCCTGCGTGACGACCCTTTGCTGATCAACACTGCCGTCGAGGAGATCCTGCGCTTCGACAGCCCCCTGCAGTTCAACAACCGCCGCCTGATCGCCGACACCACGATTGCCGGCCAGCCCTACCCGGCCGGAACGCTGGTGACCATGTGCATCGGCAGCGCGAATCGCGACGAACGCCAGTTCCCCGACCCTACCCGTTTCGACGTCGCGCGCAAACCCAACCTGCACCTCGCCTTCGGGCACTCGGCGCATGCGTGCGTCGGCATGAACGTGGCGCGGCTTGAGGTGCGCATCGCGGTCGGGCGCTTGCTGGCGCGATTCAAGACTCTTGAACCGACGGAGGCGCCGGATCGTGATTTGCGCGCGCGCTTTCGCGGGTTCCGGCACCTGCCGGCCCGATTGGCCTGATCCTTCGTCCCTTCGATACCGCCTACTTGCGCGGTTCGCAAGTAGGCTTGAGCGGCGGCGCCACCGCAGGAAACTGCCTGCTGGTCAATGTGCGCAAGAACGCCACCAGATCATCGGCCTCGGCATCGGTCAACCTGAGCGGTTTGAGCAAGGCTTCGCCATCCTGATGCAAACGATCTTCGGACAACTCCGAGTAATGGTGCACCACGTCGCGCAGCGTGGCGAGCTTGCCGTTGTGCATGTACGGCGCGGTCAACTCGACGTTGCGCAGGCTCGGCACCTTGAACTGGCCGAAATTCGCGTGGTTCTCGGTGACATGGCGCGTGCGGCTCCCCGAGGCGCGTGAGGCGTCGTCACTGAACGCACCGAGCAGGTTGAATTTGTCGGCGCGCACCGCCTTGATGCCGCCCTGGCGCCCGGCATCGACGCGTCCGGCACCAAGCAGGTAGGGAATGCCGATTTCGTGGAACTCGCCGTTTGAAAAATTCGGCCCGAAATGGCACACCGCGCAGTTGCCGCGCCCGGCAAAAATGCGCAGGCCGCGCCGCGCATCCGCCGGATACTGCGCTACCGCGGCCGCATCGCCGCGCGCCAGTACGTCGTGGAGTTCGTCAAACGGGCTCTTGCCCGAGTTGAGCGTTTCCATGAAGGCGGCCAGAGCCTTGGCGGCATCGACCATCATTTGATCGTCGGAAGCCTTGGTAGCCGCGGCTTTGCCAAACGCATTCCGACGCAGGCAGGCGTAGGCAGGGTCGCCGCCCAGCACCTTTGCGACATGCGCAGGCGTTGCGCCCAGTTCGAGCGAGTTCAGGATCGGTCGCAGCGCGAAGCTCCACAGGCTGTCGGCCGCACCATCCCACCCGAACCAGTGCGCAAGACCGACATTCCACAAGCCCGGCGTGTTGCGATCCAGGCGCTCACGGCCTTGCGCGCGATCACGACCGTCGGCGAGCCCGCGTGCCGGCTGGTGGCAAGTTGCGCAGGCCATGTCGCCCTTGACCGAGAGGCGCGCATCGAAGAACAGCGCACGTCCGAGGGCAATCGCATCAGCATTGCCTGACCCGCGATTGCTCGGGTCGCGCAACACCGGTTGCGGCCAGGGACCGTGGCGGGCGATCGCCTGTTTTTCTGCGGACGAGAAGGCGCTGTCGTCAGCAGCGACCCCAGCCATCCACGCAAACAGTAGCGCTGCAATCGCGCCAAAAACATGTCGCACCCGCACCGCTACTCTCAATCGACGGCGACGGTATCGAGCAGGCGCTCGCGCCCTGCCGTGCTATCGACCTCAAAGGCGAACTGCCAACGCCCCGGCATGTGAAACATCATGCCGGTGGCGGTAAAGCCCTCGGTGGCGTTTTTCTTCACGGTCGGCTTGTAATTCATGCCGTGCTTGTGCTCGGGCATCGACGCATCCACAGCAACGCCTTTCACCGTGCCCTTTTTCGGGCAGACCGTCACATCCACGGCAAACAGTTCGCCAACCTTGATCTTGGCGGGCCGGGTCTTAAAGGCCAGCACCACGTCGCGCCCTTCGACACGGCGGGCGCCGGCGGTCGCCTCACAATCGGCCCACGCCAGTCCACTGCCGGCAAGAATCGGCAGCGCGGCTACGACCAAGGCTTGATTCAGATGAGGACGTTTCATCGTTCCATCATGTTGCCGAAAATCGCCTCGCCGTTCTTGTAGGCGAGTTTCTCCGCCACCGTGCGCGGCAAATCGGCGAGCCAGGCGCGTGACCAGTTGGCGTGCTCGATGATGTAGTGCCAGCGCTCCGGCGTGTAGGTATCGGTGCCGACCATGAAACGGTCGGGAAACTCCATGAAAGCCGCGCGCCACTCGGGGTTAACCTTGCCGCCGCTGCCGTGGTCACTTCGAAATGCCAGGTCGGCCCAGAGGTTCTTGTGCTTGCGCAGCATCTCGCGCACCTTGCCCGGCTGGTCAAACCCGGAGTGCGCCCACAAAATGCGCGCGTTCGGATCCTGCTTGAACATGCGTTCAATCGCATCGGCATCCGAATGCGCATGCAGGAACAGCTTGTACTCCTTCGCCAGCTGCACCATGCGCCGCGGCACCGGCAGGTCGGCGTCGGCGCCATACAGATGGAACTCGCCAATGGCCACGTACTTGTAGCGCTTCAGCCGGTCTTCGAGATGCGCGACCATGGTGTCGCTGCGAAACCAGGTGCCGACCTCCCCACGGGTGCGGTAGGGGCGCAGCTCGGGAATGATCAGGTCCGGCGCTTCAGCATAGAGCTTTTGCGTGCCGTCGTCGTTGGAGCTCGACACCATCACGCGTTTGAGGCCCGCCTTGCGCAGGATTGCCACGGCTTCCTTGGGAGGCACCATCTCCCAGGCATCGTGGCTGTAGTGCACGTGGGCATCGAAAATCGGCAGCGGATCCGCCGCAAGGGCGGTGTGGGCGGTTGCGGCCCAGAGCAACAGGGGAAACAGCGTGCGCATCGGCATGGCTTTCCGGAATCGGGGGAGCCGCTACTCTACACCGGCATCTGCGCCTCCGGTGCAGGCAAGCTGAAGAAAAATGTCGTGCCGCCATCCAGGGCAGACTCTACCCAGATTTTCCCGCCGTGACGCTCAACAATGCGTTGCGCGATGGCCAGCCCCACACCCAGCCCATCGTAGCTGGCGGGGCCATGCAGGCGCTCAAACAGGCCCCAGATCTTGTGCACATATTCGACGTCGATGCCGATGCCGTTGTCGCGCACGTACCAGGCTGCATGTTCGACATCCCAGCCTACCCGCACGGTTGGGGTTTCGCGCTTTGACGAAAACTTCAGGGCATTGTCGATCAACTGGCGCATCAGCTCGCTGATCAGTGCGCGGTCAGCGCAAGCCGCAGGCATGTTGCCCACGCTAACCGGCACCGACTGATAGTGCTCCCGCGCACAGGCTTCGGCCACCCCGGAAGCCAACTGTTTCATGTCCAGCGTTTCCTTCCGGAGGTCGACACGCAATACCCGGATCAACCCTACCAACGCGTCAACCATGAGCCCCATGCGCGCGGCGTTGTCGCCGATGTGGTCCAGCCAGTTCGCCGCATCTGCAGGCATCCCGGCTTGCTCGGTCTTCATCAGGGAGGCATAGCCGTGGATGGCGCGCAACGGGGTACGCATGTCGTGCGACACCGAATATGAAATCGATTCAAGCTCCTTTATAGCCGCCTCAAGCTCCGTGGTTCGCGCCGACACGCGCGTCTCAAGCTGCACCGTGAGCTCTTCGATCTGGCGCTCGTGGCGCTTGCGCTCGTCGATGTCGACGGTGACGCCGACGAGACGCAGCGGCTTGCCCTGGGCGTCGCGAAACGCACGCCCGCGCCCGTGCAGCCAGCGCACTTCGCCGTCGGTGCGCACGATGCGAAAGTCGCGTTCGTAAACATCGCCGCTGGCCGCAAATTCGCGGCTTTGCGCCTTGTAACGCTCCCGATCGTCCGGATGCACCATGTCGCGAAACGGCGGGTAGCGGCCGCCCGAGGGCCGCGGCCCGAGCAGGGGATGTGCGGGCGTCAGCCAGGTCAGTCGGTCGCTTTGCACGTCCCATTCCCAGACATAGGAGCGCGCGGCGGAAGCGGCGAGCTTCAAGCCCTGATTGGCGGCTGATTCTTCGGAATGCGCCTGCGCCAGCAGGCGGTGGGCGCGCGACACCATGTATTCGAATACCGTCGCGAGAATCAGCGTGACGAGGCAGGCGGCCGTAACACCGATGGTGAAATTGAAGTTGGTGGTGCGTTCGAGGAAGACGCTGATGCCCGGGAGGCGCCCGGTTTCTTCCGCCCACCACAAGCTCCACAACACGACAATCGTGGCCCCTGTGTGCAGCACCGCCAACGACCAGCTGCTCACTAACGCAGTGAACAAAATTGCCGGCAGGTAGAGAAACAATACCGAGCTGTGCAAGCCCAGCCCGGTCACCACCACAAACATGGAGATCCCGACCCATACCACCGAGCCCAGCACCACCCTGGCGGTACGCAGGAACCCGAAATACGCCAACGCCAGTGCCGCATTGGCGCTAAAAATAAACGCGCTTAGCAATACAAAACGGGCCTGGTCGACGAGGTTGCCGCCGACCGGCTTGGAGGTCCACAGCACCAGCGCTGAACCGAGGGCCAGCAGTGCCATGGCGCAATAAAGCAGCAAATCGCTATGCGGCGACTCTTCGGGAGGCGTAGAGAACGACTGGTCGGTCATGTCGGTATAACGGCTGCGCCGGCTATTTCCTGAGGCGTCGCGCACAAATCGGGCCGGCTGCGGCCGCCCCGGCATATCAGCGCTAAAATGACCATAAGGATGGGTGGCAGAGCGGTTGAATGCACCGGTCTTGAAAACCGGCAAGGGGGCAACTCCTTCGTGGGTTCAAATCCCACCCCATCCGCCAGAACAAGTCCTTCCAACTCGCTCAGTCGGGTTGTTAGGCGCTCAGAGCCCCGCACCACGCGAGGCTTTTTGCTAGGGCGTTCTCGAGCTCCAATTCTTTCATCCGGCTGATCATCGAAGTGTCCATCCCGCAGTACTTGACGCGCCACTTGTAAAAAGTAGCTGAACTGATCCCCAACTCCCGGCATATCTCCGGTACGGCCAGACCAGCCTCAACCCGCTTGAGCGCTTCCATGACCTGGCTATCCGTGAACTTCGACTTCGTCAAGCAGAACCTCCTCTTTACGAGAAAATTCTACTTTCAATCACCCCTTTTTATCGGGGGGATTAACGTTGGGATTAAGTATTGAATTGACAAAAATAAAATCTGTTTTTACTATTGGCGAATGTATCAACAACGCCAGCTTGCGCCTGCATTACATAAAGCCCTTGCCGGGTTTCCGGCAATCTTATTGACGGGACCCCGGCAGTCCGGCAAAACAACCTTTCTCCGGCATGAGACCGGAGAGCAGGTCGATTACATCAGTTTTGACGATCCGCTCGAGCGCGACTTTGCGGCTGCTGACCCCGCAGGCTTTCTTGGGCGTTTCACTAATCGTCCCGTGATTCTCGACGAGATCCAGTACGTGCCGTCCCTGCTATCACATTTGAAGCTGCGTATCGACAATGCGCCTGGCCAATGTGGCCGATGGCTACTGACTGGATCGCAACAATTCGGTCTGATGCGTAATGTCAGCGAATCACTCGCCGGTCGGGTAGCTATTCTGGAACTACCGCCCTTCTCGCAAGCAGAGTTCGCCCGGCCTGGTCTGGAAGATGTGTTGTGGAATGGCGGTTATCCCATTCCGGCGATGCATCCGGATCGGCGCGACCTCTGGCTACGCAGCTATGTTTCCACCTATATCGAGCGTGACGTCCGGCAAATTCGGAATATCCCGGACCTGCGCGTATTCAATCAATTTCTCAATTTAGCGGCGGCTCGCCATAGCCAGGAATTTCATCCTGCTGACCTGTCGCGCGAGCTGGGTATCACGCAGCCAACGGTGAAGTCTTGGGGGGGCGTGCTCGAGGCGTCTTATGTCGCTCATTTCCTGCCGCCATGGTTTCGCAACTATGGCAAACGGGTGGTGAAAACGCCAAAGTTCTATTTCTACGATGCGGCACTGGTCAACTTGCTGACACGTCAGCCGGATGCGGCCTCGGCACTCGCCGGCCCGATGGGCGGGCCACTGTTGGAAGGCTGGGTCGTCACTGAAGCCGTGAAGGCCTTCATGTCGCTAGGGCGGAAACCCGAATTGTATTTCTGGCGATCCCACGACGGGCTCGAAGTGGATTTGCTCATCGTGATCGATGGCAAGTTACAACCGGTGGAAATCAAGCTGACCTCGACCCCCGGCGCAGGCCATGTTGAACCGATGAATCGATTTCTTGCTGTTGCTGGCAATGAGGCAAGTAAGCAAGGGATACTGGTTTGCCGAACGGAAACTGAGAGAGCATTGCCGAATGGTCATATTGCCATGCCATGGCAATCATTCCCGGATTGGCTACGCATGCGCTTATCCAAGGCGGTTGCTGATGGCGCATTAACGATCGGAAAACTGTCTCCGCATCACTAAGCAGAGAAATGGACACCTGCAACAGAAGCGTATCGGGGAATACACGGCACTGAGACAGGCCGCATCAATCGCCTTGTCGTTTCTATAAAGTGCGTCGAACTTGAAAACCGGCAAGGGGGCAACTCCTTCGTGGGTTCAAATCCCACCCCATCGGCCACTCACCGCCCTCGAGTTGCTGTCCCTACTCCGCCTTTAAGTTGAGGGATTTGATCAGCCGGGCCTTTTCATCATAGTCGTTGCGCAGGCGCCGGTCAAAGTCGCGCCGCCCCAGATAGGCTACGCGCTGGTGCAGGCGCCCTGCCGAAGTGCGAAATCCCTCCGACGCGGTGGCATCGGCACAGGCCTTTTCGAGAACCACCAGCACCGGCTCCGGCGTGCCGCGTGGAGCGAACACGCCGTTGAGACCGGGCACACCGGGCGGGAACCCGAGTTCGACCAGCGTCGGCACATCCGGAAAGGCAGCGTGGCGCTGCTCGGAAAATACCGCCAGCGGCCGCACGCCCTTGCCGACCATGCCCGACACCGAGGCCGCAGCGAAGGTGATTTCGTTGGCCAGCAACTGCTGCAATATTTGCGGCTCGCCACGGAACGGCACATGTGTCGCTTCCAGTTTGGCCGACTGCATCAGTGCGGCGCCGGACAAATGCGGCACCGAGCCGATGCCGGTGGTGGCCCAGTTCACCTTGCCCGGGTCGGCCTGCGCCGCGGCCAGCAGTTCCTTGAGCGTTTTGTGCGGCGAGCCCGGGCCGACAAACACCGCCATCACGTTCTCGAAGCTCTGGCACACCGGGATGAAGGCCTCGTAGGTATACGTCACGCTCTTGAGCAGATGCGGCGCCACCGTCAGCGGCGTATTCGGTGAAATCGAAATGGTATAGCCATCAGGTTTCGAGCTGGCCAGCGCCGCAAAGCCAATGGTCGCCGCCGCACCCTCCCGGTTCACCACCGGAAACGCCTGCCCGGTGACGCGTGCAAGCTCGACGGCCAGGGCGCGCGCCATGACATCGACGCCCTGACCGGCCTGGAACGGCACGATCACCGTCACCGCCTTGGACGGAAAGGCCTCTTGCGCCATTGCGGTGCCAGCCAGTGCCAGCCCCAATGCCGCTGTTAACAAGGTTTGCATCGGTGAAGTTTGCATCGTATCGATCCTCGTGTTGCGCCCATGAAGTGGCGAACATTATCAGGTAAGCTTGCCGTACTGCGACAGGCAATTTTCGGCGCGCCCGCGCGCCCGCCAGCATCCCCCTCAATATCACGGAAACCGTTGTGCACCAACGGTTTCAGACCCCATACCGATGAGTGAAGACATTCTGATCAACGTCACCCCGCAGGAAACGCGGGTGGCCCTGATGTCGCAAGGGGTGGTGCAGGAGATCCACATCGAACGCGCCTCGAGCCGCGGCCTGGTCGGCAACGTACATCTGGGCAAGGTGGCGAGGGTGCTGCCGGGCATGCAGTCGGCATTCATCGACATCGGTCTCGAGCGCGCGGCGTTTTTGCACGTGGCCGACATCTGGGAAGTGCGCCACGCCAGCCACAATGGCGGTGCCAGCACAGCCAAAACGGCCCCGGCCAAGCCGATCGAACACATCCTGCATGAAGGCCAGACCGTGCTGGTGCAGGTCATCAAGGACCCGATCGGCACCAAGGGCGCGCGCCTGTCGACGCAAATCAGCATCGCCGGGCGCATGCTGGTGTACCTGCCGCAGGAAGCCCACATCGGCATTTCGCAACGCATCGAAAGCGAAGCCGAGCGCGAGGTGCTGCGCACCAAGCTGACCCAGCTGATTCCAGAGAACGAGACCGGCGGCTACATCATCCGCACCATGGCCGAAACCGCCTCCGATGCCGACCTCGGCAACGATGTGACTTATCTGCGCAAGCTCTGGCACGACATTCGCGAAGCGACGCAGAAGGTGCAGGCGCCGGCCTGCCTGTACCAGGACTTGTCGCTGGCGCAGCGCGTGCTGCGCGACCTGGTGCACGACGACACGACGCGTATCCAGATCGACTCGCGTGAGAATTTCGTCAAGCTCCAGCAGTTCTCGCGCGACTACACCCCGAATGTGTTCGAGCGCCTGCTGCACTACACCGGAGAGCGCCCGCTGTTCGACCTGTACGGCGTTGAAGGCGAAATCGAAAAAGCCCTGGCGCGGCGCGTCGACCTCAAATCTGGCGGCTACCTGATCATCGACCAGACCGAAGCCATGACCACGGTCGATGTCAACACCGGCGGCTTTGTCGGGGTGCGCAATTTCGACGACACCATTTTCAAGACCAACCTCGAGGCCGCGCAGGCGATTGCGCGCCAGCTGCGCCTGCGCAACCTGGGCGGCATCATCATCGCCGACTTCATCGATATGAGCGGCGAGGAACACAAGGCCGCAGTGCTCGCCGAACTCAACAAGATCCTGTCGCGCGACCGCACCAAGATCAGCGCCAGCGGTTTCACCGGCCTCGGGCTGGTCGAGATCACGCGCAAGCGCACCCGTGAATCACTGGCCCACGTGCTCTGCGAACCCTGCCCGACCTGCGAAGGGCGCGGCGAGATCAAGACCGCGCGCACCATCTGCTACGACATCTTGCGCGAGGTGATGCGCGAGGCCAAACAGTTCAGCCCCAAGGAATTTCGCATCCTGGCGAGCCAGACCGTGATCGACCTGTTCCTCGAAGAAGAATCCCAGTCGCTGGCGATGCTCTCCGACTTCATCGGCAAGCCTGTTTCACTTGCCGTCGAAACGGTGCACAACCAGGAGCAGTACGACATCATCCTGATGTAGTCCGGCCCATCCCCTCACCTCGCCTTACCTCACCCCGCATGACTCGCTCCATCATCCTGTTTGCCCATGGGGCCCGCGACCCGGAATGGGCGCGGCCGTTCGAACGCTTGCGCGCCAGCCTGGTGGCGCGCAGCCCGTCCACACCGGTGGCCCTGGCCTACCTGGAATTCATGCAACCCGACCTGGCCGGCGCCGTGACGGCGCAGGCCGCGGCCGGCGCCACCAGCATCGACATCGTTCCTGTGTTCATGGCGCAGGGGGCGCACCTGAAGCGTGATCTGCCGAAACTGCTCGAGGGGCTTGGCGCCAGCCATCCCGCCGTCACCTTTCGACTCCAGCCGCCGGTGGGCGAAGCACAGGCCGTGCTTGACGCGATTGCCAGCCACATCGAGGCGACGCTGGCATAGGCGACGCGCATGGCCCGGATGCGGGCGGTTTGATCCTGATCAAACCGCCCGCGCAATGCACGCTTAGGATGGAGCCATTCCCACCACGGAGGCGCCATGCAAGTCGAACATCACCCCCTGATCACCGAATTCCCCGAGCTTCGCGAAAAAATTCACACGCTCAAAGGCAGCAATGACCACTTCGCACGCCTGGCCGAGCGCTATGAAGTGCTCGACAAGCAGATCGTGCGCGCCGAAGACGGCATCGAGCCCTGCGCCGACGCGTTGCTGGAGAATCTCAAAAAGCAGCGCCTGGCCCTGAAAGACGACTTGTACGGCCTGCTCACGCGCGCATGACTGCACGAACCGGAAGACACCCCGCTGATTTTTGCTAGAATCGCTGCAGATTCGGGGAAGTAGCTCAGCTGGGAGAGCGTCGCGTTCGCAATGCGGAGGTCGAGGGTTCGATCCCCTTCTTCTCCACCAAATCCAAAAGGCGCCCTGCGGGGCGCCTTTTTTTGCCTTGCCCGACAGTCTCGGCCACCGTCCAAGCGCAGGCCGCGCTGGACTGCGTCACGCCTGAAGGCGCGCTATTCCGCCCGTACGTTTGCGTCGCGTACTACCTTGCCCCATTTGCCAACTTCGGCGGCAAGAAAAGTAGCAAACTCCTCCGGCGTGCTCGTTTTGGGATCAAGGCCGCGTTTTTTCAGGCTGTCGCGCAGGTCATCTTTCGACATGACCTTGACCAGGTCGGCATGGAGGCGCCGCACGATCGCCGGTGGGGTGCCGAACCGGACCAGGAAGCCATACCAGGGCGTGACGTCATACCCCGGCAGGCCCGACTCGGCAACGGTCGGCGTTTGCGGCAGCGCCGCCGAGCGCTGCGGCGTGGTCACCGCAAGCAAGCGCAGGCGACCGGCCTCTACCAGCGGCATCGCAGGTAAGGGACTCGCAAATTCCATCTGTACCTGACCTGCCACGACATCGGCCAGCGCCGGGCCTGCCCCTTTGTAAGGCACATGCTGCATTTGCAGGTTGGCCGACAACTTGAACAGCTCGCCAGCCAGATGGTCCGGCCCGCCGGTACCGGCAGAGGCAAAATTGAGCGTGCCCGGCTTGCTGCGGGCAAGCGCGATCAGGTCAGCCACCGTCTTGACCGGCAAATTGTTGTTCACCACCAGGACGTAAGGCGTGGTGGCCACCAAAGTGACGGGCGTGAAATCCTTGATGGGGTCAAATGCCACCTTGCTCTGGACCACCGGCACGATCGCCAGCGGCCCGGTTGCGCCGAAAAACAGGGTGTAGCCGTCAGCCGGCGAACGTGCCACGTCCACCGCCGCCAGCGCGCCTCCAGCGCCCCCCTTGTTCTCGACAATCACGTTCTGGCCCGTCAGCTCGCTCAGTTCCTTGGCAATCGCGCGACCCATGATGTCGACGGCGCCGCCCACGGCGTAGGGGATCACCATGCGGATCGGCTTTGACGGGTAGTCCGCCTGGGCCCCGGCCAGCCCGGACAAGGCCAGCAGCGCCGTCGCCAACAGCAGTTCACGCCTCATGTTCCCTTTGCCCATAGATCGCCTTCCAGTTGTTGACGGTTTCGTCGTTGATGGTCCAATTCGTGGCAGCCAGCGATCACCCGTCGCGATGACGCAACGCGGCTCGCGCATGTTCGAAAGCCTGCAGTACCGGTTGCGCGTCGCCGCTCGGCAAACCGTAGGCAAACGATTCGAGTGCGTCCATGCAGCCGGCGGGAATCGCTGATTCGGCCGCCAGGCGCCCGAGCTGTTTCTGTACTTCGTCGCGCGTGAGGCTGTAGTCTTGGAACCTGCGCATTTCCGTCAAGGTAAAACGCTCGCCAGACTGCGTCACCACATCCGCCGCTGCCGAAGGAAACGGTAGTGCCGCATCCAGCTCGACACGGGTTCGGGCAATCAGGCCGGCGATCGCCGGATCGCCATAGGCGGCCAGCGACGTCATCGTCACGCTGCCATGCACCAGCGCCGATGCCACACAAAAATAGGTGCTCATGAGCGTCTCTGCAACACGCGTGAACGGGCCGCGCTCAAGCATGCCCGGAACCACATAGGGGTTGATGCGGATGCACAGGCTGGATATCTGCTCCGGCTGCAACCGTGCAGACAAGGCCACGCCGAGCGCCGCCGGGGTTTGGTTGTGCGCGCACACCGGGTAGGGCTTGAAGGTGACAGCGGGCAAATTCCAGTGCGTTCCCAGTTCCAGTTCGGCCGGTTCGAACGCACGCCGCGCGAACGACCTTGCCAGCCCTTGCGCACCCTCGAGGCCGTAGCGCGTCGATTGCGAGCCGGCGCGCGCCAACAGCGCCGCTTGCAGGCCGTTGCGCGTCGCCACTCCGACCTGATAGCGCCATTCATCCGAGCCCTCCGGGATCGATTGCAGCGTACCGCCGGTAAAAGCCGCGGCATTGCCGAGGGCCGCACCAATACGTTCGGCCGGCAGTCCGAGCAGCCGTGCTGCGGTGGCTGCGGCAGCGATGGTTCCATACAGCGGCGATGCGCGAAAGCCCGCCTTCATGCTGTCCTGACCAAGCAGGCGCTCGAGCGCACCGCCGACTTCGTATCCGGCAATCACCGCTTCAAGCATCCGGTCGGGGCGACCCAGGCCGGCTTCGATCAAGGCCAGCGCGCTCGCCAGAATCGACACGCCAAGATGAGCCGTACCGGAGGTATCTTCCTGGCAACGCGCATGCAATAACACCGCGTTGGCAAAGGCGGCGGCACTGGGCGCCAGCCGTTGACCATTCACCAGGGCGGTCGCGCCCGCCGTACCCGCCGCGCCGTCGAGCGCCTGCGCCGCTTCGGCGGCTACTGCCGCCGTGACTTCCGGCAGGCAGACGACGCCGATGCCGAAGCCGTAAAAAATACACAGTCGGGCTTTGTCGACAATCGCGGCCGGTACGCTTGCCACATCCAGGGTTGCGCAAAACACACCGGCCTGATGCGTGAGTGGCACCAAGGATTCGACGGCATCGCTCTTTGGCACTGCACTCATGTAGGGGCCTCCTTGCGAAACCGAGGCAGCCATTGGCCGCCGTCACCCTCTTCCCAGAGCAGCGTCAGGCGGTCACCGATCGCCAGTTGCCCCGGGCTGACATTCACGACGTTGCTCACCAGGCGTACACCCGCCAGCGCCGGAAATTCCACCAGCACCACGTTGTACGGCAGCGCCGCGACGACCGAATCATGCGCCGCGGTGTGAACCCAGACAAACGAAAACACCAGCGCCGTGTACGGCGCCTCACGCCACTGCCGCTCGACCGACTGGCAGCGCGGACACACCGGCAGCGGCGGATGGATCAAATGGGAGCAGCCGGCGCATTGTTGAAATGTCAATCGTTGCGCCCGGCAATGCTCCCAGAATGGCGCGTTGACATCGTCGATCTTCGGGCCGGGTACGCTGGTTGGAAGGTACGGCATGTCAGACTCCGAGAATCGCCGCGCTCGACGGGCTGATCACCGACCCGCCCGTCACCAGGCAGGTTCTGGCGCCGGCCACCTGGCAGGTCGATTCGCCGCGCAGCTGCCGGACGCCCTCAAGTACGTGGTTGAGGCCGTGCACGTAAGCCTCCGAGAGGCTACCGCCGTGGGTATTGATCGGCGTATTCCCGTCCGGCCAGGCAGCATGCCCCGCCTCGACATAGGCCGGGGCCTCACCGCGCGCGCAAAAACCGAAGTCTTCCAGGGTCATGTACAGCATCGCGCTGAAATGGTCGTAGACCTGCATGACGTCGATATCTGCAGGCGTCAGCTGCGCGGTCTCGAACAAACGTTTGGCCAACTGGCGCTGACCGCCGCTGGTATAGCTGTCGCCCGGCATATTGTGCGAACCCATCGCGCCGGTACCCCAATCGGCATCGCTGCCCTGCAGGGCAGCGATGATCTCTACCGGCTTCCTGGGCAGGTCGCGCGCTCGCTCGCGGGTGGTGACAATCATCGCGCAGGCGCCGTCTGTTTCGAGGCAGCAGTCGTAGACCCGGAACGGATCAACGACCCATTTTGAAGCGAGATACTTTTCCAGCGTCAGCGGCCGCCCGTAAGTGACGGCACGCGGGTTGCGCTGCGCGTTGGCACGAAACATCAACGGGATTGCCGCCAGTTGCGCATCGGTGAAGCCGTAGTCATGGCGATAGCGTTGCGCTACCATCGCCAAGCCCTGGGCCGCAGAAAACAGGCCATACGGCCCGACCATGTCGCTGTGCATGCGCTGCGGGTAGAACTTGCCGTAGCGACGGCTCTGCCCCTGGCACAGACTGCGAAACACGGCCACGTGGCGCGCCTGTCCGGATTCAACTGCGCTTGCCGCGAGCGACAAGGCGCCGCATGGTCCGCCACCGCGCCCGCCCCATACCGAGGCCGACACCTTGAGCTCGGGAATGCCCAGGGCAAGCTGCATCAATGACGCATCAATCGACGTATCGGCAAAACAGGACAGCCCGTCAATCTGGTCAAGGCGCAAGCCGGCGTCGCGCGCCGCACTGGCAATCGCCTCGCAGGCCAGCTGGAATTCGTTGCGGTCGGAAAAGCCGCCCCAGCGCCGATATTCGGTTTGGCCAATACCGGCGATGCAGGCGCGCGCGCGCGCTGGAGCGGCCGCCATCCTAATCAAGGGTGACGCCGATACTGCGCGCGTATTCGGACCATTTCTTGATTTCGGCGCCGACAAACTGTCCGAATTCGGCCGGCGTCAGGGTACCCGGCGCGAGCCCCTGGGCCAACAGCCAGGCTTCGTTGTCCTTGTCGGCAAGCGCCTTGACGGCAGATGCATGAATCCGCGCCACGATATCCGGCGGCGTGCGTGCAGGCGCGAGATAGCCGTACCACGCCAGAATGTTGTAACCCATGGTGCCCTGCTCAGCGATGGTCGGTACATCCTTCAACCAGGGCGCAGGTGAACGCTGCCCCGTAGTGACGGCAAGCATCCGCACCTGGCCAGCTTCCACAAAGGGCTTGATCGGAATCGGGCTGATGATGGCGACATCGATCCGGCCCGACACCAGATCGGGCAAATAGGGGCCGGCGCCCTTGTAGGGAATGTGCGTCATCTTGAAGCCCGCCATTTTTTGCAGCACTTCACCGGCAATGTGGTCGGCACCACCCGTACCTGAGCTCGCGAAATTGAGCTTGCCGGGGTTGGCTTTGGCGTGCTCGATGAGTTCGCGCATGTTCCTGAATGGCAATTTGGCATTGACCACCAGCACATAAGGGGTGGTCGCGATCAGGGTAATCGCCTGAAAGTCGGTTGCCGGATTGAAACGCACCGACTTCATCACCGCCGGCGCAACCGCCAGAGCGCCCGTCGCTCCCATGAACAGCGTGTAACCATCCGGCGCGGCGCGCGCAGCCGCTTCTGCCGCAATCGTCCCGCCGGCCCCGCCGCGATGATCAGACACCAGGGGCTGGCCGAGGTCTCGTGCGATTTCACGGCCCACCCGCTCCGACAAGGCCTGCGTAGCACCACCCGTCGCAAACGGAATCAGTACCGTGATCGGACGCTCGGGGTAGCCGGCGGCAAGCGCCGTCCCGGCACTACACAGCATGCCACCTGCGAGCACCGCCGCAACACACCACCGCATGAGCTGACTGGCCACGTTCATCCTCCCGGAAATCAGGCCGCCGCGGCCATGTGTTGCAAGGGAAAGCCCTTGATCGTGGTGCGCCACATCAACCGGTGCTGGTGCGGGCCGTAGTCACCTACGGCATTGTGGATGGTGCTGTAGTTGTCCCACATCAGGACATCGCCCACCCGCCACTTGTGGCGGTAGACAAATTCGGGACGCGCCGCATGCTCGTAGAGACGTTTGAGCAAGGCTTCGCTTTCGGCGGCGCTGATACCGAGCACATGACTGGTAAAGCCGGCGTTGACATACAGGATGCGCGCGCCGCTGACCGGATGACGCAGGATCAGCGGATGTGCCACACCAGGCAGGCTGTCGTTCGGTTTGGTAAAGCGAAATACATACTCATGCCAGACCGACAGTTTCTCCAGTCGTTCCTGCTCTTCTGCAGGCAAGGCAGCCAGTGCCGCAATCATGGAAGAAAACAGGGTGTCGCCAAGCGGCTGGCCCTGTTCGTCGTGCGGGATCTTGCGTGAATAGAGCATCGAAGACCAGGCCGGCTGCTTCACGTAAGAGCGGTCGGTATGCCAGTACTGGCCGGCATCCTGCACGCCGAGGCGCTTGCCGTTCTCGACCATGTTGGAGAGCGAAATGATCTCGGGATGGCCCGGCATCAAAAACTCGCTCAGCGTCGAGCCGTAAGATTCATCCGGGCCAAAGCAGCGCGCAAAGCGGATGAACTGGTCCGGGGTCAATTCCTGCCCGCGCACGATCAGCACGCCGTGATCCGTGAACGCCTGCTTGATGGTCTCGATGTGCGCCGCACTCATCGGTTGCGTGAGATCCAGTCCTTCCGCTTCCGCTCCCAGCACAGGCGTCAATTGACGAATTTTCATGTCCATGTCCCTCCGGTTTGTCGCTGCACCAAGCCTTGCGTCCCGTACGCCTGCCGCTCCGCGCGCCCACTTTGTGTCCTGATCAAGACACAAACTATACCCTGCGCTCTTGATCCTTCCAATAGCGCTCGCGGATTTCGCGCTTGAGCACCTTGCCGACCGAGCTACGCGGCAGGCTGTCCCAGGACTCGATGCTCTTGGGAGTCTTGAGGCCGCCTAGCGCGCTGCGGCAATGCTCCTTGAGCTCTTCTTCAGAAGCCGCCTGCCCGGGCTTGAACTCCACAACGGCCTTGACCGCCTCCCCCCACTTGGCATCTGGCACGCCGACGACCGCACAATCAAGTACCGCCGGGTGGCGCCACAACACCTGTTCGATTTCGCTCGGGTAAATATTGAAACCCCCGCTGATGATCATGTCTTTTTTGCGGTCCACGATGTAAAAAAACCCCTGCTCGTCGCGATAGCCGACGTCGCCGGTATGGTGCCAGCCAAAGCGCGTCACCGCTTCGTTTTCCTCGGGCCGCAGGTAGTAGCCCTTCATGACCAGGTTGCCGCGCACCACCAGTTCGCCGTTCTGGTGCGGTGGCAGCAGGTTGCCGTCGTCGTCCATCACCTCGACGCGGGTCAAAGGGCTCGGGCGTCCACAACTCTTGAGGCGCTGCTGCCTTACTTCCGGATCGGCCGCATCGTAGTCGGCGGGGCCCATGAAGGTACAAATCAATGGCGCCTCGGTCTGGCCCCAGGCCTGCGTCATGACGGGCCCGAATACCTCGAAGGCCTCGGCCAGCTTTTGCGCCGACATCGGCGCGGCAGCGTAGATGAAATAGCGCAGCGACGAAAAATCGCGCGCGCGCACGCCGGGCGTGGCCAGCAGGTTGTAGATCACCGTGGGGGGCAGGAACATCGTGGTGATCCGGTACTTCTCGATCGCCGCAAATATGCGCAACGGATCAGCGCGATCCAGCAGCACCGTGGTGCCACCCGAGAACAGCACCGACAGCGCGATGTTGCCGGCCCCATGCGTAACCGGCACCGCTGCCAGATTGACATGCGGTTCGGGCAGCGGCATGCACAGGTTGAAATTGGCAAACAGCGCCTCGGCATTGCGATGGCAAATCATGACGCTCTTGGGCCTGCCGGTGGTACCGCCAGTTCCCTTAATCCATGCGATGTCTTCCGCGCCGTGCAGGTCGTCAGGAAAACGTGTCTCGAAGCGCTCCACCCAGGCATCAAAGGCTGGCGCGCCTTGTGCCGGCGCATCGAAGCAGACCATGCCCTTCAGGCTTGGCACCTGATCGCGCAGCGTGGCCGCGTCAGCCGCCACGCTGCTGTGAAAGAACACGAACTCGCACTCGTTTTCAACCAGAAACTCGATGTTCTCGCGCAGCGGATTGCGTGTCTGCACCGGCAGCCACACCGCGCCGGCGCGCAACAGGCCGATCATCGCCACCAGCGCCAGCGCCACATTGGGGCTGTACAGCGCGACGCGAGCCCCGCGCCGCAAACCCGCTGCGTGCAAGCCGTTGGCGATGCGGTGCGACAGCACCAGCACTTCGGCGTGGGTCAGGGACGTTTCATCGTCAATCACGCAGGGCCGCCCGGGCACGCGCGCCATGCCGTTTTCAAGCAGATCAATGACTCTCATGGGAAACGCCTAGCCAACATGGAAATGAACCTCGCTGCGAGTGTAAGGGCAATCCGGTGCGCAACACCGCGCCATCGGACCGTATCGGGAATTTGATCGTCAAGACGAGTCTCAGGGTACGTCCTTGAGATCGCCGGTCGGACCCTCGTGATGCGGTTGCAGGGCACGCGGCGGCTGTCGCGGCGTGCCGCCAACCGGAAGGGCCTGGGCCAGAAAGGCAATCACTGCAGTGCCGAACACATCGTTGCGATCGCCGGCCACCATGTGCCCGGCACCGGTCACGTTGACGTACTGCGCATGCGGGCACAGTTGCAGAAACTCCTGCGCCCCCTCTTCACTGAGTACATCCGACAAGCCGCCACGTACGAGCAAGGTCGGCAAACCCAGGCGGCGCGAGCAGGCCTCGAGCCGCTCGTGGCGCTTTTGCAGGTCGTGCCGGCTTGGTCGAAACCGCGGATCCCAGTGCCAGTGGTACAGGCCATCCGTGCCCAGTCGCACGTTTTTCGCCAACCCGTCGAGCGAGGCCGGGCGCGGCCGTTGCGGCTGGTACGTGGCAATCGCGTCGGCCACCTCGTCAAGCGAGCGGAACCCCTCGGGCTTGAGACTCATGAAGGCTTGAATGTTGTCGATGCCCTCCGCCTCAACGCGCGGACCAATGTCGACCATGACCAGCGCGGTGGCGTCGATATGATCCTCGCCCACCGCCACCAGGCTGGTGCCTCCGCCCATCGATGCGCCCACCAGGGCGGGGCGCCGGCCGCCAAGCGCGGCGACTACGCAGCGCAGGTCATCGACCATCGCATCCTGGCCGTAAGCGCCCTCTGCTGCCCAATCGGAATCGCCATGCCCGCGTGCATCAAAAGCGACAGCGTAATACCCTGCAGCCCCCAGCGTCCGCCCCGCGCCTTTCCAGGCGTGGCGCGTTTGTCCGCCGCCATGCTGCAGCAGTACCAGCGGTCCGCACGGATTACCCCAGGAGTCCCCCGCAAGGAGCACGCCGCCGGCTCCGGGCCAATAATGCATGGGCATCGGAGTGCCGGGAAGCCTAGCGCCTGCGCTCATGGCGGGAATCCCGTTCGAAGTCGATGCATAAGGCGGATGAATACTTTCGAGGATGCCGTCAACTGTCTACCTCATGGATGGCGCTGAAGCATCAATATAAACATCAGCCGATTGATCTGGCGGCACTGGTTGCGAGGTTTTTCGGTAGCCGACCAGCCTTTTGAGTCGGCGAAAACCCGCCAGCCTCGCCATCGGACTCCAGCTCGCCGGCAATCAATCATCGATATGGGGCAAAGCGTTTGCCGGGGCGTCGTATTCGTCGAGCAGCGGAAACGCGCTCAATACGCTTGGTTCAAACACGGCCGGTGCCTGCGTGACATGGCGCGGCGTGAGTTCGGCAAACGAGGTCACGCCGAGCAGTCCGAGGCAAATCCGGATTTCTTCTTCGAGCAATTCAAATGCCCGCACCAGCCCGGGCACGCCTGCCGCTCCGAGCGCCATACAGGTGAAACGCCCCAGCCCCACCATGGTGGCGCCCAGTGCAATCGCCTTGACAATGTCCGAGCCGCGCATGAAACCGCCATCAACCCACACGTCGGCGCGGCCCTTGACCGCCGCGACGATCTCGGGCAACACCGCCGCGCTGCCCAGGCCGTGGTCAAGCTGGCGCCCGCCGTGGTTCGACACATAGATCACGTCTACCCCGTGTTGCACCGCCAGTTCGGCGTCTTCCGCGGTGGCAATGCCCTTGAGGATCAGCGGCATCCCGCAGGTTGCCTTGACGTGGTCGACGGTGCGCCACGACAGAGCCGCCTGATGGGCCACGCCCGCCGCGTCGGCAGGGCGCCATGGCTTGACCATGCGTGTGACGATGTCGCGTTCGCGCCGGCTGTAGTAGGCGCTGTCCACCGTCAGGCAAAACGCGCGAAAACCGCTATCGCGCGCGCGCCGGACCCAGTCGTCCACCCAGGCCTGGTCGCCGCGCACATAAAGCTGAAACACGCGCAAGGTCGCGGCGGCGGCGGCGGTGGCCTCCAGCCCGGGCTGGCACACTGACGAGAGCATTTGCGGGATGCCGAATTGCGCCGCGCCGAGAGCCGCGTCGGCTGCGCCGCCGGGTGAAAACGATTCCATGCCGCCGACCGGCGCCAGCATTACCGGCAGACGCACCGGCTGGCCGAGGAACGTGGATCCGCTGTCAATCCGGCTGACGTCGTTGAGCACGCGGGGGCGAAACGCAATCGAATCGAGCGCGTGGCGATTGCGCCGCATGGTGGTTTCGGTCTCGGTCGCGCCCGAGAGATAAATCCAGGCCGCCGGCGGCAAGTTGCGTCGCGCCGCCGACACGACCTCCTGCAGGGTGAGGAACGAGGCGGCCAGGGTTTCGGCACTGCCCTGTGCGCTGGTCGCCGTTGTCGGTGCGGGCTGGGAGGAAGTTGTGGGTTGCATGGTCGGATTCAGAGTACGGGAAAAAGAAGATGCGGCAATGATGACAGGCCCGAGACTACCATTGACCCATCCGGTTCGGGCGGGCCGCGCGGGGCCCGGCAGCCAAGCCCGCGGCCGCGCAACAGTGCTATAACTGCGCGCCCTTCCCTATTTACTCAGGATTCTCATGACCATCTCCATGTACCAGGCCAGCGTGCCGCGTTTTGTCAATGTGCTCGGCAACCTTTCCGGCATCCTCGACAAGGCGCAGGCCCATGTCGACGCCAAAAAGCTCGACGCCGCCGTGTTGACCGGCTATCGCCTGTTCCCCGACATGCTGCCGCTGGTCAAGCAGGTGCAGATTGCCTGCGATACCGCCAAGGGCCTGGTGGCTCGCCTGGCCGGCATGGAAATCCCGGCGTACGAAGACAACGAAGTAAGCCTGGCCGACCTGAAGGCGCGCATTGCCAAGACGATCGCGTTCATCCAGAGCGTACCTGCCGACAAGATCGACGGCACCGAAGACAAGGACATCGTCACCAAGCGTGGCGACAAGGAAACCCATTACAAGGGCATGCAGTTCCTGCTCGGCCATGCCGTGCCGAATGTCTATTTTCACGTCACCACCGCCTACAACATCCTGCGCCACAACGGCGTCGAGATCGGCAAACGCGACTACCTCGGCAACCCCTGAAGCGGCCTGCGGGCGGCGCGCCACAGCGGCGCCCGCGCTAGAATGTCCTCTGTATCAGGAGACGATAAAACATGGAACATCAGGTTTCGTTCACATCCGACGGGCTGACGCTCACCGGCGTGCTGCATGTACCGGACAACCTGCAAGCCGGCGAAGCGCGCCCGGCTATCGCGGTATTGCACGGGTTCGGCGGCAACAAGAACGGCGGCATTCCGGTTGTCGCGGCCAACCTGTTCGAGCAGCTCGGCTACGTCACATTGCGCTTCGACATGCGCGGCTGCGGCAACAGCCAGGGCGTACGCGGCAAGGTGATTTGCCTGGAGCAGGTCGAAGACACCAAAAACGCGATCACCTTCCTGGCGAGCCGCCCGGAAGTGCGCGCCGACAAGATTGCGGTGATGGGTTTCAGCTTTGGCGCCGCCGTATCGGTCTATACCGCCGGAGTTGACCCGCGCGTGGCCGCCTGCATCTCGGTCGGCGGCTGGGGCGATGGCGAGAAGAAATTCCGCAAGCAGCACGCCTCGCCCGAAGCATGGAAAAAGTTCAGCGACATGCTCGCCGAGGGTCGCAAGCAGCTCGCGCAAGGGATCTCGATGATCGTGCCGCGCTTCGACATCGTGCCGATCCGCCCCGGCATCCGCAACAATCTGGCGCCGGGCTCGCTGCTCGAGTTCCCGTTTGAAGTCGTCGAGAGCATGTACACGTTTCGCGCCAACGAGGTGGTCGGCAAGATCGCGCCGCGTCCCTTGCTGCTGATGCATCCGTCCGACGACAGCGTCACGCCCACCGAGCAGTCAATCGACCTGTTTGCGCACGCCGGGCAACCGACCGACCTGCACCTGGTGGCCGAGGTGGATCATTTCATGCTCGCCGAAGACAACCCGATCGCGCCGGCGGTATTGCGCAACTGGCTGGCGAAGTACCTGCCGCTGTAAACCGGACCATGGCATGAACGCAGTCCGAAAAATCCTGTGCATGGTCGCCCTTGCAGCCGGTCCGCTGCTGGGCGCATGGCCCGGCGCGGCGGCCTGGGCACAAGGCTATCCGACGCGCTCCGTCACCCTGGTGTGCCCGTTTCCCCCGGGCGGCTCGGCGGACATCATGGCGCGGCTGGTGGCGCAAAAACTGGCGGAGTCGCTCGGCGTACCGGTGGTCGTCGAAAACAAGGCGGGTGCCGGCAGTGCGGTCGGCTCCACCTATGTGGCCAAGGCCAAACCGGACGGTCACACCTTGCTGCTGATCACCGGGGCCTACCCGGCGCAAGCCGCCCTGACCCTGAACCCGCAATTTGATGCCCTGCGCGACATTTCCATGGTGTCGATGGTGACGGCTTATCCGTTTTTCATCAACGTGGCCAATGAATCGCGCTACCGCAGCGTCGCCGATCTGATCGCAGATGCCAGGGCCAATCCGGGCAAGCTCAATTATTCGACCGCAGGCGTGGGCTCGATCCACCATCTCGCCTCTGAATTGTTCAACGCCATGGCGGGCACCGAGATTGTCCACATCCCGACCAAGGGTGGCAACCAGGCGCTCACCGAGTTGATGGCGGGCCGCATCGACCTGTTGTTTGAAGCCCCGACCCTGTCGCTGCCGTTCATCAGGAGCGGCAAGCTGCGCGCCCTCGCGGTAACCTCGCCCGCGCGCGGCAAGGGCCTGCCCGACGTTCCGGCACTGGCCGAGACCCTGCCCGGCTACGAGGTCAGCTCTTTCATCGGCGTCGGCGTGACCGCCGGGACGCCAGCGCCGATCATTGCCCAATTGAACCGTGAAATCCGCAAGATCATCGAGCAGCCTGACACGGTCCGACGCCTGACCGAGCTTGGCGGCGAACCGCAGTCGAGCTCCGCAGAAGAGATGCAGCGCTATGTCGAACAGGTGTTGCGCAAATGGCGCGGCGTGATCGAGGCGCGCAAGATCGAACGCCAATGAGCCAGCCGGGTCAGGCGGCGCCGGCAGTGCCACTGCGTGTCGCGCCAGCCGCGCTGCAACAATTCATCGCAACATTGTTTGAACGGGCCGGCATGTCGGCAGCCCACGCGACCACGGTGGCCGACGCATTGGTCTGGGCCAACTTGCGCGGCGTCGATACCCACGGCGTAGCGCGCGTCCCGCGCTACCTCGAATTTGTCGAAACCGGCATCATCAATCCGCGCCCCGACCTGCGCGCGGTTTCCGACAGCCCGGCGGTGCAGGTCCTCGAAGCCGACCGGGCTGCGGGCGCCATCGCCATGTCGCAGGCGGGCGAAACGGCCATCGCCAAGGCCCGGTTCGCCGGTATCGGCCTGGTGCTGGTGCGCGGCACCACCCATACCGGCTCGCTCGGCTACTACACCGAGTCGATCGCCCGACGCGGCCTGACAGCCCTGGCATTGACGGCATCTACGCCCAACATGGCGTATCACGGTGCGCGCGCCGCCGGCGTATCGACCGCGCCCATTTCGATTGCGATACCGGGTGCCGGCAGCGCGCAAACCGACGATCCGATCGTGCTAGACATGGCCGCCGGCATCGTCTCGCTGGGGCGCCTGGTGCAGGCCAAGCGACTCAAGGAGACGCTGGCGCCGGGCCTCGCCCTCGATGCGGCCGGCAACCCGACCACGAATGCCCAGACCGCGCACATTCCCCTGCCGCTTGGCGGCGCCAAGGGCTCGGGCCTGGCGCTGATGATCGAAATGCTCACCAGCCTCGCCGTCGGCAACCCGCTGATTGCGACGTTTTTTTCCGACGCAACGGGGGCCAAGCGTCACCGCCAGAATGCCCTGGTGCTGGCGATTGATGTATTCCGGTTTTGCCCCGAAGACGTGTTTCGCCGCGATGTGGCCCTCACCGTGGCGGCCCTGAAGGCCCTGCCTCCCGACCCCGCCGCCGGCGGCATCCTGATGCCGGGTGAGCGCGGCTACAGCGAGGCGCGGCGCCGTCGGCAAGACGGCATCCCGCTGCCCGGCGGCATCGCCGCCGAGCTGGCCGGGGCCGCAGCCAAATATGGGCTCGCGCTGCCCTGGGCGCCCTGAAGCGTCCCTGCCGAACCCGCCAGCACGGCGCGGAGAAAGCCCTGTATGCGTTGGTGGAAGCGGGTTTCCAGCCGTTTGTCGAATATCAAGCGGCACTTGCGCCGCCGACCGGACCGGGGCAGGCCGCCGACCGCTATCCGCGATTCATTTGTTCTGCATCAAATGCGCAGGACGGGCCATGCCTAGACTGTCGGTGGTGTATCGAGGCCGCAACACGGACACCGCGCGGGTACTGCGCCAACGCTGTTTACGGTCTTGATGACGAGTCAACATTGGAGGGAGCCGCATGTTCAGCAGCCTGATGCCGCAACGCAAGGAGTTTTTTGAATTGCTCGCGGCGCATTCGGACCGGGTGGTGGCCGGCGCCAACGCGGTATTGCGGCTGGTCAACAGCCTGGGTGAGCAGAACGGCGACATACCCGCCCTCGCCGCCGAGGTCGACACGCATGAAAAAAGTGCCGACAAGATCAAGGCGGAATTAATCGTGCTGTTGCACAAGTCTTTCACCACGCCGATCAACCGCGACCAGATCCACGCGTTGACGATCGAACTCGACAACGTGATCAACGCCTTGCAGGATGTGGCCCATGTAGTAGGCATGTACAACATCAAGGAGTCGACCGTCGAAGGGCGCGAGATGGCGTCCCTCGGGGCGGACGCCTGCATGCGCCTGAACCGCGCCGTGACGGCGCTGCCCGACAAGCATCGCACCCAGGAGATCATCGACCTGTGCAAGGAGATCGACGAGATCGAGTCGAAAGGCGACCGCCTCGAACGCCAGGCCGTGACCAAGCTGTTCGAAAACGGCGGCAGCCCCTGGATTGCCATGAAGATGCGCGAGTTCTACCTGCAGCAGGAAAATGTCCTCGACCGCTGCCACGACGCGGCAAAAACGCTTGAAGAAATCCTGATCGAAAATTCCTGAGGGGCGGCACCATGACAGGATTGACCATCAGCATCTGGGCGTTGGCCCTGCTTGTCGTCGTGGCGCTGGCCTTCGATTTCATGAACGGCTTTCATGACGGCGCCAACTCGATCTCGACGATCGTGGCGACCGGCGCGTTAACCCCCAAGCAGGCGGTGCTGTTCGCCGCCTTCTTCAACTTCGCGGCGCTCTGGATCTTTCAGCTCAAGGTCGCAGCCACCATCGGCAAGGGCACGGTTGACCCGGCCTTTGTCGACCATTACGTGATATTCGGCGCACTGGTCGGGGCGTTGGCCTGGAACGTCATCACCTGGTATTACGGCATCCCGTCTTCGTCGTCCCATGCCCTGATCGGCGGTCTGGTGGGCGCGACCACGGCCAACGCCGGCTCTGCCGCGCCGATCATCTGGAACGGGTTCGGCAAGACCCTGGCATTCATCGTGATTTCACCGTTTGTCGGGTTCATGCTGGGCGGCCTCTTGATGGTACTGGCCGCCTGGGTGTTCAAGAACCGATCGCCGCACCAGGCCGGCAGGTGGTTCAATCACGCGCAACTGGCGGCGGCTGCCGCTTATAGCCTCGGCCACGGCGGCAATGACGCGCAAAAAACCATCGGTATCATCTGGTTGCTGTTGATCTCGGCGGGCGCCGCCACCACCGACGTCGCCAGCCTGCCCAACTGGGTGATTTATTCCTGCTATGGCGCCATTGCCTGGGGTACCTATCTGGGCGGCTGGCGCATCGTCAAGACGATGGGCAGCAAGATCACCAAGCTCACGTCGGTGAGCGGCTCGTGCGCCTCGATGGGCGGCGCCATCAGTCTTGGCCTGGCCACCCTGGGCGGCGTGCCCGTTTCAACCACCCACACCATCACCGGGGCGATTGTCGGCGTCGGCACGGCACAGGATGTCAAGGCGGTACGCTGGGGGATCACCTTCAACCTGGTGGTAGCCTGGATCCTGACGATTCCGGCATCGGGCCTGATCGCGGCCCTGTTCTGGTACCTAGGGCGCGGCTTTCTCTAGTCCGCCTCATCCTCTCCGCACTCGAAGCTTCGTCCACACACAACGCTCGCCATGAAGCGCCCACCCATCCACCATCGGTAGACGAGGTTGCCATGCTCAGCAATGTCATGCCCAAACGCAGCCTGTACTTCGAGCTGCTCGCAGCGCACACCGACCGCGTCGTGGCCGGTGCCAATGCCACGTTGCGGCTGATTTCGGGTCTTGGCCAGCAAAACGCCGCGACGGCGCAATTGATTGAGGAGGTATATGCCAACGAAACCAGTGCCGACAAGATCAAGGCAGACCTGATCAAGTTGCTGTTCGAGTCGTTCACGACGCCGATCAACCGCGACCAGCTGCACACCCTGACAATCGATCTGGACCGCGTGCTCGACGACCTGCAGCATGTCGCCAATGCAGTGGCGGCCTACAGCATCGGTGAGGCCACCAGCGAAGCGCGCGCCATGGCATCGCTGAGTGCCGATGCCTGCACGCGCCTGAACCGCGCGGTGGTCGCGCTGGCCGACAAGGGCCGCGACCAGGAGACGGTCGACCTGTGCAACAAGATCGACCGGATCGAAGCCGAAGCAAGCAAGCTCAAGCGCAAGGCGATCAAGAAGCTGTTCGAAGACGAAGGTGACGATGCCGCCGTCTGGAAAGCCATCAAGATGCGCGAACTGTATGCGCTACTCGAAACGGTGCTCGATTCGTGCAAGCGCGCTGCCAAGACGATCGAGGAAATCCTGATCGAAAACGCCTGAGCGGCGCTTCGGGCCGCTCTCAGGCCGATTCGGCAAACAGCTTGTCGTAGGCCGCCAGCAGGGTCTGGTGCATCGCGCTGCCCTGCATGTCGGGGCCCAGCGTGTCGAGCCCGATAAAGCGTTCGCTGCGATCGAGCAGGGCCTCGGCCTGGCGCACGGTTTCCGCGCCATACAGCAGGACCAGCGCGCGGCGAAAACCATCGACCTGCTCCAGGTTCATCAGGCTTTCGATGCAGCGGTACACCAGTCGGCGTGCCGGCTGGATATGCTGGAACTGGCGAATCCAGTCGCAACCCTCACGCGTCGCCTCCTCATCGCCGATCGCCAGCGCCAGCAGGGTCTTGAGTTCACCGACACGCAACTCCTTCCAGACGGTGCCCAACGGAATCGCCAGGCCGAGGATTTCCCAAAGCGGCCGTTCATCGTTGAGGTTGGAGGTCTGCAGATCGGTCAGCAGTTCGGCACACTCGGCCTCATCGAGGTCGTGCAACTTCACCAGCGCCGGGCGCAGCCGGTTGCCGACGCTGTTGTTCTCCCATTCCAGGTCTTCGACCGGGTAGATCTCGGACATGCCCGGTACCAGGATGCGGCAGCTGTAGGCGCCCTGCTCGCTGAAATCGGCGACGTAAATCTCCTTGCCTTCACCGGCGACGCAGGCGCACAACCAGGCATAGTCTTCGGCGGTGGTGTTGCTGAAATTCCAGTCGGCAAACTCAAAGTCCGGTGCATCGCCAAGAAAGTTCCAGCTGATCACGCCGGACGAATCGACAAAATGGATTTCCAGGTTGGCGGCGGCGGTGATTTCTTCCATGTCGAAGCCCGCTTCGGGAAATCCCTCCAGCGATTCTAGAGCGCGACCCTGCAACAGTTCGGTAAGCGCGCGCTCCAGTGCCACCTCGAAGCGCGGGTGCGCACCGAAGCTCGCAAACACGCCCTGGTCTTTCGGGTGCAGCAGCGTCACGTTCATCACCGGGTAGCGCCCGCCCAGTGACGCGTCGCGCACCAGAATGCCGAAGCCCGCCTCGCGCAAACCCTTGATGCCGGCCGCGATGCCCGGATAGCGCGCAATCACGGCGTCGGGTACTTCAGGCAGGCACAGGCCTTCGCTGATGATGCGGTTCTTGATGTGGCGCTCGAAAATTTCCGACAGGGCCTGGCTACGCGCCTCCATCAGCGTGTTGCCGGCAGCCATGCCGTTGCTGACATACAGGTTGCCGATGATGTTGACCGGAAACCAGGTTTTTGCGTCGTCGGAAAGGCGCGTGTAGGGCAAGGTGCAGATGCCGCGCGCCACGTTGCCGGAGTTGAGATCGACCAGCACTTCGCCGTCGATCTCGCCGTCCGGGTTGTAGAAGGCATGCAGTTCGGGGTTGAGCATCTCGGCCGGCCAGGTGCCATCGTCGGTCGGCGCGAACCAGCGCTCCTGCGGGTAGTGCACGAACGGGCGGTTGGCGCGCGTCACGCCGAGGTTGAAGTGGGTCCAGAAATAGTGCGTGTTGAGGCGCTCGAAAAATTCACCGAGGGCGCTGGCGCGTGCCGCCAGCTTGGTCGCGCCCTTGCCGTTGGCAAACAGCATCGGGCATTCGTGGTCGCGCACATGCACCGACCAGATCGACTCGACCGGGTTGAGCCAGGACGACTCGTTGAGCACAAAGCCGCGCGCCGCGAGCTTTTGCTGCATGGTCTGGATGGTCGATTCGAGCGACGCGTCTTTGCCGGGGATGAAGCTTTCGGTTCGCATGGGGATGGACTCAGTCAAGGTACAGCCGATTGTCGCAATCGGACTGGCGCGCCGGTGCAGGTGCGCGAAAGAAAAAGGTGTGCAGGGCGGCATTGTAGTCAGTCTTGACGATGTCAAATCGCGGCATGGGCGCGCCGGGATGGATACACTGACAGACTTATGCTTACCGATTCGGTTATTCGAGATTCAGCCAGCACCGCAAATCCCATTGCCTGCGCGAAAGCAATGTGGGCTGCGGTCGCGCTGTTGCTGGTGATGCTGCCCGCATTCGCGATTGAAGATCGTGCCGACATCGAACCGAATGCGCCGGTCAGCGCGGAGCGCGGCATCGCATGGAAGCTCACCCCAAGTGCATACCGCGAGACCGCGGGCCGCTCGGCACTGGACCTCAACCTGCGCGGCAATCGCGAGAACGAGGTCTTCTGGATCGGCCAATACCGGCGCGGCACCGAATTCCAGCAATTGCGTGCCGGCTATGAACAGCAGTTTCCCATGCCATTCGGACGGCTGATTGCGTCGGGACAATTGGCATCCCGCGGGTTCCAGGGTGCCAGCGTGACGGTCGAATTGAGCGATGAAAAGAAGACCCCGTTTTTCGCCCTTCTCGGCCTGGGCAGAACCAATGTCAAACCTTACTACAACCTCAATTTCGACCCAAACGACTCGACCCTGATCGGTGCCGGCTGGCGTCCGGATGAGGCCAGCATGGCCAGCCTGTACCAGGTACGCGATGATCGCCTCGGCACCGGCCAGCGCGTCACGCACCTGGTATGGCGCACCAAAACCGGCGAGCGCTCCCGCCTGACTTTGGACCTGTTTCGGCGCGTCGGCCGGGCCGATGCGGATGCCGAGTTGTTCCGCGCGACCGGCATCACGATGACCTACGACCGGGATCCGTGGTTCGTGCGCCTGGCCTGGGATCCCAAGGCCAACTTCACCGCAAGCGACATGACGCGCCTCGCAATCGGCATCCGCTTTTGATCCCTGCCTTCCGCAAGCGGCGGCTCGCCGCCGCCGATACCGCGTAGAATGGCTCCCAGAGCGCTTTTCAGGCCGATGTATTACTGGAGGAACAAAATGACCAACCGCATCACCGGCTCACGCCGGGAATTTTTTGCAAGCGCGGCCGCAGCAACCCTCGTCGCGACCACCCTGCCGCCGGCGACTGCCACGGCCCAAACCGGAAACCCGCGAAGCGCCGCCGACGTGGTCGGCACCGAACATTGGGCCATCAAGCGCGTCGGCAGCGACAGCGTGAAACTGTTCTTGTGGAACAAGAAACTGCGCAACCCGGCCGGCGCGACCGGCGGCCCCAAGGCGCGCGGCACCATCCTGTTCGTGCACGGCTCCTCAGTGTCCTCCACCCCGGTGTTCGACCTGCAGATTCCCGGCAGGCCCACATCCTCGACCATGGACTGGTTCGCGCGCCTCGGGTTCGACACCTGGTGTTTCGACTGCGAGGGCTACGGCCGGTCAGACAAGATGCGCTCGATGAATGCCAACATTGCCGACGGCGCCGACGACCTCGCCGTGGTCAGCGAGGCCATCATGAAGCTCAACGGCGGGCAAAAGCTGTTGACCTATGGCTCGTCCTCGGGAGCCCTGCGCGCGGCCCTGTTTGCGCAGCGCCATCCGGAGCGCGTCAAGCGCCTTGCGCTCGACGCGATGGTCTGGACCGGTGAAGGCAGCCCGACCCTGGCCGAGCGCAAGAAGCGCCTGGCCGCCTACCAGGCCAGCAACCGCCGTCCGATCGACCGCAACATGATCCGCAGTATTTTCACGCGCGACCACCCCGGCACCAGCGACCAGACCATCGTCGAAGCGTTTGCCGATGCGGTTCTGGCGCTCGATACCTCGGTGCCGACCGGCACCTACATCGACATGTCGGCCAACCTGCCGGTGTGCGATCCCGAAAAGATCACCGTGCCAACGCTGATCATGCGCGGCCAATACGACGGCATCGCAAGTTTCCGCGACCTGGCCACTTTTTTCGAAAAACTCGCCAACCCGGACAAGCAATTTGTCGTCATGCCGGGCATCGCCCACACCAGCACGCGTTCCAAGAATTTCGCTCTGGTGTACCACCTGCTGGAAGGCTATTTCAGCCAGCCCGACCCGGTCTATACCGGCGCCTGACCACGGCAGGCCGCTGCCAGGCGTCCTGTGCCGTGGCGCGGCGTTGCATGGCTAGTACTTGGCCAACAGCATCCCGAAGCCGTCAATCCGGTCCGTGATGCCGATACGCCGCAGCGCCTGCCAGTAGGTAGCCACGTTGACCCCGATCAGCGGCTTGCCGTGCGCGGCTTCGATGTCGCCGGTGATCGCCGATACCGGCAGGTTGGTGCCGACGTGGATCAGCGCTTCGGCGCGTGGATCATCTGCCTGACGGAAGCCTTCGCGAATCTGGTCTAGCGTGATCTGCGCCACCGCCGTCGGGCCGACCGCCTTCAAGCCGTGCGCGCGCACCACTTCATAACCGCAAGCGGTAAAGAATTCCGAAATCAGGGTATCGGCCGGCGGCCAGTACGGTGTGAGCAAGGCAATCCGCTTCGGGTTGCCGATCGCCTCGAGGCCGGCCAGCACGGCCATCGACGGCGTGATGAACGGCACGCCGCACAGTGCCTCTAGCGTGGACTGCTCGCCCGTGGCGCGCACCCGGTCACCGCGAAACGAATGGATCGAGTGTCCATGCGCCACTACGTGCGGCTCGCACGGCAGCACCAGGCGCAGCGCTTCGTCAAGATTGCCCTCTTCGGTCTCCAGCGCCTTGCGGTACACCTCGAGGTCGTCGTAGGGGCGTGGCGGCAGGTACATGCGCGTCACATGGTTGGTCACGCCCGGCGGACACATTGCCTCGAATTCAGGCTGCACCACGGTGTTGGTGGCCGGCACCACCACGGCGATCTTGCCGCGCGTGGCGAGAGTATCGGTAGTCGGCTTGCGATGGCTGATGGCAGACATGGAGGCTCTATTCGATTTTCAGGTTGGCGGCCTTGACCGCTTCGGCCCAGATGGCGATGTCGCTGCGCATGGTGTCGGCAAACTCCGCCGGCGTGCTGCACAAAGGGTCCACCCCAAGCTGCGAGAGGCGTTGCTGGGCATTCTGGTTGGTGCAAATCGCGGCGACCTCCTGTGCGATGCGCGCGACGACGGCAGGCGGCGTGCCGGCCGGCGCCACCAGGCCGTTCCAGGTCAGGGTGCGAAACCCCGGAAAACCGGATTCGGCGATCGTCGGCACATCGGGCAACTGGGCGGCACGCCGCCCGCTCGAGACACCGATGATGCGGATGCGCCCCGCCTGCGCATGCGGTGCGAGTTCGGACAGGTTGCCAAAATACATCTGCACCTGGCCACCGAGCAGATCGGCCACCGCCGGGGCGCCACCCTTGTAGCTGACGTGGGTCATCTCCAGCCCGGCACGCTTGACGAACAACGCTGCCGACAGGTGCGACACGCTCCCCGCCCCCCCCGACGCGTAGTTAAGCTTGCCGGGATTCGCCTTCACGTAATCGACGAACTCGCGCACGCTGCGCGCCGGTACTGCCGCATTCACCCCGAGCACAAAAGGATTGCTGCCGATGTTGCTGATCGCCACGAAATCCTTGAGCGGGTCGTACGGCGTTTTCGTCACCACCGGCAAAACCGCCACCAGCGGCATCGGCGCCATCAACAGCGTGTAGCCGTCGGCAGCCGCCTTGGCCGCCAGTTCCGCCGCGATGGCGCCATTCGCACCGGGTTTGTTGTCGACCAACACTTGCTGGCCGAGGCCCTGCGAGAGCCGCTCGGCAGCCAGGCGCGCGATGTTGTCGGTATTGCCCCCGGCGGCGAACGGCACCAGGATCCGAATTGGCTTGGCCGGCCACTGGGCATGGCCCGAGCCGCAGAGGCCGAGCATCAGGGTGCCGGAAATGATCAGGTTGAGGCTGCGTGTGAAAGTCATGGCTTGGTGTCGGTTTCCATCATGGGTTGGTAAGGCTTGCCTGGCGCGCCCGGCGCGGCGTCACGCAATCTGCTGCGCCTTGCGCACGCTCTCGATCAGCGAGGCACGCAACAGGAACTGCTTGTGCGCCAACGGGTCATCCGCGCTGCGCCGCAGGTCGTCCAGGTGGGCGCGGCGAATTTGCGGGTCGCGTTCTTCAAGGCGGCGCTTGTTGAGGACGGTGTCACGTTGCACCACCTCGATATTGAGTTCGCGCCGGCGCCGCTGGTAACGGTCCAGCAGGGTTTCGTCGATGCCGTGGCGCGCGATGTGCGCGAGGATCCGGGTCAGCTCCATGCCGTCATGGATGCCGCTGTTCATGCCCATGCCACCGGCGGGATTGTTGACGTGTGCCGCATCGCCGGCGATGAATACCCGCCCCTTGCGGAACGATGCGGCCACGCGCTGGTGGAATCGATACACGCCGCGATAGCGGATCTCGAATGCCGCTTCGCGCGGAAAAAAGTGCTGCAGGCGCTGCTGCAACGCCGCCTCCGACAACACCACATCATCGCTCTCGTCGCTGGTGGCCGGCGAAATCACGCGCCAGATGCCGCGCATGTCGTTATCGGCCACCTTGAACAGCGCCACCCAGCGATCCGGATCGGCGAAGTAACTCCGGTTCGCATACCCGTAGTGCTGCTCAAAATCAAACGGTGTCGTCATGCCGATAAAGCGCTCGGGGAAGGTATAGCCTTCAAATTCCGACCCGATCGACTTGCGCACCACGCTGCGCGCACCGTCCGTGCCGACCACGAAATCGGCCAGGATGGTGGTTTCGCCTTCCGGTGTCATGCACCGCACCTCGACGCGCTTGCCCAGCTGGTCGATGGCGGTCACTTCATGCTGGCGCAACAAGCGCGCATTCGGCTGGCGCGCCAGCCGTTCGAGCGCAATGTTGACCAGCTTGTGCGATTCGCATTGCAACGCATACGGGTACGGCGTCTCGTCAGCCAGGCGCGTGTAGTCGAACTCGGCCACCAGCTCGCCGCTGACACGGTCCCAGTGCTGGAAGCGCGGCGACACCAGTCCCTGGCGCAGCACCTCGTCGATGATCCCCAGCTCGGCGAGCATTTCCAGTGTGGACGCATGGGTGGTGGCGGCACGCGGCTTTTCGTCGTAGTGCGTGTCCGCCTCCAGCAAGGTCACCTCGAGGCCCTGCTGCGCCATGGCAAGGGCGGTCACGGCGCCCACCGGACCGGCCCCGACAATCACGATGCGGCTGTTCATGAAGTCACTTTAACGGAAAGCTGGCGCACTGTTGAATCCGGTTATCGGAAAATCAACCTGCGTTGGGTACGCACATCCGGTACGCACATCCGGCTGGTTCCTAGGCCATCATGTCCGGGCGCGCCGTATGCAGCATGTGCAGCGTGATCTTGCGCACCTCGGCCTTGCTCGCTTCAATGTGGCTCTTGATCAGGAATTGAGCCTGGTCACTCTTGCGCTGCAGCACGGCGCGCAGGATCTTGGCGTGTTCCTGGTAGGTGGCGTCGATCCGCTCGACCTGGGTGAAGTCGAGGCGGCGGATGATGCGAATGCGCTCGGTGATGTCATGGTGAATCCGCGCCATCTCGGCATTTCCGGTGGCGGCCACCAGCGCCGCGTGGAAACGCTCATCGTATTGGCCCACGCTGCGCCCGTCCGCGAGGCGCTCGGCGGCAGGTACCAGCCAGATTTCCTTGAGCTCGTCCAGTGACGGGCGCTCCGGCATCTCGCACAGCCGGCGCAGCGCCGCCGTCTCGAGGATGACGCGCACGTCGTACAGGTTCTCGAACAGGCCGAAATCGAAAGGTTTGACGCGCCAGCCGCTGCGGAACATCACGTCGAGATAGCCTTCGCGCTCCAGGCGATACAGGGCTTCGCGCACCGGCGTGCGGCTCACCTGCATGCGCCCGGCCACTTCACTCTCGGTAAAACGGTCGCCCGGCATCAGGTGGAAATCGAACAGCTCCGCCTTGAGACGCTGATAGACGCGCTGCGACAGGTTGTCGCCTTGCGACGCCTTGATCGGGCTCGAAATCAAGCGACGGGCTTTCCGGCGATGTCAGTCAAAGTGGCAGGCCACGCTGTGCGCCGGGCCAACCTCGCGCAGCAGCGGCATGGCCGTCACGCAGCGCTCTCCCTGCCCCTGCGGACACCGCCCGTAAAAGCGGCACACCGTCGGTGAAGGGTTGATCGGGCTGCGTACTTCACCTTGCAGGCGAATCCGCTCGACCGCCGCCCCGTCAACCGTCGCGCCGGGAATGGCGGAGAGCAAGGCCTTGGTATACGGGTGGCGCGGGTTGGTGAACAGCGCCTCGGCCGGGCCGCTTTCAATCACGCGGCCCAGGTACATCACCACCACCTTGTCGCACAGCAGGCGCACCACATTAAGGTCGTGCGAGACAAACAGGTACGACAAGCCGCGCTCGCGGCGCAGCCGCGCCAGCAGTTGCAGGATGATTGCCTGCACCGATACGTCGAGCGCCGAAGTTGGCTCATCGAGAATCAGCAGTTCGGGCTCGGGTGCCAGCGCACGGGCAATGCCGACGCGCGCCTTCTGACCGCCCGACAACTGGTGCGGAAAGCGCGACAGCAGTTCGGGCGGCAAACCGACGCTGTCGGCCAGCTCGGCGACGCGCCGGGCCAGCGCCTCGCCGGTGTTGTTTTTGTCGGTCAGCAAACGCACCGGCTCGGCGATGCAGTCGAAAGCGGTATAGCGCGGGTTCAGGCTGTCGGTGGGATCCTGGAACACCATCTGGATTTTGGCACGCTCGGGGCGCCGGGCGAATTGTTTGGCAGCGATGCCGCCGATGTCGCGCTCGTTGAAAACGATGGCACCCTCCGATGCATCGAGCAGGCGCGTCACCAGGCGCACCAGGGTCGATTTGCCGCAACCCGATTCGCCGACCATACCGACCGATTCACCGCGTTCGATGCGGATCGATACGTCGTCGACCGCATGCAGGTACGGACCCTTGGTTGTCTTGCCCACCAGGAAACGTTTGTGCAAGCCGATGGTTTCGAGCAGTACCGGGTTCATGCGCCCGCCTCTGGGATGGCGGATTCGACCTGCGCCTTGGCCACAGGCTGCGCTTCACCCGCCAGCAGCGGGTGCCAGCAGGCCACCGCATGGGTCGCGTCAGCATCGATGCGCGGCAGGGATTCACAGCATTGCGCGGTGACATTCAGGCAGCGTTCCGAAAAGCGGCACGGCGGCAGATCTTCGCGCCGCAGATCCGGCAGATTGCCGGGAATCGAACTCAAGGCGCCGAGCAACGAGTCACGCGCCGGCGTGGCCCGGATCAATTGCGCGGTATAGGGGTGGCGCGGCGCGGCGAACAACTGCGCCACCGGCGCCGATTCGACCACATGGCCCGCATGCATCACGACAATCCGGTCGCAGTAGTCTGCCGCAAGGCCCAGGTCGTGGGTGATGAACAGGGTCGCCATCTGGTGCGCCGCGGCCAGCCCCTTGATCAAGTCCATGATGCCGGCCTGCGTGGTGACGTCAAGGCCGGTGGTCGGCTCATCCGCCACCAGCAAGGCCGGCTTGCAGGCCAGGGCCAGCGCAATCATCACGCGCTGGCACATGCCGCCGGACAGTTCGAACGGATATGCATGGTAGCGGCGCTCCGGGTCGGGAATGTTGACCTCGCGCAACGCCTCGATGGCGCGCGACTTGAGTGCGATGCCGGGTACTGCGGCATGGCGTTTGAGCACATCCTCGATCTGCCTGCCGATCTTGCGGATCGGGTTGAGCGCAGTGCGCGGATTCTGGAAAATCATCGACACTTCGCGGCCACGAATGTCGGCCAGTTCGCTTTCCCTGGCCTGGAGCAGGTCGAGCCCGCCAAATACCGCCGTGCCGCCGGTGACCCTGGCGGCGCGATCCGAGATGCCGAGGATCGCGTAGGAGAGCACCGACTTGCCCGATCCGCTCTCCCCCACCAGGCCGACCGTCTCGCCCTTGTGAATCGCGAGGTTGATGTCGGCCAGGGCGTGCACCGTACCCGAGCGGGTGCGAAATTCGAGGCCGAAGTCGCGCACCTCAAGGAGCGGGATCGGCGCGTTCATGAAACTCTCCGCGCCCGCCTCACGTGCGCCTCCGCGGGTCGATCATGTCGCGCAGGCCGTCACCGAGCAGGTTGAAGCAGAACACCGCCAGCATCAGCACCATGCCGGGAAAGAACGCCACCCACCATGCTCCGGAGACGATGTAGGTGGCACCCTCGGCGACCATGATGCCCCACTCCGGAATCGGCGGGCGCACGCCGAGGCCGATGAACGACAACCCGGCTGCGTTGAGGATCGCCCAGCCCATGTTGAGCGATACCTGCACCATCACCGGCGGCAGGATGTTCGGAAACACGTGGTGCGACAGGATGCGCCAGTCGCTGTTGCCGGTGAGTCGCGCCGCCTCGACGAAGCCGGCATCACGGCGGATGTTCGCCTCGGCGCGCGCCACGCGGATGTAGAACGGCAGGTTGATGATGGCAGTGGCATAGACGATGTTGGCCACCGAATTGCCGAGGGCTGCGACGATGCCCATCGCCAGCACAAATAGGGGAAACGCCATGATGGTGTCGGCGAGGCGGCTGATGATGCGGTCCCACCAGCCGCCGAAGAAGCCGGCGGCCAGGCCCAGCGCAATGCCGAACACGAACGACAGCGCCACGGCCGAGATGGCGATGCCGAAGTCAAGGCGCGTCGCCACGATCACGCGCGACAGGATGTCGCGCCCCACCGCGTCGGTGCCGAACCAGTGGGCGGCCGAGGGCGCCTGCATCGCCCGCGCCGTGTCGGTGACCAGCGGGTCGTAGGGCGCAATCCACGGGCCGACCAGCGCAAACAGCACGAAGACGGTGAACAGGACGAATGCAAACAGGGTGACCGGGTTCTCGCCGAGCACGTACTTGATGTGTTTGAAGGTGGCGGCATCCATGGGCGCTCCTTGCCTAGGCCTCGAGGCCGACGCGCGGGTCGATCAGGGCGTAGGCCAGATCAATCAACAGGTTGAGGAGCACATAGAGCACCCCCATGGTGAGCACGAAACCCTGGATCGGCGCGTAGTCCGACGCGGTGAGCGATTCGATCGCGTACGAGCCGATGCCGGGCCACGCGAACACTTTCTCGACCAGCACGTTGGAACCGAGCAGGAACGAGAACACCATGCCCAGCGTGGTGACCACCGGCAGCAGCGCGTTACGGAACGCGTAGGTGTACAGGATCGTCGATCCCTTCAGGCCCGACGCACGTGCGGTGCGAATGAAGTCCGACGAGAGCACACCGAGCATCGAGGCGCGCGTCATGCGCGCCAGCGGCGCCAGCACGAACAGGCCCATCGTGATGGCCGGCAAAATCAGTTGTTTGAACGCGGCCCAGAACAGTCCCCCCTCCCCGGTCAGCAGGCTGTCGATCAGGTACATGCCGGTAATCGCCCTGGGCGACATGAATACGGGGTCCAGGCGGCCAAGAGGCGACGGCGCGATGCCGAGCAAAAAATAGAATACGTAGGACAGGAGCAGCCCGGTAAAAAACGTTGGCAGTGATACGCCGGCGGTGGTGATGATGCGGCACAGCTGGTCGATCCACGAACCGGGGCGCGTCGCCGCCAGCACGCCGAGCGGCAAGGCGATCGCCACCGCGAACAGCAAGCCGGCAAACGTCAGCTCGATCGACGCCGGCAGGCGCTGGATGATTTCGGTCGCCACCGGCTGGCCGGTGGACAGCGACAGGCCGAAATCGCCGCGCGCGAGATCCTTCAGGTAAACAATGAACTGCTCGGGCAGGGTCTTGTTGAGGCCGAGCTTTTCGCGAATCTGCTCCACCGCCTCGACTGTCGCCGCCTGCCCGGCAAAAAATGCCGCCGGGTCGCCCGGCAAGGCGCGCGTGAGCAGGAAGGTGATGACCACCACCCCGATCAGGTTCGGAATCGCCCCGATCAGGCGCCACAGGATGACCTTCAACATGGCTTTTTTTCAACAACCATACGGCCGCAAGCCTTGTCCACCAACGATTTCAGGCCGCATGGCATCGCGGAATGGCTCCCCTCAAGGCTTTGCGACCGGGGCATCAATCAAGCTGACATGGGCGGCCACCACTTTCCACCCCTCCGGCGTGCGCAGCCAGGTCTGGCTCTGGCGGCCGATCTTGCCGGCTGCCGAGTCACGCTGGAACAGCGTCATGGCGGTGGCAAAGTCGCGCCCGTAGGTGGTGATCACGGTACGGCTGATGTTGCGCTTCAGTCCCAGCGCCGAGCGCCCCGAGCGAAACCCGCTGATCTCGGCCTTGCCGTACAGGTTCTCGGCAATGCCGTAGCGAATTGTCACCGGCGAATCCCAGAACAATTCGTCCAGCACTGTCAGGTCATTTTCATTCAGCGCTTTCTCGTAGCGCATGAATTGCGCTTCCACTTCGGCCTTGATTTCGGGGATGTTCAGTTCTTGCATGGCAGTGTTCTCTCTCGGTTTAGGTCAGGGAAGGCATCAGGCTTTTTGCCAGGCCGCTACGTTCAAGCTCGGCAGCCACGCGCATGGCATCGGCCTCGCGCCACGGCGCTGCGATGATCTGCAGCCCAAGCGGCATCTTACCGGCACGAAAGATGGGCACTGTGACCACCGGCAGCCCGATGAAGGAGATAGGCTGGGTCAACAGGCCCATTGAGGGGCGCGACGGTACCTGCGCCCCATTGAGATCAAACGTATTGGCGCCGATCGGTGTCGCGCTGATCGGCGTGGCGGCCGCCAGGATGATGTCGGTGTGGGCAAATACCTTCATCACCTCGGCATGAAACCAGCGGCGAAAGCGCTGGGCTTGCAGGTACCACGCCGCCGGCGTAAGGGCGTTGGCCATGAAGCGGTCACGAATCAGCGGGTCAAAATCATCCGGGCGCTTGCGCAGGTCGGCCAGGTGCAGCTGGCTGCCCTCGGTTGCGGTAATCACGAACGCCGCACCACGCGCGCGCGCGGCCTCCGGCAGCAACACCTCTGTCTGCACACCCAGCGCGCGTGCAGCCAGCGCTACCACTTCCAGTGCATCCGGGCTGGCGTGCTGCTTGAAATAGCCCCCCGCCACCGCAATGCGCAAACCTGCCACGCCTGCTGAAAGCTGCGCCGACACCATTTCCACAGGCTTGTTGGCTTGCGCCGGATCGGCTGCATCATGCCCCTGCAGCGCATCGTAGGTCGCCACCAGATCAGCCGCACTGCGGGCGAAGGGCCCGACATGGTCCAGGCTGTGCACAAACGGATAAGTACCGACGCGTGACAAGCGCCCATACGTGGGCTTGAGGCCAAAGATGCCGTTGAGCGAAGAAGGCACCCGAATCGAACCGTTGGTATCGGTACCCAGCGTCAACGGCACCATGCCGGCCGCTACCGCCGCAGCAGAGCCTCCGGAAGAGCCGCCGGCGATGCAATTGAGGTCATGCGGGTTGCGGGTCGGGCCATAGTGGGTGTTTTCGGTCGTGAACCCGAACGCATACTCATCCATGTTGAGAGCCCCGACCAGCACCGCACCGGCTGCGTGCATGCGCTCGATCAAGTAGCAATCACTGGCGGCGGCGGGCAGATCGCGGTTGATCTTCGACCCCGCAAGGGTGACCACGCCCTCAATGTCGAACAGGTTCTTGACCGCGTAAGGTACCCCGGCGAGCGGCGGCAGCGCCTCACCCCTGGCGCGGCGCGCATCGATCGCAGCGGCCTCTTTCAGGGCCCGCTCCCGTGTCACTTCGGTAAACGCATTGATCTTGCCGTCCACGGCGGCAATGCGCGCCAGCGACGCTTCGGCGGCTGCAGTCGCCATCAGCTTACCGGCGCGAATGGCGGCAGCAATCTCCAGGGCAGAGTCGAATGCCGCCATCCTAAGGCTCCCAGCGCGGACCGGGTTCATCTTCCGGCCCGAGGTCAAACGCGTTCACCTGCGCTGCAATGGCGGCGAGGCGCCCGAAGTCGACCAGCACCCCGGGCAGGTGCGCCGGGGCAAGCGGTAATTCCAGTGCGGCCGCTGCGGCCTTCACATATTGCTCGATTTCAGTCTGTGTCATGAGTCGCCCGAGATGGAGAGCGTCCAAGTTGAGCGCCGCGCCTCAGCGCGGCACTCGAACGCGGACAGATATTCCGGTTGCGCCAGAAGTCCGGAATATCAGGATTTGTAGAGTTGGCGATAGTCAGGCTCCAGGTGGAACCAGTACATGTAGCCCATGACGTTCTTCTGCATCGCGACGTCCTGCAAAGGCTGGAACAGCGGAATGCGCGGCACTTCCTCGTACGCCAGCCTGAGCATCGCCTTGACCTCGCCGTCATAAATCGCCTTGCTCTCGGCAAATCTGGCGTTGGTGATCATCTTGTCGAGCTTGTCGTTCTGGTAGCTCATGGTGTTGAACACCGCGTTCTGGCCGTGGTAGCACCAGAAGAAGAAATACTCGGGGAAGTTGAGCCAGCCGCCGAAGCGGTTGATCACCATCGGCATGTCTTTCTTCAGGAGCGCCGCACGCCAGTTGGCGCCCGGTACCTTGTTGATGGTGGCCTTGATGCCGATACTGGCCAGAGACTCCTGGATCAGAATCGCCATCGGCTCGGAAACCGTAGCGTTACCCAAATCGAACGAAAGCGTGGTCTCGAAGCCGTTGGCCATGCCCGCTTCGGCCATCAAGGCCTTGGCCTTGGCAATGTCGTTCTTGTAGGCCGTCGGCTGCGGCCAGGCGATCGTCTTCACATCGTTGGTGGCGGCACCGTACATCTTGGCGCCGCGCCCATACAGCGCCGAATCGTAGAGCTTGTCATATGGCACGGCATAGGCAACTGCCTGGCGCACTTTCGGGTTGTTGAACGGCGCCTTGTTCGACAGCATGCCCAGATACCAGAGTGCGTTCTCGATCGGCAACGAATTGACCTTGACGTTGCCCCCCTCCTTTGCCACTTCCGAAAAATCCTTGGGCGGCAAGGTGTAGGTGATGTCAATGTCGCCCTTGACCAGCAGCGCGCGGCGGTTGCCGGCATTCGGAATGTCGCGCTGGATCACGCGCTTGAGTTTGGGCAAGGGGCCGTTCTTCCAGTCGTCATTGCGCACGTAAATGATCTCCTGGCCCGGCTTCCACGATTCGACCTTGAAGGCGCCGCCACCGGCCACGTTGTTGCGCGTCCAGTTAAGGCCCCACGGATCCTGCGCTGTGGCATTTTTCTTCACCAACTCGGAGTTGAACACCGATGCCACGGGCACCGCCATGTCGTTCATCGACAGCTTGTCGCGGCGCAGGAAGTCGACGCGGAAGGTGTGGTCGTCAACCACGACAAACTGCTTCGGATCTTCGAGCGAGCCGGCTTTCATCTGGAAGCTCGGGAAGCCGCCCACCGTCACGGCACGGTCGAACGACCACTTGACGTCTTTCGCGGTGATCGGCGTGCCGTCGTGGAACTTGGCGTTCTTGCGCAGTTTGAAGGTGACTGAATTGCCGTCCTTGGCGACGGCCCATGACTCGGCCAGTTCCGGTTCAAGCTTGGTGTAGTCATACATCACCTGGCCATCGGGCAGCGTCTTCTTGCCGAAGGTCATGAGGCGGTCGTAGCACATCCACGATACCGCATAGCTCGGGCGGTTGGCGCCGACCGTGTGGATATCGAGGGAATTGGGACCGAATTCGTTGGCTGCGACCAGCACGTCCTTGGGGCGTGTCTGGGCAAAGACTTCAAGCGGCAGCGTGGCCGCGACGGCTGCCGCGCTACCGGTTTGCAGAAAATCACGACGTTTCATGCTGACCTCCGTTGAGAATGAAATGTTTCAACCACGCAGGCTGGAAAGATAGCTGCGCCAGCCTCCGAAACCCGAAATATCGCGCGCGCCATCAATGCCGCACGGCTCGCAAATAAACCCCTTGACCCACGCGCCCGAATCGAGCTCGACACTGCCGATACCCAGCGGCGCCGGGATCTCGGCGACAAACTCGCCAAAGCGGCTGACGGGCATGTCCCACAGCTCGAGCGCAATCGAGGTACCGCCTTGCGCAACGCGCGCCAGCCCGGGTTTGGGCGGAGTGGTATTGGCCAAGGCATAAAGCTTGTAGTCGGCGGCGGAACGCGCATCCGTCACAAGGCGCGCACCGCGCGTCGTCAACTGGTGGTTAAGCGGCATGCCCGACAGGTGCGCCCCCACTACCGCGACCCGCACGCATCCCGGAGCAACAGCCTGAGAATGGCTCCTGGAGACATTCTCCACGGCATCGCCGATAGTCAGTGCGGTGGCCCCCAATGCCAGACCGGTGTCGTGCTGCCAGCGTGCGCCAAGCGCGCACAAGGCGTGGTCGCTCCAGGCCGGCGCGATAAAGGTCACACCGCAGGGCAGGCCGTCGTCGCGCATCGCGGCGGGCAGTGCGATCGCAGACAGGTCGAGCAGGTTCACAAAGTTGGTGTAGAAGCCGAAATCGCTGTTTTTCTTTACCGGATCGGCCAGCATCGCTTCGATGGTGTAAATCGTCGGCGCGGTCGGCACCAGCATGGCGTCGATGCCGTTCCACAAAGGCGCGGTGGCGCGGCGCAGTTCCTCCAGGCGATAGGCGGCCTTGAACGTGGCCACCGCATCGAAATTGCGCGCCTTGGCAATCACCGCGCGTACCACCGGGTGGATCACCTCGGCCCGCGCCTCGAACAAGGTGTCGATCGCGGCATAGCGCTCCGCAACCCAGGGGCCGTCATAGAGCAAGGCAGCCGCCTCGAGGAAAGGATCAAGATCAAAACGCGTGATGCTGGCGCCGAGGCGCAACGCACGCTGCATTGCTTCGGAGAAAGCCTTCTCGGAAGCGCTATCCCCGAAGAATTCAAGCCGCGCCGGCACCCCGATGCGCAATGGCGCCGGCAGCGCTGTGCACTGGGCACCGGCGGCGCGTGAATAGATGTCGCCGGCATCGAAGCCGGCTGCAGCGCCGTACACGGCATCCGCATCTGCGGCAGTCAAGGCGAAGATCGACACGCAATCGAGCGAGCGGCACGCCGGCACCACCCCCTGGGTGCTGAGCGCACCCTTGGTCGGTTTGAGCCCGACGATGTTGTTGAAGCCGGCCGGCACGCGCCCCGAGCCCGCAGTGTCGGTACCGAGGGAAAAGCTCACCAGCCCGCGTGCCACCGTCGACGCCGAGCCGGAACTCGAGCCGCCCGAAACGTAGGCCGGATCAAATGCGTTCGGCACCGTCCCATACGGTGAGCGCGTACCGTTCAGGCCGGTGGCAAACTGGTCCAGGTTGGTCTTGCCCAGGCAAATGGCACCCGCATCGAGCAGGCGTTGCACCACGTGCGCGTGCTGCTTGGGCACATAGGCAAATTCCGGGCAGGCGGCGGTGGTCGGCTGCCCCGCAAAGTCAATGTTGTCCTTGATCGCAAACGGAATGCCGTACAGGGGAAAGCGCGACCAATCGCGCCCTGCCGCGGCAAACCGCTCTGCCAACGCCACGAGTTGCGCATCGATGGTGGTTTCGTCGAAGCGCAGTATCCACGCGGTATCTTGCGGCGTTGCCGCGATGCGCGCCGCGACATCAATCATGACCTCGACGGGAACGACCCGACCGGCACGGTATTGCGACAACAAATGCGGAATAAGCAGGTTCACAGGCAAGTCACAGTCACTGGGCGCACCAACATGTATACAAGTTAGTGTTCAGCAAGCTGTATGCCAACCGTTTGCGCTGCCGGGAATATCCCTTAACTCATTGAAACCATGAAAATAAAGGAGGCATCCTCGGGACGTGCCGCGACCCGATGCGTGACCACCGAATGCACCGGCGCAGTGCGCCGGTAGCGCGCGTGCCCTGCTTCAGCCCGCGCGTCACTACCGCCCTAAAGCACCCGGCGCAAGGTATGGCGCCGGTTTCGCGTATACGGCCTCACCTGCGCCGGCCAGCGCCCTTCCTCGATGGCCTTGGCCCAGGCATCACTGCACAGCACGTCGGCGCTGTCGAGCTCGTACATCGCGGTGTATTTGGGCTCGCCCTCGGCGACGATGCTCTTGATCTCGCCGCCCATGCTGATCTTCAACGGCGCGAGCATGTGCCGGTACACGGCAAGCACGCCCGGCACCTTGAGCAGTTGCGGCACGTGCTCGGTGTCGTAGACCTCGTTGAACAGGGCCTCCTTCTCGGGGTCGATGTCCATCGCAGCGGTGAAAAGATACTTGGTATTCGGGTGCATGGCGGTCTCCGTGGGAACTTCTTCAACAAATGGATGGCAAGCCGCTTCAGCCGATGAAGCGCCGCATCAAGCGATTGACGCGTTCGGGCTGCTCGTGGATCACCCAGTGGGTGCCTTCATCAATGCGCTCGATGGTGAGGTCGGGAATGTAGTCCTCCAGGCCGTCGAGCAGCGGTGGCAACAAGGCCTGATCGCGCATGCCCCAAATCACCAGTGTCGGCACGCGTACCGTCACCATCTCTTTGGGGAAGTGCACGGCGCCTGCGCCCGGCTCGGAGTCGGTCGCGGGAAACAGCGGCGACGCACGATACAAATTGAGGCCGCCTGAGAGGCCGCGACGCCAGCAGGCACGATAGGCCTGTTCAACCTCGGGCGTGAACCAATCGACGCCTTGGCCGATGCCTGCAATGAACTTGGGCATGCGCGCGTAATCGTTCTCGGACAGGATGCGCTCGGCATCGGGCCGGCGCAGCATGTTCATGTAGGCGCTGGCCTCGATCTGCGCCCGGCTGTGGGTAAGGTCGCGCGCAAACAGTGCCGGGTGCGGCGAGTTGATGATGACGAGCTTCTCGATCATCCCGGGATATTGCGCGGCGAAGTTCCAGGCAATCGCCCCGCCCCAGTCATGCGCCACCAGGATGCAGCGCGAATGGCCGAGATGCCCGATCAACAGGCGCAGGTCTTCGACCAGGTGCTTGGCGCGATATTTCTCGACCTCGGGTGGCTTATCCGAGAGGTTGAAGCCGCGCAGGTCCGGAGCGACGGCGTAGTGGTCGCGGCCGAATTCTTCAAGCTGCTGATGCCACTCGTACCAGAACTCGGGAAAGCCGTGAATGAACAGGATCAGCTTGTCGGCGACCGCACCTGCCGACGCCACATGCAGGCGCATGCCGTTGGAGAGCAGCGCGTCGGCATGCCGGATCGTCATGCGCGTCAGGCGCTGCGCAACTGCGCGCGCAGGCTTTCACCGATATCCGGCCGTGCAGCAAACGGGTCGGGTGGATTGCGCATCTCGACAATCGCCTTCATGCGCGTCTCGACGTTGCCGAGCGCATGCGGATGTGAGTAGATGTAGAACTGCTTGGCCGCCACCGCTTCAAACACGGCTTCGGCCACTTGCGAGGCCGACACCTTGCCTTTGGTCACGGCCTTTTCCGATTGTGCGCGTGCGATCTGCTGTGAAGCGGTTAGCGGCGCGGCATCGGCCAGTTCGGCCGGACGGTTGCGGTCCGATTTGTGGATGCCGGTTGGGACGAAATACGGGCACAGCACCGAGCAACTCACCTGGTCGGTAACCAGGCTCAGATCCTGGTAAAGGGTCTCGGTCAATGCCACGACGGCGTGCTTGGAGACGTTGTAAATACCCATGTTGGGTGCCGTCAACAAGCCGGCCATCGAGGCGGTGTTGACGATATGCGCCTCGAACCCCGGATCTTGTTTCGCGGCGGCGAGCATCAGCGGCGTAAAGATGCGCACACCGTGCACCACGCCCCAGACGTTCACGCCGAGCACCCACTCCCAGTCACGCGCGGTGCTCTCCCACACCAGGCCGCCGGTGCCGCCGACGCCCGCATTGTTGAATACCAGGCTGGGTGTGCCAAATCGCTGCATCGTCGCGTCCGCCAGCACCTGCACCGCTTCTGCCTTCGACACATCAGTCTTGAGGGCCAGCACCTCGGCCCCAAGCGCCTCGAGCTCGGCGCGGGTCTTGTCAAGCGCATCTTGCTGCACATCGGCGATCACCACGTTCATGCCAAGTCGATGGGCGATAAGCGCGAATTCGCGGCCGAAGCCGCTCGCGCCGCCGGTGATCACGGCGGTCCGGCCTTTGAATGTCTTCATGAACCTGCCTTTACAGAATGTGGCGCAAACCTGAAATCGTCGCCGCCGGCAATGACGGCGGTCCTGCCTTGAAAGGTTTTCATGGTCAGTTCAGGAAGCTGTCGTTCTCGGCGAGCAATTTTTCATAGAGCAAATTGAACTGGAACCAGCCCGCATACGGCACGCCGATCGCGCTGAGGGCCTGCTTGCAGGCTTCTTCGGGCACCAGGCGCAGGGGCTGGCCATGCGCGGCTGCCTCGGCCAGCAACTGCACCTGGCAGGAGCGCTCCATGGTGATGTACCACCAGGCGGCTTCATCGACGCTGGTACCGGCAGTGAGCAGGCCGTGGTTGCGCAGGATCACCGCTTTGTTGCTGCCCAGGGCTTTTGCGATGCGTGCGCCTTCGTCGAGTTCGAAGGCCACGCCGCCATACTCGTCATAGATGCCGTGGTCGTTGTAAAACGCAGTGACGTCCTGGTTGATCATCGCCAGCGGCTTGCCTAGCGCAGAAAAGGCGCGCCCGTAGATGCCGTGGGTGTGCGCCGCAGCGACAGCGTCGGGCCGCGCCTCGTGCACGCGCGAGTGGATCGCGAATGCGGCGCGGTTGACTTCGTAATCTCCTTCCACCACTTTGCCTTCGTGGTCACAGCGAATCAGGTTCGACACCTTGATTTGCGAGAAGTGAATGCCGAAGGGATTGAGCCAGAACGTGTCGGGAAATTCCGGATCGCGCACCGTGATGTGACCGGCCGCGCCTTCGCCCAATCCCCATTGGGCAAAGATGCGAAAAGCAGCTGCCAGGCGCTGCTTGCGGTGCAAGCGCTCTTCGGCGTGCGAGTTGAAGGTCGGCGGCTGCGGCAAGCGCGTGTAGTACTGCGCCACCTCGGGCGGCATCGTCGCCGCTGCGCTTGAATCGGGCCTTTGAGCGGCCATCGGTGCGATCTTCTCGGGTGCGTTCATGCGATTCTCCTAGAGTTTGACAACCTGCTTGCCAAAATTTTCACCTCTGAGCAAGCCGAGGAATGCCTTGGGGGCGTTCTCCACGCCCTCGGTGATCGACTCGCGGTATTTGAGTTTGCCGGCCACCACCAGGTCGGCTAGTTCCTTGTGCGCCTGGGCCCACAACTCCAGATGGTCGGAAATGATGAAGCCCTGCACCATCAGCTTGTTGGTCAGGATCGAGCGCACGTTGTTGAGGGGCAACGCCTTGCCGTTGTAGCCCGAGATCAGGCCACACACCGCGATGCGGCCAAACGCGTTCATGCGCCCGAGGATGGCGTCGAAAATCTCACCGCCGACGTTTTCAAACACCCGGTCGATGCCGTTCGGCGTCGCCGCCTTGAGGGCTTCTTTCCAGTCGGCCGCCTTGTAGTCGACGCAGGCGTCAAAGCCCAGTTCCCTGACGGCGTAATCGCACTTTGCGGCGCCACCGGCTATGCCGACCACGCGCGCACCCTTTGATTTGGCGAGCTGCCCGACCACGCCGCCAACCGCGCCGGTCGCGGCAGTGACCACCAGGGTCTGCCCGGCCTGCGGATCGAGAATTTTGGTGGTGCCGTACCACGCGGTCGCACCGGGCATGCCGAGCAGCCCGACGTAATACGACAGCGGCACGCGCGATACATCGACCTTGCGGATCGCCTTGGCATCGACCGTCGCGTGGGTCTGCCAACCGAGCCCGAAGTTGCCGGCGATCTTGTCGCCCGGCTTGAAGCCGGGATGGTTCGAGGCGATCACCTCGCCGGCCGTCGCGCCCTGAAACACGGCGTTGAGGGCCTGCGGCTGGGCATAGGATTTGGCATCGTCCATGCGGCCGCGCATGTACGGATCGAGAGAAAGGAATTCATTCTTCACCTGCACCTGCCCGGGGAGCGGCTCTGCGAGCGGCTCCTGGACCAGCGCGAAGCAGTCGAGTGTGGGTTCGCCCGAGGGGCGTTTGACGAGGTGGATTTGCTTGTTGGTGATGGTCATGCGTCGCCTACCGGTCTTTTTGAACTGTTGGACAAGTTTTTGAACTTGAAGGTGCCGATGGCGCGAGCCACCAGCGCGTGGTTTGAAGCGTTGTGAATCTCGGCCTCGCAGCGCCACAGCGAGGTAGATTGCGCCACCACCCGGCCGGTGGCAATCTGCTTGCCCTTGCCCGGCGAGATGAAGCTGCTGCTCATGTCTACCGTGACGCCCGACAAGTTGACCGGATCAAAGGAGCGCCCGGCGATCGCCATCGCAATGTCGAGCAGGGTCATGATGACTCCGCCATGCACGCCGCCCCAGGAATTGTAATGCTCGGGTTTTGGGTCAAGCGAAAGAATCGCCTTGCCCGGCTCCATGTGGTCGACCACCACCCCCAGGTGATGCACAAAGGGGACATGCTTGAGGGATTTCGGGTCGTGCGCCATCTCGGCGTGGTGGGTTTGCTTGAGCTTGTCTTCCATGCTGGTTCCTAGACGACGATGGCGCCGCCGTCGACCACCAGACACTGCCCGGTGATGTGCCCCCCGGCGTCGGAGGCGAACAGAAGCGCCGGCCCTTTCATGTCCTCCGGGCCGCCCAGCTTGCCCAAGGGCGTGAGATCGATGAAAAACTGGCTATGCACGTCGAGCGTCGCCTTGGTCATTTTCGACGGGAAGAAGCCCGGGCAGATCGCATTCACCGTAATGTTGAACTTGCCCCACTCTGCCGCCAGCTGGCGCGTGAAGTTGACCAGTCCGCCTTTGGTGGTGTTGTAGGCAATCGTACCTTCCATCTGCGGCGGGCTTGCGCCCAACCCCGCCACCGAGGCAATGTTGACAATGCGCCCGTACTTGCGCGGAATCATCGATGCACGGCCGACTGCCTGGCACAGCAGGAAATTGGCCGTGAGGTTGAGGTTGATCAGCTTCATCCAGGCATCGAGCGGATGGTCTTCCGCCGCGGCGCCCCAGGTGGCGCCGGCGTTGTTGATCAGGATATCGATCTGGCCGTGCTTGCGCATCACCATGTCGGTGATCATCTGCGGCGTCTCGGGTTTGCCGAGGTCCGACGGGATCGTCATGACGTCGATACCGAGCGCGGTCAGGTGCGCATGCGCTTCGTCGAGCTCGTTGGCCTTGCGCGCGGTGATCGCAAGCTTGGCCCCCATCTCGCCCAGTGCTTCGGCCATCTGCAGGCCGAGGCCGCGCGAACCGCCGGGGATGATCGCGGTCTTGCCGTCCAGGTCCATCAGTTTCTTGAGACTCAAGGCATTCTCCTGTTAAAACCACGCGTCCTGCATGTCGAGCGTGGTGGTATCGATCGATTCGAGCAGGTCGCACCAGGTGGCGCACTTGGGCAATTCCCACTGGTAAAAGAACTGCGCCGCCTGCAATTTCCCGCGATAGAACGCCTCTTCCGGCGCCTGCAGCTTGCCGGCCTGCAAGGCGCGCGCGGCCACCGCTGCGGCCTTGAGCCAGATCCAGGCAATCACGATATGGCCGAACATCTCGAGGTACACCGAGGCATTGGCGAGGGTCTTGTCAAGGTCGTTCGCGGCGAACAGCCGCTTGGTGGTCTGCAAGGCACGCGACGCGGCGCGGCCCAGCGCGTCGGCCTGGGCCTGCAAGCCGTCGAGTGCGGCAGCCTCGCGGCAGGTGCTTTCGATTTCGCGCCCGAACAGTTTGAGCAGCAGGCCGTCCTTCATGAGCACCTTGCGCCCGAGCAGATCGAGCCCCTGGATGCCGTGCGTGCCTTCGTGGATCGGATTGAGGCGATTGTCGCGATAAAACTGCTCGACCGGATAGTCGCGCGTATAGCCGTAGCCGCCGTGGATCTGGATCGCATGGCTCAGCGACTCCTGGCTCCACTGCGACGGCCACGACTTGGCGATCGGCGTGAGCAGGTCGAGCAGCAGTTCCGCTTCGCTGCGTGCCGCCTCGGTTTCGCCGGTCTTTTGTTCGTCGACCAGGCGCGCGCAGTACAGGTTCAGGGCCAGAGCTCCTTCGACATAGCTCTTCTGTGCCAGCAGCATGCGTTTGATGTCGGCATGCTCGATCAGCGGCACCTGCGGCGCCTGCGGATTCTTGTTGGCCGGATGCCGCCCCTGCGGCCGATTCCGCGCGTAGTCGAGCGAATGCAGGTAGCCCGTGTAGCCGAGCATCACCGCACCGAGGCCAACGCCGATGCGCGCCTCGTTCATCATGTGGAACATGCCCGCCAGGCCGCGGTTGGCCTCGCCGACCAGGTAACCCACCGCCCCCGCCTGCCCACCCGGCGCAAATTTGCCCTCGCCGAAATTGAGCAAGGTGTTGACGGTGCCGCGATAACCCATCTTGTGGTTAAGGCCTGCCAGCGCCACGTCGTTGCGCTCACCCAGAGAGCCATCGGCTTGCACC
>CANJDH010000024.1 GCA_947473125.1 Burkholderiales bacterium
AGCGCCGGGCTGTCCTTGGGCAGGTTCACCGGCTCGCGCCCGTCGGCAAAGACCAGGGTCTCAAGCCCGGCACGACGTTCCTCACCCTTGGCAACGCCGACGATCAAGGGGTCGGTCAGCCCGACCTCGGCCAGCACCTGGCGCGCGATCTCCACCTGGCCCTTGCCACCGTCAATCAGCACCAGGTCCGGTTTGACCGCCGTGCTGTCATTGATCGCCGCCGCCACTTTCTCGTAGCGCCGCGTCAACACCTGGCGCATCGCCGCATAGTCATCGCCCGGGGTGATGCCGGTGATGTTGTAGCGCCGGTAGTCGCCGCTTTGCATCTTGTGGTGGTGGTAGACCACGCACGACGCCTGGGTCGCCTCGCCCATGGTGTGGCTGATGTCGAAGCATTCGATGCGCAGGGTTTCGAAGCCCTTCTCGGGCTCGTCCAGCGCCAGCAGTTCGGCCAGCAGCCGGGTGCGCGCCTGCGCCGTGCCGCGCTCGGCCAGCACCCGCTCGAGCGCGATCTGTGCGTTCTTTTCAGCCATGGTGAGCCAGAGGCGGCGCTGCTCCTGAGGAAAGCGGATCACGTTGACGCGCCGCCGGGCATCTCCCGAGAGGGCTTCGGCAAGTTCCTCGACGTCGGGCAGGTCGTGGTTGATCACGATCGCCGGTGGCGTGAAACGCCCCGGGTAGTGCTGCACCATGAAGGCGGCGAGCACGTCGGCTGCGGAGGCATCTTCGACGTGCTGCGGGAACAGCTGTTTGTCACCCAGGTGGCGTCCACCACGCACCATCGCCAGGCTGACGCAGGCCATGCCCTGGCCGACCACGCAGGCCACGATATCGACATCGGTCTCATTGACCGATTCGGCGCCCTGCGCCTGCAGCACGTGGGAAAGTGCGCTGATGCGGTCGCGGATCTGCGCCGCCTCTTCAAACGCCAGCGCCTCGGACTTGCGCATCATCTCGCCTTGCAGTTCTTCGAGAAGCTCCTGCGAGTGGCCCGAAAGAAAGCGCGTCGCGTCGCGCACGTCGCGCGCGTAGTCCTGTTTGGAAATGAACTGGACGCAGGGTGCGGTGCAACGCTCGATCTGGTGCAGCAAGCAGGGCCGCGAACGGTTGGAAAATACGCCGTCGTCGCAGGTGCGCAGGCGGAACACCTTTTGCAGGATGTGCAAGCTCTCGCGCACCGCGTTGGAATTCGGAAACGGCCCGAAATACTGGTGGCGCTTGTCAGTGGCGCCGCGGTAAAAGCGGATCTGCGGCGACGCATGGCCGGTGATCATCAAATACGGATAACTCTTGTCGTCGCGAAACAGGATGTTGTAGCGCGGCGCCAGATCCTTGATGAGGTTGTTCTCGAGCAGCAGTGCCTCGGATTCGGAGCGCGTCACCGTCACCTCGACGCGCGTCACCTGGCTAATCATGTGGGCGATACGTGGCCCGTTGTGGCCTTTCTGAAAGTAGGTCGAGACGCGCTTTTTCAGGTCGCGCGCCTTGCCGACGTAAAGCACGTCGCCGGCGGCGTTCATGTGCCGGTATACCCCGGGCAGGTTCGGACAATTCTTCAGGAACTCGGCAACATCGAACGCTGTCGCGGCCACAGTGCCGGGAGCGCCGCGCACACCAACGGTTTTAGCGGCATCTTCTGAAGAAGCGCTTCCACCAAGGGTTTGGGGGGCATTACCCATGGCAGGCGCGCGGTTCAGGCATCCGGCAACGCGCGCGCATCGAGCAACGCGCGGGCACGTGCAAACACCTCTTCGAACATCTCCGGCGTAAGCCGCCCGGTGTTGGTGTTGTAGCGGCTGCAGTGGTAGCTGTCGATCATGGTCAGGTCGCCGGGCAACGTGTGCTCGGCGCCATGGGCAAACTTGCAGTGCGATTTTTTCAGGCCGCGCGCGGTCAGCAATGCGCCATGCGCGATCAGCCCCAAGGCCACGACAACGCGTGCACCGGGCTGCTGCAGGTCGGCGGCGAGAAACCGGTTGCAGCGCTTGATTTCGTCGGTCTCGGGCTTGTTGAAGGGCGGCAGGCACTTGACCGCGTTGCTGATGCGGCAACCTTGCAAGGTCAGGTCGTCACTGCCATCCGGCGAAAACGTGCCGGTAGCAAAGCCGAATTTTTTCAGCGTGGCGTAGAGCAGGTAACCGGCATGGTCGCCAGTGAAGGGCCGCCCGGTGCGGTTGGCGCCGTGCATGCCGGGTGCGAGCCCGACGATCACCAGGCTAGCATCCGCGGCGCCAAACGGCGGTACCGGTTTGCAAAAGTAGCTCGGGTACTCGTATTTGGTGCGATCGAGGAATTTTGCAAGGCGCGGACAAGCGCGGCAATCAACGTCATAGACAGGTTGGGACATGACCTGATTTTAACCGCCAGCCCTGCTTGGCCCCCTGCTGCGCCTGCGGCAACGAAGGGTGCAACGCCCTCACACAAACGGTGGCGGCAGCTGCTCGCTGGCCAGCACGCGCTGCACCGCAGGGCGTGCCAGCATGCGCGCGAGGTAGGGCCCGAGGTGCGGCAGGCTGCGCGCCGGCCTGGCAAAGCCGCGGGTCCAGCGGCACAGCACCAGCGCGTAGGGATCGAGCGCGCTGTACCGTTCGCCGAGAAACCAGTCCTTAGCGTGCGCGGCGAGGTGCGCATCGATTTGGTGGAGCATGCCGCCAACCTTGGCTTCGGCATGCAATCGCACCTGCCCCGCCGCCACACCGTTGCCTGCATCGACCCAGCGTTCGGCGTAGAAGTACAGCAGCAGCGTGGCCTGTACGGTGTTGGTCAACCACATCAGCCATTTGTAGAAGTGCGCGCGTTCCGGCGTGCCCGGCGGCGGCGCCAGACCCGCTGTCGGGTGGGTGTCAACCAGGTGCAGGCAGATCGCCGCTGTTTCATACAGAACCAGATTGCCATTGACCAGCACCGGGATCAGCCCGTTCGGGTTGAGCTGCAGGTAGGCAGCCGACTTGTGCTCGCTCGCCGTGCGGTCGACGTGGCGCAACTCGAATTCGCCGCCCAGCTCTTCGAGCAGGATGTGCGGGATCATGCTCGCGTTGCCGGGGAAGTAATGCAGCTGCATCATGCCGCACGCCTGCTCAGGCGAGGTATTTCTTGAAGTGCGCCACGGTGCGTTCCCACGACAGCTTGGCGGCGGCCTCACTGTAGCGCGGCGTCGAGTTGTTGTGGAACCCGTGCTGTGTACCCGGGTAGGTGTGCACCTCGTGCGCCACGCCGGCCGACTTGAGTGCTGCGGTGAACGCCGGGTAGGTGGCATTGATGCGCTCGTCGTTCTCGGCCAGGTGGCACACCAGCGGCGCCTTGATGTTAGCGACGCTTGCGGTATCGGCCGCCACGCCGTAATACGGCGCGCCGGCATGCATGTCTGTCCCCATGGTGGCAGCCAGGTAGTTGACGATGCCGCCGCCGTAGCAAAAACCGGTAACGCCGAGTTTGCCGGTGGAAAGCTTGTGCGTCTTCAGAAAGCGCGCGCTGTTGAGCAGATCGACGCGCAGCTTGGGCTGGTCCAGGCCAGCCTGCAAGTTGCGGCCGTCATCATCGTTGCCCGGGTAGCCGCCCACCGGAAACAGGCCATCCGGCGCCAGTGCCACAAACCCGGCCACGGCGGCGCGGCGCGCCACGTCTTCAATGTAGGGATTGAGGCCGCGGTTCTCGTGCACCACCAGCACTGCGGGGAACGGGCCGGCGCCAGCCGGCTGCACCAGGTAGCCGCGCATCGTGCCCGAGTTTCCGCCTGGCGAAGGGTAGGTGACGTAATTGGCCTTGATGCGCTGGTCGGTGAACGAAATCGTCTGCGCCTGCGCATAGCGCGGCAGCAGCGCCTGCGCCATGGCTAGCCCGGTGCCGCCCACCACCACGATCGACGCCGCCCGCGACAGAAACTCGCGCCGGTCGATGCGCCCGTGGCAATACTCGTCGTACAGGTCGTAGACGCGCTGGTCGATTTCCAGCTGGGTGATGCCTTGTTGTGCGGGGTGTTCCAGCAACTCCTGTTCACTCATGGCGGCTCTCCTCGGTGGCGATTCGGAAGCGCAAGCGTAACGCAAACCCGGGCCGGCCGTTGGCACCCATCGACCAGTTGTAACCACCTGTAATCGTCGTCCACCCGTACACGCGAGCGTCGTTATATCCACACCAGCCCCTGACCGCAAAACGGGGCTTTTCATCAAGGAGATTCAAATGAACTTGTTCAAACACCTCGCTATCGTCACTGTAGTGGCCCTGACCCCGGCGTTTGCCCTGGCCCAGACCGCACCCGCCGCCGGCACCGGCGCAACCGCAACGACTCCCCCGGCAGCGCAAGCCAAGGGCGAGCGCCAAGGCCGCAAAGGCGGCGAACGCGGTGAACGCTTCAAGAAAGCCGACACCAACGGCGACGGTGCCCTCAGCAAAGCCGAAGTGGATGCAGCCGGCATGAAAGGCCTGTCAGCCAACTTCGACAAGATCGACGCCAACAAAGACGGCAAGATCACCCGCGAAGAAATGAAGGCCGCGCGCGACGCCCGCAAAGGCTCGCATCGCGGCCACCGTGACGGCAAAGGCGCACCGGCAGCAACCCCGGCCACGCCGGCCGCACCGGCCGCACCGGCCGCACCTGCGACCAAGTAATCCGGCTTCACCGTAACGAGAAATGCCCGCCTGATGGCGGGCATTTTCTTTTAGGCCGGTGGTTTTCAACTCTGGGGAGACTGGAAACCTTTGGTGGACAAGACTTCTGGCGGCAAGCCGTGGAAACTGGCTTCCACCAAGGACTTCAGCCATGCTCAATATTCCATTTTGGCTATAGCTCGCTAGGCATTCACTCAAATTAATGATGCAATGATTAGGCCGGCAGGCTAGACTTTGCAGCTTTCCTGGCCACGTTCACATCACGAATAGAATTCACCAAAGGCATTGGAAACAGGCCAATCCAAATAGCTAAGCTACACAGCAAACTTCAACCTTCACGAGAACCACTATGCACAAAGGAAGCTGCCTCTGCGGCAAAGTCCAATACGAACTGCGCGGCGAACTCGGCACCGGCTATTACTGCCATTGCAAACGCTGCCGCAAGGCGAGCGGCTCGGCGTTCGGGTCCAACGCCATGGCCAGCGCGAAGGACTTTGTCGTCACCGCCGGTAAGGAATCGTTCAAGGCCTACAAGGCCGAGACCGGCCTCGCGCGGTATTTTTGTGCCGAGTGCGGCTCGCCGATCATGAGCGTGCGGGATAGCGCGCCCGACGTGCTGCGGATTCGGCTCGGCACGCTCGATACGCCGTTGGAGCACAAGCCGCAAGGGCATATCTTTGTCGGGTCAATGGCCGAGTGGGACACGATCCACGACGACTTGCCGCAGGATCCGGAGCGGCCACCCACCTGAACCAGGGCATCAACCATGACACCACTGAAACTGGCGCAACGCCAGCTCGAAGCCTACAACGCTCGCGACCTAGCGCGCTTTGTGGCGTGTTACAGCGAGACGGTTCGCGTGTTCCGCCCGCCTGCTCCGGGACCGGCGATTGTCGGCATGGCGGCATTCTCCGAGTTCTACGCGACGCAGCGCTTCAACCGCCCTGCCCTGCATGCCGAGCTGGTGAACCGGATCGCCTTTGGCAATAAGGTGATCGACCACGAGCGCATTAGCGGCGTGGCGGCCGAGCCTTACGACATTGCCGTGGTGTACGAGGTCGTAGACGGTTTGATCCAATCCACCTGGGCTTACGCTGCCTGATCAGGCGTTGCCGACCAGCATGGCGCCGAGCGAAAGGTGGTGTGCGGTGATGGTGAGGGTCTCGGTGAAGATGTTGCCGATGCTAGCTTCGCCGTAGCGCCTGCCGGTGACGCTCATGCTGCTCTCCTCAGTTTGGTCCCTGATTTGGCAGGATACCCGGCTGCTAATATAGCGGCATTCATTTTCGACTGATTGCCATGCCCGTTTACTCCCTCGGCGCGCGCACACCGGTGTTCAAAAGTGCGAATCATTTCATCGCCCCCACCGCCAGCGTGATCGGCAGCGTCACCATCGGCGACAACGTGTCGATCTGGTTCAGCGCGGTGGTGCGCTCCGACAATGAAGTCATCGAACTCGGTGACAACGTCAACGTACAAGACGGCGCGGTGCTGCACGCTGACCCGGGCTTTCCGTTGAAGCTTGCCAAGGACGTATCGGTCGGCCACCTCGCCATGGTGCACGGTGCGACCGTGGGCGAGAACACGCTGATCGGCATCAACGCCGTGGTGCTCAACGGCTGCGTGATCGGCAAGAACTGCATCATCGGCGCCAACGCGCTGCTGCCCGAAGGCAAGGTGATTCCCGACAATTCGCTGGTGGTCGGCTCGCCCGGCAAGGTGGTGCGGCAGTTGTCGGACGACGATGCCGCCAACCTGCGGCGCATTGCCGACAGCTATGTGGAGCGTTCGGCGCTGTATCGGCGTGATTTGAAGCTGATGGGCACGGCGCAGGCGAATCCGGATGAGCAGGCGTTTCTCGCGCAGCTCACCGCGGGTGGTACGGCGAATCCTTAGTTAGTACGGGCGTCCACCAGGCCGAAGGCCGCGTGTTCCTGTGTGGTTTATTTGGACGCCATTCGGCGTCCAAATAAACCGTAACCGCGCATCATCATCACGTGCTCGTCGCGCGTGTTGTAGACATCCCAACGTGTCAGCACCAGGCCGCGGTCCGGTTTGCTGGTGACGCGCGCCTCTTCGACGGTGCGCTTGATGATCAGGGTGTCGCCAGGGCGCACCGGTTTCAACCAGCGGATTTCCTCCATGCCCGGCGAGCCCATGCTGGCGGCTTTCGACACATAGGCGTCGACCATGATGCGCATGACGATGCTGCAGGTGTGCCAGCCGCTCGCGATCAGCCCGCCATAGATCGAGTCCTTGGCCGCCTCCGGGTTGGTGTGGAAGGGCTGCGGGTCATACTTGGTGGCGAAGTCGACGATCTCTTCCTGGGTCACGGTGTGGCGGCCGATTTCGACGGTCTCGCCGACCTTGAAGTCTTCATAGAAATGCTGGAACACGAACAGGGTCTCCGGGTCAGGCCGTCAGGGCCGCGGCCTGCGCCGTTGTGTTCTCTTGCACCGAACCCAAGGCTGCAAACGCCGCCAGGTGGTGGTCGGTGTCACCGAGCGTAGCCTCGATCATGCTGATGCGCTTGAAGAAATGCGACACCGCCAGCTCGTCGGTCATACCCATGCCGCCGTGCATCTGGATCGCCGACTGCCCGACAAAGCGGATCGCGCGCCCGGCACGCACCTTGGCAGCGTGGATCGCGCGCGCACGCTCGCCAGCATCGGCCGAATCGACCTTGACCGAGGCGAGATACGCGAGAGAGCGCGCCTGTTCGAATTCCATGAACATTTCGGCGGCGCGGTGCTGCAACGACTGGAACTTGCCGATCACCACGCCGAACTGCTTGCGCGTCTTGAGGTATTCGATGGTCTGCTCGTTGATTGCGGCCATGCAGCCCACCGCTTCGGCGCACAGCGCGGCCACACCGACCTGGGCGACGCGCTCGATCAGCGCATAGCCTTCATCGACCTTGCCGAGCACGGCGTCCCTGCCGACGCCGACATTCACCAGCGTCACATCGGCAGCGCGCATACCGTCTATGGTGCGGTAGTCGTGCACGGTAACGCCGGCAGCGGCCTTGTCGACGACAAACACGGTAATGCCGCTCTTGTCGCGCGCCGCACCCGAGGTGCGTGCGGAAACGATCAGCTTGTCGGCCTGCGCACCATGCAGCACAACGGTTTTCGACCCATTGAGACTGAAACCGTTGTCGGGAGCCGCAGAGCGGCGAGCGTCGTTTCCTTGTGCGGTTCCTGAGAGCATGACGTTATGGAGTTCGTGGCGCGACTGCTTTTCGGTGAGCGCGCAGGCGAGCTTCAGGGAGCCGTCGGCCACGTTCGGCAGCAAGGCAGTCTTGTGCGCATCGCTGCCGCCATGCTTGATGAAAGCGGCCCCCATCACGGCCGTCGCGAAATACGGCTCGACTACCAGGCCGCGACCCAGCTCTTCCATCACGACCAGCATGTCGACGCCGGTACCGGAGAACCCGCCGTAGGGCTCGGGCACGGGAACGCCCATCAGGCCGAGCTCGGCCAGGCCGGTCCAGGCCGCATCGCTCGTGCCGCTGCCATGGATGATCTTCTTGCGCGCTTCAAAGGTGTATTGCTGCGAAAGATAGCGGCGCAGCGCGTCGCGTAGCTGTGTCTGCTCTTCTGAAAAGGCAAAGTCCATGTTTGTCTCCTACAAGCCCAGAATCATCTGGGTCATGATGTTTTTCTGGATTTCGTTCGAGCCGCCGTAGATCGAGGTCTTGCGGTAATTGAAGTAGTACGCGGCCAGCGGGTCAATCGCTTCGCCCTTCGCCGGGTCATCGAATCGATCCACATGGAACGGCAATGCGCGCGGACCAATCGCCTCCACCATCAACTCGGTGAGGCGCTGCTGCACTTCGGTGCCCTTCACCTTGAGCAGCGACGCTTCCGGGCCGGGGCCGCCTTTACCCTGTGCTGCGGCGTGCGACTCGGCCGAGACGACACGCAATACGGTCATCTCGAGAGCCATCAGCTCGATTTCGAGGTCGGCCACCTTGCTCGCAAAGCGCATGTCCTGCATCAGCGACTTGCCGTCCACCTGCTGTTCGGCGGCGACACTTTTCAAGAACGCGAGCTCGCGCTTCGACCCGCCCACCCGCGCGATGCCGGTGCGTTCGTGGCCGAGCAGGTATTTGGCGTAGGTCCAGCCCTTGTTTTCCTCGCCGATCAGGTTCTCGACCGGGACTTCGACGTTGTCGAAAAACACCTCGTTGACTTCGGCATCTTCGTCCATGGTGACGATCGGGCGTACCGTAATGCCGGGAGACTTCATGTTGATCAGCAGAAACGAGATGCCTTCCTGCTTCTTGACCTCGGGGTCGGTGCGCACCAGGCAGAAGATCATGTCGGCATGCTGGGCCAGCGTGGTCCAGGTCTTCTGGCCGTTGACGATGTACTTGTCGCCCCGGCGCTCGGCACGGGTTTTCAGGGAGGCCAGGTCGGAGCCCGATCCGGGTTCGGAATAGCCCTGGCACCACCAGTCGGTGCCGTCGAGAATGCGCGGCAGGTAGTGGCGCTTTTGCCCTTCGTTGCCAAAGCGCATGATCACCGGCCCTACCATGGCAATGCCGAACGGCATGATCTGCGGCGTACCGGCGCCGGCGCACTCTTCGTCAAAAATGTGTTTTTGGGTCGGCGTCCATCCGGTGCCGCCCCATTCGACCGGCCAACCGGGTGCGACCCAACCCTTGGCTGCCACCGTCTTGTGCCAGGACAGAAACTCCTGCTTGCTCAGGCGCCGATGTCCAAGCACCTTGGCTTGCAGGTCGGCGGGCAAATGGGCGTTGAGCCAGGTGCGAATCTCTGCGCGAAAGGCCTCGTCTGCGGCCGTGTAATTGAGTTCCATGAATCGTCTCCGTTGCGTGGAATCTCGCCCTACTTGATCCGACAGGAGGGCGAACAACGGATGATAAGCGAATTCCCGACGCCCTCATTCGGGATAACGAGCGCGGGACGGCTAATTGAGTTCGCTTTGGTCAATCACCGGGAACGGCAGGCGCGCAACCTCGATGCCTTCATCGGCCAGGGCCTCGGCTTCCTGGCGGGATGCAACGCCGCGTATCGATCTTGCCGGCGCCTCCTTGTAATGGATCCGGCGCGCCTCCTCCGGAAAGCGTTGTCCTACATTTTCTGTCGCGGCCAGTACCTGGCGCATCATGTCGATCAACTGCGCCTGTTCCGGCGCCATGATTGCATGGGTTTGGGTAGCGTCGCGCGGCGCGGCGCCCGACCCGGAATTCGACGGCAGCAGGTTCAGGCGCGGCGCGGATAGCTGCTTTTCGATGTTCGACGAGCCGCACACCGGGCATGCCAGCAACCCGCGCTCCTGCTGCGCAGCCATGTCGGCTGCCGAGCCGAACCAGCCCTCAAAGGCATGGCGCTGTTCGCAAGCGAGGTTGAATACGATCACAGAGATATGCCTTGGGTTAGGTGGTACCCGGAGCGGGGCTTGAACCCGCATGCCCCTTTGCAGGAAGCGAGGGATTTTAAGTCCCTTGTGTATACCAGTTTCACCATCCGGGCCGGTTACCGGAGTGTACTAGGGATTCCCCGGACAACGCCGCAAATCGATGCGCGCCGGTGCAATGTGCGACACCTTGAAGCCCCCCCGGCAGTCTGCCGCATCAATGTCTTGCCGGGCAGCAATGGAGGTAGGCATTGGCGGTATTTGGAGGCGCGGGCCGGAGTCGAACCGACCTACATGGATTTGCAATCCAGTGCATAACCGCTTTGCTACCGCGCCGGGTCCGGAAACGAAAAAGAGGAACTATGCATTCCCCTTTTTTGTAATTCTGGAGCGGGAGAAGAGTCTCGAACTCTCGACCTCAACCTTGGCAAGGTTGCGCTCTACCAACTGAGCTACTCCCGCGTTGTAGAGCTTCGCATTATAGCAAATGTCGGCAAACAATTGCAACCGCCCGTTAGCCCGCAATGCGGGGGCGTCAAATCCGCGAAGCGGCGCGTATGTAGACGGCCATTGACGCCAGCGTCAGCAACGCCGCCGCGTAAATGAACCACTCGCCCAGCACCCGTGCTTCAAACAAACCGAGAAAATTGTCGTGGAACAGGAGCAGCGGGATCGCAATCATTTGCACGATGGTCTTGATCTTGCCCATCGCGTTGACCGCTACCAGTTTGGCCGAACCGACCTGCGCCATCCATTCGCGCAAGGCGGAAATGGCGATCTCGCGCCCGATGATGATGAGTGCGATCAGGGCGTCCACGCGCAGCAATTGCACCAGCACGATCAGGGCCGCCGCAACCATGAGCTTGTCGGCTACCGGGTCAAGAAAGGCGCCGAACGCCGATTGCTGGTCGAGCTTGCGTGCCAGCCAGCCGTCGAGCCAGTCGGTGATGGCCGCGAGTACAAACATGAAAGTCGCGGCCTGGTTTTTTTCGTGCGCGGCCAACCATGCGTCCGGCAGATAGAACACGCCTACCACCAGCGGGATCAGGACAATGCGCAGCCAGGTCAGCAGGTTGGGGATATTGAGCGGTTTGCCCATGCGCCTATCTGACTTCCTCGACGCGCAGGTAGATGCGATTGTCGAGCGCACCGGCCTCCGAAGAACGCGCCAGAATGCCGCTCGATTCGGACGCACGCGTCTGGTTGCTGCCGCCGACCTCGATCCACTGCCCGAGCTTGCCGCTGACGGTGGTCATGGCCCGGCTCACGTTGGCACTGCCCGGGCCCAGGTTGGCCGGTGTGTCGCGCTGGGTAAAAATATCGAGGAACACGGTATCGCCGTTCACGCGCGGCGTGGCATAAAACCCGGACATGATGTCGCGCGGCGTTACCGTCTCCTGGACCACCACGCCGTTGACGGTGCGCGTGACGGTACGCGATGGCACCAACTGCGAGGTGCCGGTGCGAATGTACGCGGCCGAGCCTTCCTGGGTACGGATCTGCTGAGACAGGTTGTCGCGTCCCTGCGCCGTGCTGTCAACAACGCTGCCGGCGGCACGGCTGTTGCCGGGTTCGAGCACCACCCCGGCGCTTGCGGCAAACCGGCTGTCGCGCGATTCGGCGTCCTGCCGCACGTGAATCACCAGTTGGCGCGCTGCCCGATCCAGGCTCGCCAACATCTGCCGGATCTGCGCAAGGTTGGCAGGCGTAGTGCGTACAATCAACTGAAATCCGCTGCCGCTCACGGCGCCACCGCGTTCAAGCATGGGCTGCACGATCGGGATGAGCTGCTCCGCAGGGCGATTGCGCAGCTGGATGATTTCGAGCGTCTGCGCGAACACCGGAGCGGTGACGACCGCCAGCAGCAGCAACATGAGGAGGAGGCGTTTCAACATAGGGTCGCGGCGCAATCGCTCAGGCTGGGATATCCGGGATCAGACGCATCTCGAGCAGCGTGATGGTATCTTTGAGCTGGAGCTTGCGCTTCTTGAGCCGGCGCATCTGCAGTTGGTCGTAATCCGGCGTCGTGGTCAATTTGTCGATCACCTGGTCAAGGTCGCGATGCTCGATCTGCAACTCCACAATTCGCTGTTGAATCGCCTCGATGTCTTCTGCCGTCAGCATAAAACCGGTCCACCGCGCTCTCACAATGATGGGATGCATGATACACGCCTCGTTGGCGCTGTTTGCGGGCTCGGCAATTTGTGCTGTGGGCAGCAGCATCACGGTGCAGTCACGCACCGACATGCCTCTGCCCAGACTTGCGCAACTGGTGACCCGCGCCTTGATGCCGCAGCTGACTGCCGTCGTGATTGAGGATACCGCGTGGACCGAAGGCGAGGTCCTGCGCGGCATCACCGGTGCGTTGACGATCCTGGGCCAGTGCGGGCTTGGTGCAAACCGGCTCACCCTGCTGCGCATCAGGGCGCCGGTGGCATTCCATGACCTGTCCACCAGGGAGTCGCGGAGGCTCGCTGCCGCACTTGACGCACCCCGACCCACCTTGTTTTTCGTGCGTGACACACGTAATCGTCCCGCGTTTGACGCCGAGGCATTCGGCAGCCAAAACACGCGCCTGCGCCCCGAACTGACACACACGGTGTGGATCACCCGGCAGGCGCCGGAGCTCGCCGAAGCGATTGCCCATGAGCTGTTCCACATTCTGGCTGACGACGGCAGCCATTCAGATGACACCGCCAACCTGATGCACGACCGTACCGCCCCCGGCCGACGCGTGCTCAACTCGCAGCAGTGCGCCAAAATGCTCGAAGCCGGGCGAAATGCGGGTCTGCTGAGCGAACAATAGTCGCTATAATCAAAGGCTATGCCGATTCGTATTGAAGCTGGAACCGGTCAGCACATCGGTGACCGGACGGAGCAACAGGACCGCCTCATCATCATCCCGAGCAAAAAAGAGCCCGGGGTGATCCTCATCGTCGTCGCAGACGGCATGGGCGGCCACACCGGCGGAGCGATGGCGGCCCAGCAGGTCGTCTCGACTGCGCAGCAGATTTTTGCAAATTTCCATTCGGGTGAAGACTCCCCCAAGAAGCTCTTGACGAGCATCGTCCACGAATCGCACCTGATCATTACCCTGTCGAGCTATACCAGCGAGCAGGAGCCGCACAGCACGGTCGTTGCCATGCTCCTGCAAAAGGAGCGTGCCGATTGGGCGCACGTCGGAGACAGCCGGCTCTACCACTTCCGCGGCGCGAACCTGGTGCAACGCACACGTGACCACTCTTACGTCGAGCAGTTGTTTCGTGAAGGCAAGATCACCGAAGAGGACATGGAGAAGCACCCGAACAAGAACATTTTGGTGCATTGCCTGGGAGCCGCGAACCCGCCCCTGATCGACTTTGGCGGTACCGACAAGCTTGAGGCCGACGATACCTTCATCCTGTGCAGCGACGGCCTGTGGGCCTATTTCACCGACGCCCAGATGGGCGCGCTGCTCGCAGCCTCTCCGCCGCGCGTTGCCAGCGAGCGCCTGATCGCGGTGGCGCGTTCGCAAGGCAACGGAAGGGGCGACAACGTGTCGCTGGCCGTCGTGAAGCTGACTTACTTCGAGGACGAAGCCGCGAAACCTCCCCCGCCGCCGCCGCCGCCCCGCCCGAAGCCGGTTGCGCCGCCGCCAGTGGCGAAAAAGCCGGAACCACCGCCCGAGCCGGAAAAGAAAAAAGGCGTTTTCGGGAAGCTTTTCGGGAAAAAATAATACAGGTACAATGGGTTGGGTGACTTACCTAAAGGTAAGTCTGACGTGCTCAATCCGTCGTAACCGCGATGGATCGTGCGACGGTTTGTCCGACAGGACAACCCGGCTGGCAAACATGACCGCGAGTACGCACGATCGCGGCTCACTTGGGAGGCGAAAATGACACGTATGCATACCCTGGGAATGGCACTGCTTCTGGCAGTGTCGGCATCCGCTCTCGCGCAGGACAAAGCAGCCCCTGCCGCACCGGCCGCAAAGCCCGCGATCGCGCCCCCCGCGCCAGCCGCTACGGCCGCCCCTGCGCAAAAGCCTGTGGTTGCCCCGGTAGCACCTGCGGCCGCATCATCAGTGGTAGCCGGCCCCGCAGCAGGTGCAAAACCAGCCGCTGCGCCGACGCCGGCAATGAATACAGCCGTCGCGCCTGCCGCTGACAAGGTCGATGCCCCGAAGAAAAAACGCGTAGTGAAGCGCAAGCCGAAGAGCGCGTGCACGAAACTGGATGACCCTTGGGATAACATCTGTCAGGTCCAAAAAAATGCGGAGCTTGCCTGCAAAGACTTGCCAACAGGAAAAAAAGCGGCAAAACCATCGAAAAAGGGCAAGGATGCTGCTGCGCCGACTGAAAATCGACGCCAGCAATGTGTCGACAACTACATGCGCAACGTCTGACGACCGGTCATTGATGCATCAAAAACGCCCGCATTTACGCGGGCGTTTTTTTGCAGCACGGCTTTTTGTCGTGCCACCTTTCGGGCCATCGGCTCTAGGATTTCCCCGGCCCTGCAGCCGGGCTGTCCGGCGTTGAAGCCGCCGGCGATTTCGGGATCGCCTTGGCGGGAAGTCCGGAAGGCGCTGCGGCATCTTGTTGCCGCGCCCGCGCTTCCTTCTCTTGCGCGCGCTGCAGTACCGCGCTCACTTTTTCCTCATGCGCGCGGACGCGCTCGGCACGTTCCGCCACCGAGGCACGTTCCTGCGCCGCCTTGCGCACGCGCGCATCCTGTTTTTGGTCCAGCCTGCGCTTTTCTGCAGCCGCGCGCTGCCTGCGTTCTTCTGCTCCGGCCTCAAATTCACGCTCGGCTCTGGCCTTGCGGTCTACATGCTCTTTCTGGTTTTTGCTGGTGCGCTCGCGCTCTGCCCGTCTTTGCGGCGCATCAGCAGCCTCGAGTTCGCGCTTCGCCGCACGCAATGCCTGGGCTTCGCGCTCCGCGTCGCGGCGCTTGAATTCGCGCGCCTCCACCTGGATTGCACGAATGCGTCGCTCGGCCTTGACGTTGTCCTCTGTCGCATCGATCAAGCAGGATTCGGCGACCAGCTTCGCATAACAGGCTTGCCGGCGCCCTAGAAAAGCCTTTTCCTGCGCAAGTTGCGCTGCCCTGACGTCGAGGAGCGCGCGGTCTGCCTGCACAATCGAGCGAATCGAGCCCGGCGGATACTGCGGCAACGGCAGGCCCGCCAGCTGACTCGACTGCGCAGCTGCGGTTCCTGCCAGGAGTGCCCAACAAAGAGGCAGAAAATGCCGCAGCACGAGATCGCGCTATGCCTATTTTTTTGCCGGGGCCGGTTTTTTGCAGCCCAGGGACGAGCCTTTGGGTGTAGCGAAATACTCGGTGTCGACCGGGCACGCCATGGCCTTCTCGGGCTTGTTTGCGCCCTTCTTGGCGGAACACGCAAACGCGCCCGACTTGGCATCAACGGTCTTTTTGTTCAGCACATAGCCTTCCGGGCAAGCCGGCGCGGCTGTCGAACCTGCGCCCGCCGCGGCTGCGGCGGGGGCTGCGGCGGCGACCGGCTTGGGCGCTTCGGCAATCGTCACGGTGGTCTTGGTCTCACCCACGCAGCCGAATGTCGAGCCTTCCCTGCCTCCTTTGGCGATGATGGTATAGGTTCCGGCCTTGTTGTACGCCTTCGAAAAACTGCGCGGAAAATCGTCCTTGCCGGCGTTCATCTTGGTGACGTCAACGTCGCCGTTGCCGTATTCGACGCGCAAGGCGCAGATGCCTTCATTGTCACCGGCTACCGTCACTTTTACCGCAGCGCCAACGACCGCATTCGCCGGCTCGACCTTCACGCCGGTGATGGTACCGGCGAACGACAGCGCCGACAGGCCTATTGCCGTGATGGCTGCCGTCATGCGGGTTGCTGATTGGATATTCATGTTGGGTCTCCTCAAGGTAACTGTGGATAACTGCGAGTAAGTGCAGGCAACTGCACCCTGTCGCCGCCGAGGCGGAAAACTCGTGCTTGGCAATGCGATGTCGGACAAATTATCCCCCGAATCGCGTTAGATGAATGTCAACTTGTGCAAATCCTCAGGCGGATCCCCACACGGCCGGCTTGCGTGCTTCCTTGGCAATGCTTGCCAAGACGGTGGTGTGCGCGGCCGATTCGTCATCGGAGGCGCGATGCACGAAGGTCTCGAGCGGGCCGGAAAGTTCCTCGCCTGCGGACTGCAGCGAGTCGTCATCGCGTTCATCCATCATGAGCCCGTTCTGGCCGCGCGTCATCGCCAGATAGACTTCGGCGAGCAACTGCCCGTCAAGCAGTGCGCCGTGCAGCGTGCGGTGCGCGTTCGAGACGCCGTAACGATCACAGAGGGCATCGAGGTTGTTGCGTTTTCCGGGGTGCGCCTCCTTCGCCATGACCAGCGAATCGATCACCCCATCAACATGCGAGCGAAACGCCGGCACGCCCAAACGCGCCAATTCGGCATCCAGAAACGCGAGGTCAAACGGAGCGTTATGGATGATGATCTGTGCGCCCTTGACGAAATCGAGCAGTTCGTCAGACACCTCGGCGAATTTTTTCTTGCCTGCCAGAAATTCACGGGTCAGCCCGTGCACTTCCAGCGCTGCTTCGTCGCTGTCCCGCCCCGGATCCAGATAGTGGTGAAAGTTGTTGCCGGTAAAACGGCGATTGACCAGCTCGACGCAGCCGATCTCGATGATGCGGTGCCCGCTGGCAGGGTCAAGGCCGGTGGTTTCGGTATCGAGTACGATCTGGCGCATGGCAATGGTTCAGTGAAATCAGGTCAAACAGGTGTTCCGCCCGCAGCGCGGCGCGAGCGCGTCATGCACTCACTTTGTGTGTGCTCACAGCCGCGCGCCACGATAGCATAGCGCCGCTCAATATATACCCGTATTCAGGCAGGCACTGCCTGCGGCGTCAGGCGCGCCAGCGGGCGTTCATCGATTGGCAGGTGCACCAGCGCCGCAAAAATTCCGAAGCCCGCCGCCAGCAGCCAGGCAAGGGTGTAGTTTCCCGTCGAGTCGAACAGCACCCCTCCCATCCACGCACCCAGAAAACTGCCAATCTGGTGCCCGAAGAACACCATGCCCGCCAGCATCGACAGGTATTTGACGCCAAAAATCTGCGCGACCAACCCATTGGTCAGCGGCACCGTGGACAACCAAAGTGAGCCGATCACCAACGCAAACACGTAGACGCTCGACGGTGACAACGGCACGGCGAGAAACACCAGAATTGCGATCGCACGCAAGGTGTAGATGATTGAAAGCAGGTAACGTTTGGGCCGCTTTGCGCCCTGCATGCCCCACCAATAGGTGCCGACGATGTTGCCGATCGCAATCAGCGCCAGGGCGGTCACCCCAACGTTGGCGCTCATGCCCTGGTCGCGCAAATAGGCCGGTAAATGGACGCCGATAAAGACCACCTGCAGCCCGCACACGAAGTAGCCCACGCACAGCAGCTTGAAACTGCGCTCCCCCCAGGCCTCGCGAATTGCCGCGCCGACCGATTGCTGCGGGCCGGACGTGTTGACCACCTTGCCCGGCTCGGTCAACGCCATCGCCATTGGAATGATCATGATCATGAGCAGTGCTGCCACGATCAGCGAACTGCGCCAGCCGTAGGCGCTGATCACCCACTGCAACAGCGGCGTCAGGTAAAACTGGCCCGCCGCCCCCAAGGCGCCGGAAATTGCCAGCGCCTGCTGGCGCCGCGACACGTCCACCGCGCGCCCCACCACGCCCGAGATCACGCCCACCGTGCAGCCACCCTGCGCGATGCCGATGATGACGCCACCGGTCAGAGCGAGCATGAGGGGCGTAGTCGACCACTCCATTCCCCACAATCCCAGTGCGTACAACACGCAGGTAGCGGCAACCACCCGCCCGGCGCCGTATTTGTCGGCGAGCATGCCGAGAACCGGCGCACTGATTCCCCACATGATGTTTTGCATGGCGATCGCGAACCCGTAGGCTTCACGCGTCAGGCCCAGATCACCCGTCATCGGCTTGAGGAACAATCCCATACCATGGCGGATGCCCATAGAGAAATTGACAATCAAGGCACCGGCCAGCAACACGATGATAGGGGTACGCCAGTTCTTATCCATGAGGGTTCCAGTCTTGTCCGTGTCTGTGCAGCATCGTTACGCCGCTGCAAGGGTCGATGCCCTTGGCGCTTCCCGTATCGGTAAATGGATCAGCGCGGCGCCGATCGCCAGGAGAATGTCGATGTACCACATCCAGTCGTAGCTGCCGGTGGCTTCAAACAGTTTGCCGCCAAGCCACGCTCCCAGGAACCCGCCAATTTGATGCGACAGCATCACGATCCCAAATAGCGTTGCCATGAAGCGCATGCCGTGCAGCTTGACCACCAGGCCGACCGTAGGTGGCACCGTGGCGAGATATGTAAAACCGATGATCACCGCAAAAATCACGAAGGTCGTGCTGGTCTTTGGTGCCATGAGAAACGCCAGCACCGCTACCGCCCGGGCTGCATACAGCAGCGACAGCACCGTTTTCATGCGCCAACGGCCGATTGCCCAGCCGGCCGCGAAGCTGCCGGCGATGTTGAACAACCCGATCAACGACAGCGACCAGGCGCCGACCTCAGGCGGCAACTGGCACGCTGCGACAACGCCCGGCAAATGCGTGGCGATGAACGCCACATGAAAACCACACACGAAAAATCCGGCGGTCAGATACAAAAAACTTGGATCGCGCGACGCATCGCGCACCGCCTGCTTGATGTTTTTCTCGGCCGCCGCGCCCGACCCGGCGACCTCAGGCGCTGCGGATTTGCCTTTCAATACCCATGCCAGCGGCAAGACCGCCAAGGCCATCACGCCGAGCGACGTGAGCGCCGCAACCCAGCCGATGGCGCCGGACAGGAACTGCGCCAGCGGCACCACCGCAAATTGACCGAACGAGCCTCCCGCATTGACGATGCCGCTCGCCATGCCGCGCTTCTCCGCAGGCAGCGCACGGCCCACGGCCGACATGAGCACGCCGAGGCCCGCCATGCCGGCGCCACCGGCGCCAATGATGCCAATGAGCAGGATCAGCATCCAGGTGGTGTTGGCATAGGGCGTAAGAACCGTTCCGATCATCACCAGAACCGCCCCCCCCGCTATCACCCGTGCGGCACCGTACTTGTCGGCCAGCGCACCGGCAAACGGCTGGGTGATGCCCCACATCAGCTGTGCGCAGGCAAACGCCAGGCTGATTGCCGCGATACCCAGACCGGTCGCGGTATTGAGCGGGCTGATGAACAGCGCGCGCGATTGCTGAATGCCGAACAGCAGAGCGAACACCAGCGCCGCCGCGAAGATCACACCCAACTGTTTTCGCTCAAACCTGATCATGCGCGCGGTGGTTCAATGCTCGCTATCGCCGGCGGCGTCGAGTTGCGGCAGCATCGCCTCGATCAGCCCATGCAATGCATCGAGATGCCCGTCACCGGCAAGGTCGCGCATGCGTGCCTGCGCCAGTTTCCACAAGGGTCGCGCCGCTTGAAACGCCATCTCCCCCTTCGGCGTGACGCACACGGCCTTGCTGCGTGCGTCAGCGCCATTGCCGACCTGGACCAGACCGGCATCGACCAGGGGCTTGAGGTTACGGGTCAAGGTGGTGCGATCGGTAAACAGCGCCTGCGCCAGATCGCTGACGGTCGGTGCGCCGCCTGCTTCACGTCGCCGCGCATGGGCAAGCAGCGAATATTGCGTGACCTTGAGCCCGCTGGGGCTGAGCGTCTGGTCATAGAGTTGGGTGACGCGACGCGAAAGGCTGCGTAACTTGAAACAGGTGCATGCCGACGCGACGTGGGTTCGACCTGCAACGTTGACCGGATTCATCGACATCCTTATACTTGCATCTACACATGTGCAATTACACGCTTTTAGCTTGCGGGAGTCAAGGAGCATGAATACGTCGAACAGAGTCACCAAGGTCACCGGCCCCCTGTTGCCGCATGACACCATCGATCCGCGCGATGTGGCGCATTTGTCCGGCCTGGAATTTTTCGAGGCGATTGCCCTTGGCAAGCTGCCGCCGCCGCCGATCGGCAAGGCCCTGAACTTCGGCCTTGCGGAATTCGAGCACGGCCGCGCGGTGTTCGAAGGCGAACCGCTGCGCGACTTCTACAATCCGATCGGTTCGGTACACGGCAGCTATGCGGCGGCCTTGCTTGACTCTTGCATGGGCTGCGCCGTCCACACGACAATGGCCGTCGGCCAGAGTTACACCACCCTCGAATACAAGATCAGCCTGGTGCGCGGCATGAGCGACAAGACCGGCAAGGTACGCGCAGAGGGCAAGGTGCTGCAGGTGGGGCGGCGCGTGGCCACCGCCGAAGGCTGGCTCACCGATTCTGCCGGGAAACTGCTCGCCCATGGGACCAGCACCTGCCTGGTTTTTGAGGTTTGAGCCCCGCGGCGGCGTACAATCTTTGCTGTCGTAGCACCAAGGAACAAACATGAATGCGCCCGCCGAACCCTCCCTTTCCCGCCTGGAAGCCCGGGCTGCTGCATTGGAACAAAAAGTCATCGCCTGGCGGCGCGATTTCCACGCCCACCCCGAACTGGGCAACGAAGAAGTGCGTACCTCGGGGATCGTGGCAGAGCATCTGCGCAAGCTGGGGCTCGACGATGTGCGTGTCGGCGTCGCCAAAACAGGGGTGGTCGCCACCCTGAAGGGCGGCAAACCGGGCCCGTGCATTGCCTTGCGTGCCGACATGGACGGACTCCCGGTCACCGAGTTGGCAGACGTTCCGTTCAAGTCGCAGCGCCGCACGCAGTGGGGCGGCCAGGAGGTCGGTACCATGCACGCCTGCGGCCACGACTGCCACACCTCGATCCTGATGGGCGTTGCCGAACTGTTCGCCGGCATGCGCGAGGAAGTGTGCGGCACCATCAAGTTTATTTTCCAGCCGGCCGAAGAGGGCTTGCCCAACTACGAAAACGGTGGCGCGAAACTGATGATCGAAGAACTGGCGCTGGAGAATCCACGTCCGGATGCGATCTTCGGGCTGCATGTGATTTCGCACCTCAACACCGGGCAGATCGGCTATCGGCCCGGCGCAATGATGGCCTCCACCGACAATTTTTTCATCCGCATCAAAGGCCGCCAGACCCATGGCGCCATGCCATGGCTGGGCGTCGACCCGATCGTCACCGCAGCCCAGGTGGTGCTGGGCACGCAAACCCTGGTGTCGCGCCAGGTGGACATCATGCACGAGCCCGCGGTCGTCACCTTCGGCACCATCAACGGCGGTCTGCGTGAAAACATTATCCCCGATGAAGTCACCCTCAGCGGCACCTTTCGCACCTTCGACGAAGGACAGCGCGAATTCATCCGCGAGCGTATCGCCGACACTGCGGTGAACATCGCCTGCGCATGCCGGGCCAGCGCCGACGTCACCACCTACAAGGGCTACCCGGTCACGGTCAACGACACCAAACTGACGCTGTGGAGCCTGCCCACACTGTGCCGGGTCGCGGGCGATGCGCATGTGGTGCACGTGCCCAAGACCGGCGGCGGCGAGGATTTTTCCTACTTCCAGAAAGAGATCCCCGGCGTGTTTTTCTTCATCGGCATCACGCCGCATGGCCATGATGCCGGCAAGGCGCCGTCAAACCACTCACCCCACTTTTATGTGGACGAACCCGGATTGCTGCTCGGTTTGCGCCTGCTGGCCCATCTAGTGATCGATTACCAGGCGGCACATCCTTCAAAAGCGGCCTGAAATCCGCTCCCACCAACGGTTTCAGCTCGCCCCCGGTTAGCGCACCGATTCCACGCCGCGATTGGCCAGCGCGTCGGCACGTTCGTTGCCGGGGTCGCCGGAATGCCCCTTGACCCAGCGCCACTCGATCGTGTGCCCGGCCACGAGCGCATCGAGCTGGCGCCACAGGTCTTCATTCTTGACCGGCTTTTTGCCGGCGGTTTTCCAGCCCTTGGCTTTCCAGCCGTGGATCCATTCCATCATGCCTTTCATGACGTAGGATGAATCGGTAAAGATCGTGACATGACAATGCCGCTTGAGCGCCCCGAGCGCCTCGATCACGGCCGTCAGTTCCATACGGTTGTTGGTGGTCGCCGGCGCACCACCGAACAGCTCTCGCTCACGCATGGCTGCACCCGTACCGGTCTGCAGGAATGCCCCCCAGCCCCCCACCCCCGGGTTGCCCTTGCATGCGCCATCGGTATACACCACCACTTGCGTAACCGGCTTACTGTTCATCGATTGATCCCTGATACCGGTTGGTGATTTTTGACGAGGCCGCCGACAAGCCACTGGCGCGCTGCGGCTGGCGACGCCAGCGCGGCGTGATGACGCGCATGCCGGCCACCCGCTTCTTGGCCTGCATCACATAGACGGCCCCTGCCACCGGCCACCAATGGTTGCCGGCGTTTTCCAGAAAATCGAATCGGCACAGCCACTTTTCCGATTCAAACGGCGGCTTGTAACAACCGAAGCGGCCTCCGCGCATTTCAAAATTGAGCAGTTTGAGCCAGTCCTTGACGCGCAATACGCTGACGAATTCGGCATTCCATGGCGCACGCCGTGCACGCAGGAATAGCTTGCGCAACCCCCACAGGCTGATTGGGTTGAAGCCGGTTACGATCAATTCGCCCTCGGGTCTCAGTACGCGCTCTGCCTCGCGCAAAATCTGGTGCGGCTCATCGGAAAACTCGAGCAAGTGCGGCATCAGCAGCAGGTCCAGCGATTCGGCGGCAAACGGCAACTCGTGTGCATCTGCGACGACTGCACATTTGCCATACAGGCCGGCACAAAACCGCGACGTAGCCCGATTCGCCTGGAGGAAATCCACCCCGGGGACGCCGACCTGCACTGCAAAATAGCCGAACACGTCAGCTACGATGCGATCCAGTTGCGCACGCTCCCAAGCGAGCACATAAGCACCCTGCGGCGTTGCGAACCATTGCTCCAGCGCCCCCGGAGGCAATGGCCCGTCCGAAGCGGCGATGGGACTATCTTTGTGGATGTGGTGTTGCACGGGCTATCGCATAGTGAAATGACTGGTCGCCCCGGCTTCCTCATGTCGAAGCCATGGTCGATTGTTGGTGCCAGACGGCAGACTCACCGGTACCGCCGACCCGGGGCAAGCGCCGTACCCGTATTCGCGATCGATTATCTCACGCGCAATTCATGCGCTATCGGTCGCTCTTGTCATATACCAACGAGCCATCAGCATGGTCGCACAGGGAGCCTCAGTGGGCCGGCGACCTGCCGCAGCTATAACAGAAAAAGTCATTGGTAATCAATCGCTTGGCATATTTTTTCACTTGACGACTTCAATTGCGCCACGCTACCATTTGCCCTGTCGTTTCTCTAAGGGCAAGCCCATGCATCGCTTCGCCAGCGCGCCCAAGCTAGTTCTCAGCACCGTACTCGTCGTTCTGCTTGGCGCCTGCGCCAGCGCGCCGCCCGCTACCCCGGTCAAGCAGCTGACCGAATCGCCGCTTCTGGCGCCACTGGCGCGTGCCGACGTCAGCATTGACATCCAGAATCAGGACATCGCCAACGTCGATTTGACCCAGAACCGTGAAGACGACCTGTGGCAGCGTATGCGCGCCGGGTTTGCCATGCCGGATCTGACCACCGCCGCCGCACAGGAAAAAACCACCTGGTACGCGGTCCGCGGGGAATACGTCAAACGCAGCTTCGAGCGCGCCAAGCCTTTTCTGTTCCACATCGTCGAGGAGCTCGAAAAACGCGGCATGCCCACCGAGCTGGCGCTGCTGCCCCTGGTCGAATCCGCGTATAACCCGAGGGCGATTTCTTCCGCCCAGGCGGCCGGCATGTGGCAGTTCATCCCGTCGACGGGCAAGAAATACAAACTCACCCAGGACTGGTGGCGCGACGAACGGCGCGACATCATCGCCTCGACCAGCGCCGCCCTCGACTACCTGCAGTTTTTGCACGGCATGTTCAACGACTGGCACCTGGCCCTCGCAGCCTACAACTGGGGCGAAGGCGCCGTCGGGCGAGCCGTCGAGCGCGCCCGCGCCAAGGGCGAGCCGACCGACTATGCCAGCCTGCGCATGCCGGCCGAAACCGCAGGGTACGTCCCCAAGCTGCAGGCCATCAAGAACATCGTGATGAACCCCGGGATCTACAACGTGGCCTTGCCGAGCGTCCCCAACGCACCCTATTTCGCCACCATCACCAAGACGCGCGACATCGACGTCAAGACCGCCGCCAGGTTTGCCGACATGCCGGTCGAAGAGTTTGTCGCGCTCAATCCCGCACACAACCGCCTGGTGATTCCCGGCGCCAACCGCCCCACCCTCGTGCTGCCGGCCGACAAACTCGACACCTTCAAGCAAAACCTGGAGAACAGCCAGGGCAAGTCGATTTCGTCGTGGCAGGCCTACCTCCTCAAGGCCGGTGAAAAACTCGAGGCCGTGGCGGCGAAATTCGGCATCGAGCTGGGCACGCTGCGCACCATCAACGGCATCGGTGCCCATTCCAAGCTCAAGGCAGGCCACACGCTGATCGTACCCAAGGACGGCAAGGCGCAGGACATCCTGCTGCCGGTCAACCTCGACCAGCCGGCCGTCGCGGCCCAGGAGCGCCTGATCAAAACCTCGCATGTGGTCAAAAAGGGCGATACGCTGGCCGCGATTGCCAAAAAGTACAAGGTCAGCGCGGACGATGTAAAAAAATGGAACAAGCTGTCCGGTGCAGGCGTCTCGCCCGGTCAAAAGCTCGCGATCGAACAAGTCGTATTCGACAAGCCGGGCAAGCGCCGTATTGCCTCAAAAGGCGCGAAAAAGGGCAAGGCCGGTCACAAGGGAAAACGTTCGCTCAAGGTCGCTGCGCGCTAGCACCCCGCGAAGCTGCAGGTCAGGTCGGCATCGGTTGCAGCGGCGCCAGATGCCCTGCAAACAGCCGTGCCACGCGCTGCCATGAATACTGCAATGCATGCGCGCGTGGCGCATCCGCGCCAATCTCCAGAGCAGTGATCGCGGCGCGCCATAAATCACGATCCAGCACGCCTGCGCCGCTCTGACCCACCACATCCTGCGGCCCGGGTACCGGAAAAGCGGCGACCGGTACTCCACAAGCCATGGCCTCAAGCAACACCAGGCCGAATGTGTCGGTACGGCTCGGAAATACGAATACATCGGCACTTCGGTACCAGGGCGCAAGTTCGGCATGTGCTTTTGGGCCGGCAAAGTGCACGTCGGGGTAGGCACGTCTGAGCAGTTCGAGTTGGGGGCCACCACCCACCACCCATTTTTCTCCCGGAAGGTCCAGATCGAGGAACGCCCTGAGGTTTTTCTCGATCGCGACGCGCCCGACGTACATGAACACCGGGCTTCTCCGTTCGATGGCACGTTCACCGTATGGCTCGAAACGTGCGATGTCAACTCCCCTGGGCCAGATCACCGTGTGACCGATGCCTCGCGCCAAAAGCTCATGTTTCATCGACAGTGTCGGCACCATCACGCGCACGGCCCGGGAGTGGAATCGCCTGAGCCAGGCATACGTCAAACCGACAGGAACCGGCACTCGAGCGCGCACGTACTCGGGAAAACGCGTGTGATAGGCCGTTGTAAAACACAAGCCCCGCTCCAGACATACGCGCCGCGCCGCCATGCCGAGCGGTCCTTCGGTCGCGATATGCACCGCATCCGGAGCAGCATGGGCGATGGCATCACGCACCCCGCGATACGCAAACAGCGCAAGGCGAATTTCCGGATAGGTCGGGCACGGCAGAGTACGAAACATCATCGGCGTGATGGTGCGCACGTCATGGCCAAGATGCACCAGTTCCTGGGTCAGAGTCGACAAGGTGATGACCACGCCGTTGACCTGCGGCGGCGCGGCGTCGGTTACCAGTACGATCCTCACGAAACCACTGCCTCGCGATCGGCCGTTGCCGTGGCCAGCGTGGCCGCCTGCCCGCCAATCCGGTTCCATTCGATGATGTGCAGCGCCCCGTCAAAGGTTTCCGCCAGGGCCGTCAGGCTTTCCACCCAGTCGCCATCATTGCAATACACGATTCCGTCAATGTCGCGAATTTCCGCCTTGTGGATATGCCCGCACACCACCCCGTCGAGTCCGCGGCGTCGCGCCTCGTTGGCCAGGGCGGCTTCGAAATTGCTGATGAAGTTGACCGCGTTCTTCACCTTGTGCTTGAGGTATTGCGACAGCGACCAATAGGGAAATCCCAGGCGCACCCGCAGATGGTTGTACCAGTGGTTCAGTTTCAGGATCAGGGTGTAGAGGGTATCGCCCAGGTAGGCGAACCATTTGGCGTGCTGAATCACCCCGTCAAACAGGTCCCCGTGGATCACCAGAAGTTTGCGTCCGTCGGCCGTGATGTGGACCGCCTCGCCCGCCACCTCGATGCCGCCGAAGGTGACTTCAAGGTAGTCGCGCAGCGGTTCGTCATGATTGCCGGGGATGTAGATCACCCGCGTGCCCTTGCGTGCCTTGCGCAACAGCTTCTGCACCACGTCGTTATGCGATTGCCGCCAATACCAGCTTTTTTTCAGCTGCCACGCGTCAACGATGTCACCGACAAGATAGAGCGTGTCCGATTCATTGTGCTTCAGGAAATCGATCAGGTACTCCGCCTTGCAACCGGCGGTTCCGAGATGGACATCCGATATCCACAGGGTCCGGTAATGGCAGTTCGCGTCAGGCGGCAGGTCGGAAGGTCGCACGTTTCATTTCTGGAGTGCACATTTCCGATTGTGACCAGCCGCAATGACGCAGCCGTGACAAACTACTTGCGTCGCAGCTTGAGCGCGGAGCGAATGCCCTTTAGCCGCAGACGCGGCGGCTCGACCGTCTTGACCAGCGTGGACAGCAGGCCTTCCTGCGCACTTGCATCGCCACGCGACTGGCGGTTGTACACCCCGCTGGCGTCGAGTTCCCAGACACCTGCGTCACGCCGCAAATAGGGCGCGAGGCCTTCCGTATAAATGCGCTTCTTGAATTTGGCGTCAAGAATCGGAAAACAGATTTCCACACGCCGGAAGAAATTGCGATCCATCCAGTCCGCGCTGGACAGGCGAACGTCGTGGTCGCCGCCGTTTTCAAACCAGAAAATCCGGCTGTGCTCGAGGAACCGTCCTATCGCCGACACCACGCGGATATTCTCCGACAGGCCCGCACGACCCGGCACCAGGGCGCACGCGCCACGTACGATCAGATCCACCTTGACGCCCGCGGCGCTGGCCGCATAGAGTGCGTTGATGACGCGGGGCTCTTGCAGCGCATTCATCTTGGCGATGATGCGCGCCTTCCTGCCCTCCTTGGCCGATTTGATCTCGCGGGCAATGGCGGCAAGCACGTTGTCGTGCAGGGTGAACGGGGACTGCCAGATGTGGTTGAGCTTGAGTACCTTCGAGAGCCCGGTGAGCTGGCGAAACACCTCGTTGGCATCGTCGCACAGGGCTTCGTTGGCGGTAATCAGGCCGAAATCGGTATAAAAGCGCGCCGTGCGCGGGTGGTAATTCCCTGTGCCCAAATGCACGTAACGCCGCAGGCGCCCGCCCTCGCGCCGCACCACCAGGCACATCTTGGCGTGGGTCTTGTGCCCTACCACCCCGTAGACCACGTGCGCGCCGACTGCCTCAAGGCGCCCGGCCCAGTTGATATTGGTTTCTTCATCGAAGCGGGCCATCAACTCGACCACCGCCGTCACTTCCTTGCCGCTCTTGGCCGCCGTGATCAGAAGTTCCATCAATTCGGACTCCGACCCGGTGCGATAAATGGTTTGCTTGATGGCAACCACGTGCGGGTCATGGGCTGCCGCACGCAAATAGTCGATCACCGGCTCGAATGACTCGAACGGGTGGTGCAGCAAGATGTCGCCCTGCCGGATCATCTCGAACACATCGCCCGATTCCCCCAGCAGTGCGGAATGACTGGGCTGGAATGGCAGGAATTTGAGGTCGGCGCGCTCGCACATGTCTGCCACCTGCATCAGCCGCGCCAAATTGACCGGGCCGTCGACCCGAAACAGGTCGCCCTCTTCAATCTCAAATTGCTTCAGCAAAAAGCGCACCACCGCATCGGGGCATTCCTGCGCCACTTCAAGACGCACCGCGTCGCCAAAATGCCGCTGCGTCAATTCGCCCTGCAGCGCCTGGCGCAGGTTGGTCATTTCCTCTTCATCGACGAACAGGTCGCTGTTGCGGGTGGCGCGAAACGCGTGGGCGCCGCGCACTTCGATGCCGGGAAACAGCTCACCGACAAAGCGCATCAGTACCGACGACAGCAAAATGAATTTGTCACGGCCAAATTTGTCCGCTGGCAGCGCAATCACGCGCGGCAGCACGCGCGGTGCCTGAACAATGGCCAGCTCCGCCATGCGGCCAAACGCATCCGTGCCGGACAGCTCGACCACGATATTCAGGCTTTTGTTGAGAACCCGCGGAAACGGGTGCGCAGGGTCCAGCCCGATCGGCGTCAACACCGGCAGGATCTGTTCTTCAAAATACCGTCGCGCCCAGGCTTCGAGCTCGCCGTTCCAGTCGGGACGCGGGTAGATCGATACGCCCGCCTTCGCCAGGGCCGGCATGATCGTGTCATTGAGCAGGGCGTACTGGCGCGCGACCAGGGCGTTTGCACGGAGCCTGACCTCCGACATGACTTCGGACGCGGCCATGCCATCCACATCCCGATGCGAGGGGTCGCTGCGCATCTGCTCGCGCAAGCCGGCTACCCGCACTTCAAAAAACTCGTCCAGGTTCGAGCTGACGATGCAAAGGAAGCGCAGGCGTTCCAACAGTGGCATCGACGCATCTGCCGCCTGTGCGAGAACCCGTTCGTTGAACGCGAGCACACCCAATTCCCGGTTGAGCAGCGGCAACTCTCCTGGCGGCTTTGCTGCAGCGCTCCGGGCGACGGGTTGTTTTCGTTTTGGTTCCACTGGCTTATCTTGGCTTGCCGGCATGACAGATTGATGACAACGCACGATTAAAGGAGACCGTGACACACCATTGTCACACCGCGTAAGCACAATCTGGGATCGCTGCCTGGTTTTTCAACCCCCATGAACACAGCTTTGCAACTGGCCGCCGTAGACCTTGGCTCCAACAGCTTCCGGCTTGAAATCGGCAGGGTGGAGGATGACCACATCTACATTCTAGACTCCCTGCGCAGCAACACGCGGCTTGGCGCCGGCCTCAACGCCGCCAAACACCTGACCGATGAAGCCCAGGCCGGAGCGCTCGACGCGCTCGGCCAGTTCGAACAGCGTCTGCGCGGCTTCGATTCGCATCATGTGCGCGTGGTGGCCACCAATGCCCTACGGGTCGCAAAAAACGCCACTGCGTTCATCCACAAAGCCGAAAAGGTGCTCGGCCATCCGATCGAAGTGATCTCCGGGCGCGAAGAAGCCAGGCTCGTGTTCTCGGGGGTGGCGCACAGCGCGCCGCCGCCGCGCGTGAAGCAGCTGGTGGTCGACATCGGCGGCGGCTCGACCGAATTTTCGGTCGGCCACGGCTTCGAGCCGGAGTTGATGGAGAGCCTCTACATGGGCTCGATCAGTTCCACGCTGCTGCATTTTCCAGGCGGTTTCATCGACGACTACACGATCAAGCAGGCGGAGCTGGCGGCCCGGCGCGAAGTGCAGGTGATCTCCAAGGCGATCCGCGCCAGCGGCTGGGAAGTGGCGGTCGGTTCGAGCGGCACCGCACGCTCGATCGAGCGGGTCCTGTCGGAAAACCGCATCGGCAACGGCAGCATCACCACCGAGGGGCTCGCCTGGATTCGCAAGGCCATGCTCTGCGCGGGAAGCATCGACCAGATCAGCATTACCGGCCTCAAACCGGATCGTGCCCTCAACCTGCCGGGCGGATTTGCGATTCTTTCGGCAGTGTTTTCAGAGCTCGGCATCAGCTCGATGCGCGTATCCGACAATTCGCTGCGGCTCGGGGTGCTCTACGACCTGCTCGGCCGTGTCACCGAATCATTGAGCCCCCATGACAAGCGCGAAAATACCGTGGCCCAGTTCGAGCGCCGCTACCACATCGATGCCGACCAGGCCCAGCGCGTCGCGAAACTCGCCGAACAGTTCATGCGCGACCTGCCCGACCCGATGGCCGACCAATTCGAAGAGACCGCGCGCTATGTCAACTGGGCGGCGCGCCTGCACGAATGCGGGTTGACCATCGCCCACAACGGTTACCACAAGCATTCGGCCTACATTGCTGCCAATGCCGATATGCCCGGCTTCTCGCGTGACGAGCAAAAGCGCCTGGCGTTCCTGATCCTCGGCCATGCCGGCAAGCTGCCCAAACTCGCGCGTGCCGACCCGGCGCCCTTGCACGACTGGCTCGCAGTATTGTGCCTGCGGCTGGCGGCGCTGTTTCACCGCAGCCGCCAATTGCTGCCGCCGCCTGACGCCCGCCTGTCCATCAGGGGCCACAAACTGACGCTGAGCGTGGACGCCGCTTGGCTGCAAAGCCAACCCCTGACTGAATATTCGCTTGCCCAGGAGATCGAGCAATGGCAGGCCCTCGGGGGCGAACGGCCTTTCAAGATCGAGCTGGCGAGCGGCATAACGGCGCCAGCGGATTCCCAGCGACCCGCGCCTGCGGCGCGCAGCCCGTCGTGAAAGCCTTCTCTCATTAGACGCATTACGGCCCTGTTTCGCGCTGCCCGGGTTGCGATCCATTTGAGCAACGGTCTCGTCTTCGCCACGTTCCGCTTTCATCGCTTGAGCCCCGCGCAACGCAGCTTTCATGTGCAACGCTGGTCGGCGCGGCTGCTGCAGATTCTGGCAATTCGCCTCAAGGTCGCCGGCCTGCCGCCGCATGCCGGCGGGCCCGCCATGATCGTCGCCAATCATGTCTCCTGGCTCGACGTGTATGCCCTCAACGCAATGTGCCCGGCGTATTTCGTCGCCAAATCGGAAATCGAGCGCTGGCCGCTGCTCGGGCTGTTCGCGCGCAAATCGGGCACGGTGTTCATCGAACGTGCGCGCAAACGCGACATCCTGCGCGTCAATGCGCAGATTGCCTCACTGTTGCGTGCCGGCGCGATGATGGCGGTGTTTCCGGAGGGCACTACGACAGAAGGTGATGTCGTGCTGCCGTTCCGCCCACCACTGCTGCAACCGGCAGTAGACTGCAATGCGCTGCTGCAACCGGTGGCGATCCGTTACGAGCGCGCCGACGGCAGCCTGTGCAGCGCCGCCTGCTTTATCGGCGACACCAGCTTCGCGGCCACGTTGTGGCTAGTCCTCAAGCAACCGCGTATTCATGCCCGCCTGCAATTCCTGCCTGCCCTCAGTTGCGGCGGCAGGCACCGCAAGACCTTGGCGCGTGAAACCGAATCGTGCATCGCCGGCGCGCTTGGCCTGCAGGCCTAACGGCCATGCAGTTTGCCTCCTTCGCAGCCCGCGCTGGGCAGCGCCTGCCCGAGCTCGACTGGCTCGAACGCCTGATCGATGCTGCACCGCGCGGCGTGGTGACGCGTACGCTCTGCGAAGTGCAAGCCGGCGGACAGAGCATGCCGGTGTACGCGCTGTGCCTCGGCAACCCCGACCGCAAACTGCCCGCCATCGGCTTTTTTGGTGGTGTGCATGGGCTGGAGCGCATCGGTACGCAAGTGCTGCTGCACTTTCTCGAAGACCTGTTCGCGCAACTCACGACCGACCTCGCCCTCAACTACAGGCTCGAACACCTGCGCCTGGTGTTCATGCCGCTGGTCAACCCCGGCGGTATGCTCGGCACTACACGCAGCAACCCGCAAGGCGTAGACCTGATGCGCAACGGGCCGGTCGAGGCAACCTCCAAAGTGCCGTTCCTGATCGGCGGCCAGCGCCTGACGCCGCGCCTGCCCTGGTATCGCGGCGCCGACCCCGACACCATGGAACCGGAAAGCCAGGCGCTGTGCCGCCTGGTGGAGGACGAGTTGCTTGGGCGAAAGTTCGCTGTCGCGCTCGATTGCCATTCGGGTTTCGGCTTTCGTGACCGCATCTGGTTTCCCTATGCGCACACCGCCACGCCGATCCACCACCTGCCGGAGATCCATGCACTCACCGCGCTGTTCGAGCAGCGCCACCCCGAACACAATTACGTGATCGAACCGCAAAGCCACCAATATCTGGCGCACGGCGACCTGTGGGATCACCTGTACCGCAGCTCGCTCGCGCAGGAGGGAAGCGTGTTCCTGCCTCTGACGCTGGAGATGGGCTCGTGGCGCTGGGTCAGCAAATATCCGCGCCAGGTGTTGTCGAAGCTCGGCATGTTCAATCCCCTGCCCGCGGCCCGGCGCAACCGCGTGCTGCGCAATCACCTGCCGTGGCTCGACTTCCTGATCCGCATGGGCAGCGACAGCGCGCGCTGGCTGCCGACCGGCGCTGCACGGGCGGCGCACGCAAACGGCGCGTCCGCCCGCTGGTACCGGCCGATTTGAATCCATGAACTGGGTCTTGCTGCGCGGCCTGATGCGCGAAGCGCGCCACTGGGGTGCATTCCCCGCGCAACTGCAACAAGCCTTCCCCGACGCCGCCATCATCACCCCTGACCTGCCCGGCAACGGCCGCCTGTGGCGCGAACGCAGCCCAACCCGCATCGAAGACATGGTTGAACACTGCCGCGCCACCTTGCGCAAACTGGGCCACACCCCGCCCTATCACCTGCTCGCCCTCTCACTCGGCGGCATGGTCGCCACATGCTGGAGCGAACGCCACCCGGAAGAAGTGCCGGCGATGGTGCTCATCAACACCAGCATGCGGCCCTACAACCCCTTCCACCAGCGCCTGCGCCCTGCCAACTACGGCGCGCTGATCCGCATGGCGCTGGCGGGCGATCCGGCGCGCCGGGAAGAGACGATCCTGCGGCTCACCAGCGCGCGCGGCGCGGCGCCCGATATGCTCGCCGCGTGGAGCGGCTATGCGCGCGAGTATCCGGTGTCGCGGGCCAATGCATTGCGGCAGTTGCTTGCGGCCGCGCGGTTTCGTGCGGATGGAGCCTCGCATGCAACGAAGGTTCTAGTGCTCGCCAGCGACAACGATCAATTGGTGGACGCCGAGTGTTCGCATGCGCTCGCACGCGCCTGGCGCGTCAAGCCATCCTTCCATTCACGAGCGGGACATGACCTGCCGCTCGATGATCCTGCCTGGGTAACTCGGCAAACACAAGACTGGATCGGGAGCAATGCAGTAGAAATCGAAGCAGATTTGGCCAAAGGGTCGCATCGTCTTATCTGAGCTGCACGCTACATCGCGCCGGGTGCAGAAGAAGTCATACCTTCCCGTTGTTTCGGAAACGGCAATCTGCGAAAACCGTTGGTAGACAAGGGCTTCCGCCAGACGACTCCTTTAGATCGTTGGTGGAAGCCATTCTCAAGGAAGTCCCTGAATAGGAATCTGCCAGAAAAAAAGCCCGGCATAACCGGGCGTTCCGCTAAGCCGGGTAGACGGACCAACCGTCTACCCAAAATGCCGCGCATAACGCGGATTGAGCTGGCTCATCGACAGCAGCATGAAGAAATCCGCGGTGTTGAAGTCCGGGTCCCACGCGGGTTGGCCGCCGACCTTGGCGCCCGCGCGCAGGTAGCCCTTGACCAGCGGCGGCATCTCGACCGGGTCCTGGTTGCGCAGTTTTTCCACCGGCAGCGGCAGCTTGGGGAAAACGCGGTATTCGGCGTCGGTAAACTGGCTATCTTTCAAGCCGGCGAACAGGTTGGCTGCGCCGTGGCCGCCGTCGCGCAGGGAGATGCTGGCACAGCCGATCAGGTATTCGTATCCGTAGCGCTTCATGTATTGCGCGATGCCGCTCCACAGCAGCATGATCACCGCGCCGTTGCGGTGCTCCCAATGCACGCAGGAGCGGCCGGCTTCAACCGCGCGTTCGCGCAGGTGCGTGAGGCGCGAGAGGTCAAATTCGCTTTCCGAATAAAAGCGGCCGATCTTGCGTGCATTCTCGGGCGGCAGCAGGCGGTAGGCGCCGACCACGCGGCCGGTGTCGGTTTCGCGCACCAGCAGGTGCTCGCAGTGTTCGTCGAATTCGTCGATGTCATGCCCGGAGTCGGCGCTGACCAGCTTGGCGCCCATTTCTTCGGCGAACACCTTGTAGCGCAGGCGCTGCGCTTCGACGATGTCCGAGGGGCTGTTCGCAAACGAGAGCGCGTAGCCCGCTTCAGGCTTCTTCTCGACGGCGCGTTCGGTGGCGGCCGGGGTGCGTACCTGGCCCAGCGACGGCGCCAGCTGGAAGGCTTCGCCCTGTCCCAACCATCCGAGTGACTTGAAGCCACGCGGCTTCATTTTGTCGAGCCAGCCAAAGGGTTTGAAACCAAGGGGTTTGAAACCAAGGGGCTTGATCATGTTTGTGTCCTGACGGTAATTGGCACATGCCAGGACTACAAGTTAGATGGCAGCCGTTACCGTGCGGTGACACGAAAATGAAGATTGGATTACACGCTGCCTGCTTGAATTACATGCGGCGATCGTTCACCCGAGGCGGTCCGGGCTCATCACCACCCGCAACACCGCCTGTGCCTCTTCACCGCGCACCCGGTTTGAAATCCACCACACCGCGCCCTTCTTGACGCTCCACGGTGCTTCTGCGCCGCCGATCAACAGCGCAGCAGTTTGGCCCAGCGTTGGCTGGTGCCCCACCACCAATACAGTATGGTCGTTACCGGCCTCGGGCCAATCTACCGCAGCGAGGAGATCCTCGACCCCTTTGCCGGGGCTCAGGCCTTTGACGATCTCGAAATCCAGTGTCAACGCCTGTGCCGTCTGGCGCGCGCGATCCGCCGGGCTGGAAATGACCCGCACGTCGGGCGGCAGCTGTTCGCGCAGCCAGTCGGCCATCAGCGCAGCTTCCTTGACGCCGCGTTTGGTCAGCACGCGCTTCATGTCGGGGGTGGTGTCTTCGGCTTCGGCGTGACGCCAGAGAATCAGGTTCATGATCTATGCCTTGAAAAAATCAGCGAAGCTTATCTTCCTTGGGTGACACGCGCATGTCACACGCCGGCCCTACATTCGCTTCCTTTGTTTGAGGCGGGTGTGCAGTGTCGATGAAATCGCTCATGTTTGGTAGTGCCCGTTGGCTTGGCATGATGGTAACCGTGCTTGGTATTCACGCCAACGCTGTTGCGGCAGGAAACGACATTGTCGTCGGGCAACTCCTGGATCAATCGCCGGCATGGCTGGAGGCCGGGCGCGACTACGCGGCAGGCGCCAAGACCTATTTCGACGTGGTCAACAGTACCGGCGGCGTCAACGGGCGCCGGATCGTATACCTGACGCGCGACACCAATGGCACCGCCGCCGAGCTAAAGCAGGCTGCGGCCGCCCTCCTGGTCGATTCGAGGGCAGATCTGTTCGGGCCGATAGGTGACACGGCGGCAGGCGCTCTGATCGACCTTGGCAGCCCGGAACTCAACGCAGCCATCGTCTTTGCGCCGCTAACCGGCCTCAAATCCCCAAAGGCATCGGTATTGACCCTGCGGGCCGGCTATGAAGACGAGGCGCTTGAACTGGTGCGCCACTTCAAGGGGCTGGGATTGACATCCTTCTGCCTCGTTACCGCCGCCGGTGAAACCCAGTCTGCAGCTGCGCGCGCCGTGCGTGGAGCCGTTGCTTCGACCAATCGCACTCTCGCCTACGAAACCAGCATCGCTGCAGGGGGTGGCGACGCCAAAGCCGCTGCGTCCCTGGTCTCAAGCCGTCGGCCGCAGGCCGTGATTGTCCTGGGCGACACCTCGGTTCTCGGCAGTTTCGCGCGCGAATTCCCGTTCAAGCAGTTGGGCATTTTGCTCGGCAGCCTGTCGCTGGTCAATCACACCGCGTTGATGGAGATATCCGGCCCGCAAGTGGCGAAGGGAATCGTATTGACCCAGGTCGTACCCTCGCCGCAGCGCCTCGGTGTGCCGATTGTTCTGGAACACGTCAAGGCCATGACAAAATTTCGCGACGAGCCGCCATCGCACCTGACCCTCGAAGGCTACATGGCGGCCAAGGCCCTGGTCGAATCGCTGCGCGGCGCGCTGCCGGGGCGAGCACTGCGCCGCGAAGACGTCGCCGCCGCGTTGATCCGCAACCATTCCCGCACTGCCGTCAACCCCGCCGCAACCGACATGGGAATGGCCAACGCCGCCGGAACCCGTCTGGTGGACCTCACCATGGTGCGTGGCGACGGCACCCTGATGCGTTGACACTGTTCCCAAAACCCTTGTCTGCCAAGGCTTTGCGACCGCCTGCGGTTTGTCATATGGCTGAAATATTGCTGTCATAAAGTGCCATCCCATGAACTACTTCACATGCAAAGAAAGGACCTCTTCATGAAGATACTTCCCCTGAAAGCTGCCTCGGCACTCGCTGCCGCCCTGTTGTCGGTGTCCGCGCATTCGGTTGACATTACGGGCGCAGGCGCAACCTTCCCCTACCCGATCTACGCCAAATGGGCCGACGGCTACAAGAAGGCTACCAATACCGGCATGAACTACCAGTCGATCGGTTCCGGCGGCGGCATCAAGCAGATCACGGCCAAGACCGTCGATTTCGGTGCGTCCGACATGCCGATGAAGGCGGAAGACTTGCAAAAAGAGGGATTGGTCCAGTTTCCTGCGGTGATGGGCGGCGTGGTGCCGGTCATGAACCTGAAAGAAGTCGGGCAAGGCGAGCTCAAGCTCACCGGCGAAGTGCTGGCGTCCATTTATCTGGGCAAGATCAAGAAGTGGAATGACCCGGCGATCGTCGCCCTCAACGCCGGCATCAAGATGTCGGATACCGACATCACCGTGGTGCATCGCTCGGATGGCTCGGGAACGACCTTCCTCTTTACCAACTATCTGTCGAAAGTCAGCCCGGACTGGAAAAGCACGGTCGGCGAAGGCACCTCGGTGAAATGGGCCACAGGCGTCGGCGGCAAGGGCAACGAAGGTGTTGCATCCTATGTGCAAAAGCTGCTTGGCGCGATCGGTTATGTCGAATATGCCTACGCCAAGGGCAACAAGCTCGATTACGCGCAAATGCGCAATCGCGACGGCCAGTTCGTGCGCCCCGATGACGAAACCTTCAAATCTGCGGCAGCCGGTGCTGACTGGGCCAAGACCCCGGGCATGGGCGTGGTCCTGACTGACCAGCCGGGCAAGGCCAGCTGGCCGATGACCGGTGCCTCATTCATTCTCATGCACGCCAAGCAGGACAAGCCCGAATCGGGCCGCGAAGTGCTGAAGTTTTTCGACTGGTCTTTCAAGAATGGCGCCAAAATGGCGACCGAGCTTGAGTACGTGCCGATGCCTGAAGCGGTGATCAAGCTGATCCAGGCAGAATGGAAAGCCAAGATCAAAGACGCTTCCGGCAAAGCCCTGTACTAATCCCAAACCTTCATGAGTTCCATTTTGGCCACTAACCTGCCGTCCGTTCTGCAAGAAGAAAGCAGCGCCAAGGGTGAACCGCCACCCGGGCGCCCGGCGGGCGGCAGCGCGCTGGTCGATGCCCTGTTTCGCCACGTAACGCGTCTGGCGGCATTGCTGGTGTTCAGCGTGCTCGCCGCCATACTCTTCTCCTTGTTGGTGGGCAGCGGCCAGTCAATTACCAGGTTCGGATTGGCATTTCTGTTCAACCCCGAGTGGGATCCGGTCAAGGAGGAGTTTGGCGCGCTGGTGCCGATCGTCGGCACGCTGGCCACTGCCGCCATCGCCATGATCATCGCCGTGCCGGTGAGCTTCGGCATCGCCCTGTTTCTCACCGAGCTCTCGCCGCCCTGGCTCAAGCGCCCACTGGGTACTGCCATCGAATTGCTCGCGGCGATTCCGTCGATCATTTACGGCATGTGGGGCTTGTTTGTATTTGCCCCCTTGTTCATGGAACACGTGCAGCCGCTGTTTGTAGCTACGCTGGGCAAGCTTCCCCTGATCGGCGTGCTGTTCGCCGGGCCGCCGATCGGCATTGGCATCTTCACGGCAGGCCTGATTCTTTCGATCATGGTGATTCCGTTCATCGCGTCGGTGATGCGCGACGTATTCGACCTGGTTCCGCCGATGCTCAAGGAATCGGCGTACGCCCTGGGCGGCACCACCTGGGAAGTGATGTGGAAAGTGGTCTTGCCCTATACCAAGGTGGGCGTGATCGGCGGCATCATGCTGGGCCTGGGCCGCGCACTGGGAGAAACCATGGCAGTGACTTTCGTGATCGGCAACGCCCACAGGCTGTCGGGCTCGCTGTTTGCGCCGGGCAACAGCATCGCCTCGGCCCTTGCCAACGAATTTACCGAAGCGGTAGGTGAGTTGTACAGTTCTGCGCTCATTGAACTGGGCCTGGTCTTGTTCCTGATCACGTCGATCGTGCTGGCGCTCTCGAAGATCATGCTGATGCAACTGGCCAAGCAGGAAGGCACCCGGAGCTGACATGGAAGCCAATCTGCACCACGAAGCCATCTCGGAACACAACCCGATCTACAAGCGCCGGCGCCTGCTCAACCGGCTGCTGATGGTGGTATCGCTGTCGATGCTGCTGTACGGCCTGGCATGGCTGGCGTGGATCCTGGTCACTCTCCTCATCGAAGGCGGCAGCGCCCTCAAGCCTTCGCTGTTTACCGAGATGACGCCGCCACCAGGCGGCAACGGCGGCCTGGCCAACGCCATCTGGGGCAGCCTGTTGATGGTGTCGACAGCAACCCTGCTGGGCACGCCCGTCGGCATCCTGGCGGGCACCTACCTCGCCGAGTACGGACGCGATACCTGGCTCGCACCGGCGACGCGTTTTCTCAACGACATGCTGCTGTCGGCCCCGTCGATCATCATCGGCCTGTTCATCTACACCATCTACGTTGCCAAGGTGAAACATTTTTCCGGCTGGGGCGGCACCCTGGCACTGGCGCTGATCGTGATTCCGGTGGTGGTGCGCACCACCGACGACATGCTCAAACTGGTACCCAATTCATTGCGCGAAGCGGCGGTGGCACTGGGGTGCCCGATGTGGAAAATGGTCACGATGGTGTGCTATCGCGCCGCCCGCGCCGGGATCCTCACCGGGGTGCTGCTCGCCGTGGCGCGCATCGCCGGCGAGACGGCGCCGCTGCTGTTCACCGCCCTCAACAACCAGTTCTGGTCATCCGACATGAATGCGCCGATGGCCAACCTGCCGGTGGTGATCTTCCAGTTTGCCATGAGTCCTTATGCGGATTGGCAACGCCTGGCATGGGGCGGCGCGGCACTCATCACCATCGGTGTGTTGGGCCTCAACATTGCCGCCCGTCTGATTCTTTCCAAGAAAAACTGATCATGGCTGAACTCAATCTCGACATTGCACCAAAGATCAAGGTCAACGACCTGAACTTCTACTACGGCGCCTTCAAGGCCCTGAAAAGCGTTTCACTCGACATCCCGGAGAAAAAGGTCACCGCTTTCATCGGCCCCTCGGGTTGCGGCAAATCGACCCTGCTGCGCACCTTCAACCGCATGTTCGAGCTCTACCCGGACCAGCGCGCCGAAGGTGAAATCATCATGGATGGCGAAAACCTTCTCACCTCGAAGCGTGATGTCGGCCTGATTCGCGCGGAGATCGGCATGGTGTTCCAGAAGCCCACACCGTTCCCGATGTCGATCTACGACAACATCGCCTTCGGCGTGCGCCTGTTTGAAAACCTGTCGCGCTCGGCGATGGAAGACCGGGTCGAATCGGCCCTGACCAAATCGGCCCTCTGGAAGGAAGTCAAGGACAAGCTGCACCAATCGGGCAACGGCCTCTCGGGCGGCCAGCAACAGCGCCTGTGCATCGCCCGCGCGATCGCCATCAAACCCAAGGTGCTGCTGATGGACGAGCCCTGCTCTGCCCTCGACCCGATCTCGACCGGCTTCATCGAAGAGCTGATCGGCGAACTCAAGAAGGACTACACGGTGGTGATCGTCACGCACAACATGCAGCAGGCTGCGCGCGCGTCCGACTTCACCGCCTACATGTACTTGGGCGACCTGATTGAACTGGGCAAGACCGACGACATCTTCTTCCGCCCCAAAGACAAGCGCACTGAAGACTACATCACGGGACGATTCGGCTGAGCCGGGAAAGCACATCATGGACCAAACCCACATTTCATCCCAGTTCGACGCCGACCTCGAAGACATCCGCACGCGCATGCTGCAAATGGGCGGACTGGTCGAGCAACAGGTGCGCGCCGCCATCGCGATCTACGCCGATTCGAACCTGGGCCACCAGGAAACGATCAAGGCCACCGAGGTCCGCATCAACCAGATGGAAATCGAACTCGACGACCGCTGCACCCATCTGATCGTGCGGCGCCAGCCTGCGGCGGGCGACCTGCGGCTGGTGATGGCCATTGTCAAGACCATCACCGACCTCGAACGCATCGGCGACGAGGCCGACAAGATCGCGCGCTACGCGATTTCGATGCAGGAGCGCGGGCAGGTGCACCTGCCCGGCTTTTCCGACATCCACATCGCCGCGAGCACGGCGGTGTCGATGCTCAAGGACGCGCTGGACGCCTTCGCGCGGCTTGATGTGAGCATGGCCGGGAACATCGTGCTGCAGGACAAGCATATCGACAACGAGTTTCGCAGCGTGCTGCGCCAGCTCATCACCTTCATGATGGAAGACCCGCGCACCATCTCAACGGCGCTCGACATCATCTGGATAGCCAAGGCAATCGAACGCATCGGCGACCATGCCCAGAACATTGCCGAGTACGTGATCTTTGTCGCCAAGGGCACCGACGTGCGCCATGCCTCCAAAGAGACGCTTGAGCAGGCAGTGGCGAGCTAGAATCGACCCATGGCGCTTGACACCACCATCCTCCTGGTCGAAGACGAACCTGCCATCCTGGAGTTGCTTGAGTTCACGCTGAGCCCCAAGGGCTACAAGCTGCAACGTGCGCTCGACGCCAACGAGGCACGAGCCGCGATTCGCAGCGCCCTGCCGGATCTGATCATCCTCGACTGGATGATGCCGGGCGAATCCGGCGTGCAGCTGGCCAAATCGCTGCGTGCCGACCCGCGCACCAAAGGCCTGCCGATCATCATGCTCACCGCCAAGGCGGACGAGACCGACAAAATAGCCGGTCTCGACGCCGGCGCCGACGACTACGTGACCAAGCCGTTTTCGCCGCGCGAGCTCATCTCCCGGGTCAATGCACTGTTGCGGCGGCGCGCCCCCGAGCACGCCGAGGCACCGCTCGAATACGGACCGCTGATGGTCGACCCGTCGCGGCACGAGGCGCGCGCCCACGGCAAGCTGCTCGAAATCGGTGCGACCGAGTTCAAGCTGCTGCGTTTTTTTGTAGCCCATCCGGAACGGGTGTTTTCAAGGGCGCAACTGCTCGACCAGGTCTGGGGCGACCATACCTTCATCGAGGAGCGCACGGTGGACGTGCATATCCTGCGGCTGCGCAAGGCCTTGTCGGTGTCCCGGGCGCAAGAGCTGGTGCAGACCGTGCGTGGAGCCGGCTACCGCCTCGCCCACACCTAGCATGCGTGGAGGATAATGGGGCGCATTGCATTTCACCCGGCCTCCTTTTTGCGCAGCTTCTGGATCCCGATCTGGTTTCGCTTCGGCGTCATTGCGTTTTTCGCGACGATGTCCGGTTTCATACTGGGCGAGCGCTGGGGCTATGTGACGGCCATCCTCGGGCTGTCGCTGTTGATCGGCTTCCATTTGTACTATCTCAAGCGCGTCAACTCGTGGCTGATCAACTCGTCTCTAGACGAGTCCCCCCCCGAGCTGCCTACCGGTTTCGGCGCATGGGAGACGGTCTTTTTCGAGTTGCGCCGCGCGCGCAAGCGCGACCAGCGCCGCAGCGCCGAGGTCGAGGAAACCCTGAACCGCTTCATTGAAGCGTCCAGCGCCCTTCCGGACGGCATCATCATCCTCGACCTGGCCGACCGCATCGAATGGTGTAACCCGTCGGCCTGCACCCATTTCGGCCTGGACCTTGCCCGTGACCGGGGTTTCCTGATAGCCAACCTGGTGCGCCAGCCGGCCTTCACCGAATACCTGGTGCGCGCCGACTTCAGCGAGCCGCTGCACATTCCGGACCCGTCCAGCACGCTGTCGCTCACCGTGCAGTTCCTGCCGTTTCAGCAAAACCGGCGCATCATCCTGTCACGCGATGTGACGCGCTTCATGCGCGTCGAAGCCATGCGCCGGGACTTCATCGCCAACGTGTCCCATGAGTTACGCACCCCGCTCACGGTGGTCGGCGGGTTTCTTGAACAAATGGTCGACCAGCCGGACATTTCCAACCAGCAGCGCGCGCGAATTCATGCGCTGATGCTCGACCAGTCGCAGCGTATGCAGCGCCTGATAGAAGACCTGATCACGTTGTCGCGCCTCGAGAGCCAGAGCGCACCGTCGATGGAGGAAAGCATTTCCGCGCGCATTCTGGTGAGTCAGTTGCTCGATGAAGCCGGTGCCCTGTCCGCCGGCCGGCACATTATCGAAAGCCATATCGACCAAAGCCTGACATTCCTGGGCGCCGGCGAGGAACTGCGCAGCGCGTTCGGCAACTTGCTGTCGAACGCGGTGCGCTACACCCCGGCCGGTGGCCGCATCAGCGTGGCATTGAGCGCTTCAGATGCGGGCGCGGTCTTCAGCGTCACCGACAGCGGCCCGGGGATTGCGCCGGAACACCTGCCGCGCCTCACCGAACGCTTTTACCGGGTCGACAAGTCACGCTCGCGCGAAACCGGCGGCACCGGGCTCGGGCTGGCGATTGTCAAACATATCCTGGCCCGCCATGGCGGCCGGTTAGACATTGAAAGTACCGTCGGCAAAGGCAGCACGTTCAAGGCGCTGCTGCCCGCGGCACGCGTCGCGCGGGCCGCACTGGCGGCCTGAAACCCGCTCCCACCAAGGGTTTCAGTCTGGTTTCCCAGCGCTTTTCAGGAAAATTTCTCGCTGCGCAACACCCCCACATCGGTGGTGTAAAGCACCAGGGCGAAATGCCTTGAATAACGCTCCATGATGGCACCGGCCAACCGGTCGGCTGCGTCGGCGTCGCACAGCACCTTGAACTCGATGGAACGCTCGCCCTCCCACTCACCGGCGCGAACTCCATGGGCCCCGCCACCACGCACCTCGGAGATGGTGTAGCCACCGATGCCGAGCGCAAGCGACTCTTCGATCAGCTTGCGCTCCAGCGCGGCCTCGGCAATAACGGTGAGCAGTTTGCGTACATGCCAATGCATTGCGCCCCCCTGCTTTGTGTCGGTCGACATCGTGTCCATTTGTTGTCTCCTCCTAAGCTTGCAGCCAGGTAACGTAGGCGTGATAGACCGGAAACCCGAGCAGCAGGTTGAACGGAAATGTCACGCCCAGCACCACCGGCAGCGACAGCCCCGGATTGGCTTCCGGCACCGCCACGCGCATCGCCGCCGGTGCGGCGATGTAAGACGCGCTGGCGGCCAGCACGGCGAGGATGGTCGCGCCGCCTGCCGACAAGCCCATCAGCGTGCCCAGCGCAGCGCCGATCAGGCCAAATGCCAGCGGTGTGGCCACGCCAAACACCACCAGAAACGCGCCGCTGGTACGCAACGCGCCGATTTGCCGCCCCGTCACCAAACCCAGCTCGAGCATGAAGAGCGTCAACGCCCCTTTGAACAGGTCAAAGAACCAGGGCGCGATCGGCTTCACCCCGGTGGGGCCGAGGGCGGCGCCAATCGCCAGGCCGCCGATAAGCAGAATCACGCTTTTGCCGGTGACCACCTCGCGCAGCACGCCGACCCAGCGTGTGGCACCGCCCGAGGCGCCGCGCGCCAGCAACACCCCGACGATGATGCCGGGTGCTTCCAGCAAGGCCACGAACAGCGGCAGGTAGGCCTCGCTGGGGATGCCGCGCACCTCGATCCAGGTCATGGCCGCCGCAAACGTGACCACGCTGACCGAGCCGTAATGGGCGGCGATCGATGCCGCATCTGCGCGCTGCAGGCGCCCCACGCCGCGCAACACCATGAACGCCAGAAGCGGCAACACGCAGCCCAGCGCAACTACGGCGGCGATCTGTGGCGCCAGCTGGCTCAACGGATAACGCGCGAGCTCGATGCCGCCCTTGAGGCCGAGTGCCAGCAGAAGATAGACCGATAGTGCCTCGTAGATCGGCTCGGGCAAGCGCAGATCGGACTTGAGCAGCCGCGCGACCAGCCCGAGCAGGAAAAACAGGATGACCGGATCGAGTGTCACCCACTCACCTTGTCATCGTCGAACCAGTGGTACAGCGCCGGCAGCACCACCAAGGTGAGCAGTGTGCACGTAATCAACCCGCCGATGACGACTATCGCCAGCGGCCGCTGCACCTCTGACCCCGGGCCGGTTGCAAAGAGGAAGGGAATCAGGCCCAGCATGGCCACGGTGGCAGTCATCATCACGGGGCGAAAGCGCATGCGCGCGCCTTCGACCACAGCCTCTTGTACGGTCTTGCCCGCATCGCGCAAGCTGCGAATGTAAGAGACCAGCACCACGCCATTGAGCACCGCGATACCCCACAGCGCAATGAATCCTACCGACGCCGGGACCGAGAGGTACTCGCCTGCCACGAACAACCCCACCACGCCGCCAATCGAAGCGAACGGCAGCACCGTAATGATCAGCGTGGCAAAGCGCAGCGAGCCAAACAGGAGAAACAGGAGGAAAAAGATCGCCGCCACCGTAATCGGAACAATCACTTTCAGGTGCCCCAGCGCCCGTTCCATGTTCTGGAATTGCCCGCCCCATTCGAAGTAATAGCCTTCGGGCAACTTGACTTGTGCGTCCACGCTTTGCTGCAATTCGGCCACAAATCCACCCAGGTCCCGGCCCTTGACGTTGACGCCGATGACGATGCGGCGCTTGCCCAGCTCGCGCGAAATCTGCGCCGGCCCGTCAATCACCCGGATTTTGGCGACATCCTCCAGGCGCACCTGCGCGCCTCGTGCCGAGGTAAGCAGGGTGTGGGAGATCGCCTCGACGTTGTTGCGGAATCCCTCGGGCAATCGCACGACAGCCGAGAAGCGGCGCTCGCCTTCATAGATGTCGGTGGCCTTTTTGCCGCCAATCGCGATGTCGATCATGTCATTGACATCGGCGACATTGAGGCCGAGACGGGCGATCGCCTGGCGGTCGATCTCGATCTGCAGGTATTGCTGGCCCGATACCCGCTCGATCCGGAAATCCTGGGCGCCGCGAATTCCCTGCGCCACCTTGGCAATCTGTGCCGCCACGTTCTTGAGCTGCTCCATGTCATCGCCGAACACCTTGACCGCGACATCCGAGCGCACCCCCGTGACCATCTCATCGACACGGTCCGAAATCGGTTGTGCCATCACGACCTGCACGCCGGGCAGGGTTTCCAGCTTGGCGCGGATCGCATCGGCAATGTCGTCCTGGTTCCAGCCCCTGGGCCATTCGCTGCGCGGCTTCAGGCTCACAATCGGCGTGGACTCATTCTGGCTCTGCGGGTCTGCCGGGCTCTCGCCGCGCCCCACCCCGGAGATCGCCGATTTCACGCCAGGCACTTCCATGACCAGCTTCATCGCCTGGTTTTCCATGCGGATCGATTCATCGAGGGAAATGTTGGGCAGGCGGTTGATGCCGGGAACGATCGAGCCTTCGCGCATTTCGGGAATAAAGGCCGTGCCCAGAAACGGCACCAGCGCAATAGCGGCGACAAAGGTCAAAATGGCGGCCCCTGCGGTCTTCTTCGCATTGCCCATTGCCCACTCGAGCATGCGCAAATAGGGTCGTTTGATGGCCCGGATCAAGAACGTGTCATGGTCTCCGTCGTGGGCCGGCGCCTTCAAGAGGTAGCTCGACAGAACCGGCGTCAGGGTCAGGGACAATAGCAGTGAGACGGCCAGGGCAATCGAGATGGTGTACGCGAGCGGCGCAAACATCTTTCCTTCCATCCCCTGCAGGGTCATCAGGGGCAGGAACACCAGAATGATGATGCCGACGCCAAAAATGACCGGCGTCGCCACTTCCCCCACGGCCCGCAGGATCACGGCCGCCTTGTGCTCGCCGGTTTGCGTACTTCTCCCCAGTTGCCCGAATGCATTTTCGACCACGACCACCGACCCATCCACCATCAGGCCGATGGCGATGGCCAGCCCGCCCAAAGACATCAGGTTCGCCGACAGGCCGAGCCGGTTCATCGCCATGAAAGTCAGCAGCGGTGTCAGCACGAGGGTGGCCACCACGATCAACGATGAACGCACATCACCGAGGAAAAGGAACAGCACGATGACCACGAACAGCACGCCTTCGAGCAACACCTTGGTGACTGTCCAAAGCGCTGCATTGACCAGCTCGGAGCGGTCGTAATAAGGCACGATCTTGAGGCCGTTGGGCAGCATGCCTTTGGCATTGATCTGGTCGACCCGCAACTTGACCTTGTCGACAATCGCTTTGGCATTGCCACCGGCCAGCATCAGCACGATGCCGCCGACGGACTCGGTCACCCCGTTCTTGACCAGTGCCCCCTCACGCACGGCGCTTCCCAATGTCACTTCTGCGACATCGCGTATGTAGACGGGTACACCGTCCTTTTCCTTGAGCACGATGATGCGCAAGTCATTGAGGTCGCGTACCAGGCCGACACCGCGGATCAGGTATTGCTCGGCGTACTGGGGCAATACCCCGCCGCTGGCATTGGCATTGTTCTGTGCCACTGCCTTGTAGACATCACCGATCGAGAGCTGGTGGTGGCGCAGCCGGTCCGGATTGACCAGAATCTGGTACTGCTTGACGAAGCCACCCTGGGAATTGATCTCCGCCACCCCGCTGATGGATCGCAGCAACGGCCTCACCACCCAATCTTGCGCGATGCGCCGCTGCGTCAGTTCTTCCGCCGTCAGCTGGCGCACCCCATCGTCAGGCCGCTCCAGCGTGTACTGGAACACCTCACCCAAGCCGGTGGACACAGGACCCAACACCGGTTGCATGCCCACCGGCAGCTTTGAACCGACTTCCAGCAGCCGTTCCATCACCAACTGCCGTGCAAAGTAGACATCGGTCTTGTCGGTAAACACCAGGGTGATCAACGACAGGCCGGGCTTGTTGAGAGAACGCATCTCCGTCAGTCCCGGCAGGCCCGTCATGGCCACCTCCAGCGGAACTGTCGCAAAGCGCTCGACTTCCTCGGGTGAACGGCCGATTGCCTCGGTGGCGATCTGCACCTGCACATTGGTGACGTCGGGGAATGCATCGACCGACAATTTGCGCGCGGCATCGAGCCCGAAAGCGAACAGCATCACCGAGACGACCACTACCACCAGGCGCTGCTTCAAGCAGGCGCGAACCAGGGATTCAATCATGCGCGTGGCTCAACCGGCTTTGTCTTGGAGGCGCTTGAGGCGCTCGTTGTTGAGGTGAAACGCGCCGTGCGTCACCACGCGGTTTCCGGGCAACTTGTCGAGCACTGCGCGCACGCCATTCTTGTCGGCTCCCAGGGCAACGCGCGTCAGTCGCACCATGCCAGGCGCGGTTTCGACAAACAGATGGTCGGCGTCGTTCTCGCGTACCACGGCGGCGGCCGGTACGACCTGCCTTGGGCTGGCGCGCCCTTCGATCAGCATGGTGGTCAGCATTGCCGGCTTGAGCGTCTTGCCGGGATTTTCAAGATCGACCCCGACCCGCACCGTGCGCGTTTCCGGGTTGACCACATCGGCGACGTACACGATCTGCCCGGTGCGGCGCTCGTTGCCCAACGCGGGAATCTCGATTTCGACACGCTGGTTGCGCCGCACCGCACCCGCTTCCTGCTCGGGAATGTCGGCCGTTGCCCAGATCGAGCGCAGGTCTGACACCACAAACAGCACATCGGAAGGCTGCACCACCTGCCCTTGGGTAATCTTGCGTTCGATGACGGTACCCACCTGGGTGGCCGTGATCGGAGCGGATGCGATCAGCTTGCCGGTAGCCTCCAGTTGTTCCACCGAACGCGGGTTGAGCCCCAGCACCCGCAGCTGGTCGGCAGCGGCGCGCTTCTCTGCACGCGCCACCGTCTGCTCGCTCTGGCGCCGCTGCAATTCGGCTGAACCGATTACATCGGCCTTGAGCAGCAAATCGGCGCGCTCGACTGCGCGTGTCGTCAATTGTTCGGCCGAGTGCGCCTTGAGAAAACCGAGCTGTGCGGCCGTCAGTTCCTGGCTGTTGATGTCCGCCAGAGCCTCTCCCGGCTTCACTTCCTGCCCCAGGACAGCGCGAATATCGACAATGCGCCCGGTCACAGGTGCGCCGATGCGGGCGGTCTTGTAGCCATTGACTTCGAGGCGGCCGGCAATCCGCACCGTGTCGCCGACCTCGGCACTTTCAATCGTGCCCACCTCGACGAGCGCTCCGAGTTCCGGTGTCAGCCTTATCGTCAGCGGGTCCACTGGCACCACGGCCGGATTGCCGGACCCGCCAGCCGTCTGGGAAGCGCCAGTGCCCGATGAGGGCACACCGGCCTGGGTGGAAGAGCCAGCTCTATCACTGCACCCCTCCAGCAAAACCGCCAAAAGCAGCAAGCTTGTGATAAACAGAATACGTTCAAGTTTCATGATGGTCTGTGTCTATTCGGGCTGGCCCTGCAGGTCGCGCGCGGCAAGGCGCTCGAGTTCGGTCTTGGCTGCATACAGGTCAAAGCGCGCGGTAATCAGATCGTTGCGGGTGAGACGAAACTGCCGGCGTGCGTCGAGGTACTCAAGAATGCCGCGCTCCCCATAACGGTAGGCAGCCTCGGCAATATCGACAATCGAACGCGCCTGCTGCAGGATGCCGCCTTCCAGAGCCTGCACCGTTTTGGCGGCAGACTGAAACTGGTGCCAGGCGGCTTCAAATGCCTGCGCCAATTCGAAACGCCGACTTGCCGATTCACTGCGGTTGCGCAGCAGTTGCGCGCGCGCCTCGTCAATCGGGCCGGCGCGCCGATCCCACAACGGCACCGTCAGAGCGACCCCGGCGCGGGTGGAGCGGCTATCGGGGCTGGTGTCCTGCGTCAGGCGCACACTCAGCGAGGGCACAACTGACTGGCGCTCCACCTCCACCTGACGCTCGGCGCGCACCACTTCGGATTCGAATCGACGCAAATCGGGGTTCGCCGTGACGACAAGCTCACGCAGCGTGTTGTAGTCGGCCTGCGGTAGCGAGCGGTAAAAGTCACCCTTTAGGGTGTAATCGTCGGGCAAGGGGCTGCCGACGGCGATTTTCAGCGTCACACGGGATTGCAGTACCCGCGTGCGCGCACGCTCGAGCTCCTTGGCGGCGATGGACATTTCATTCTCGGCACGCAACTGGTCGAATCGGGCTCCCTCACCAGTGCGTACGCGCACCACAATGCGGTCACGAATCTGTTCGGTCAGCAGCAGGTCTTCCTGTGCGGCGGCGACTTCCTCCTGCCGCTGCAGGACTTCAAAAAACTGCGTCTTGATCGCTGCGATCAGGTTGTTCTCAGCCGTGCGAACGCCAATCTGTGCACCACGGGCGGTGGCTTCTGCCGCACCTGCACGCGCCTCGCGCAGCGCCGGATTCTCCAGACGCTGGCTTAACGCAATGCCCGAACCGGTTCCCGACAGCGCTCCGGCACTCAATGGGCGCACCGGACCACGCAATAGTTCGACTTCGGGGTTGGGATAGGCACGAGAACTGGTGATGCCCGCACGCGCCGCCAGGTATTGTGCACGTACTGCCTGCAGCGCTGCGTTGTCGCGGCGCGCTATGGTGATCAGATCTTCAAGAGAATAGCTACCACTGCGAGCGGCTTGCGCAAGAGAGGCATCGGCCTGCCCCTGCGCCCGCCCTGGTTCGGGGAGCGCAGCGAAAAAGAGAGCTGCGCATAAAGCAATAAAGGGATGCATTGTTGTCATTGGTTCGGCGCTCTCCAGCCCGGACACGCTGCTGTCGCAGCGCGTCCGGGTATCCGGCAATCCCGTTGCGGACTGCCTGAGAAGTGAATCGCCTCATGGGTAGGTGCGAAATGAATCAATCGAGCGCCAGCACCGCAATCAAGCCGATAAAACCGGCGGGCAATCCGAACCGCACATACCAGGGAGTGCCGCCGTTAATCACCACCTCGACCGGCATTGGCGCCCTTTCAAGCAGGCGTGCGGTAACCGAATGGGTCAGGAAGCGCACCAGCCCGCTCTTCTGCGTCGTGCCGATGACAATGCGCTGGGCTCCCACTCTTTCCGCGAGGCGCAGGATCTCCCGGACGCTGTCACGCCCCTTGATGACATGCGACTCGGTAGCAAACCCTGCCACGTGCAGCATGTGCAGTGCCGGCTCAATCACGGCGCTGCGTGCGGAGCTGAATCGGCCGGCCGCACCAGCAGGCAAATGCCAGGTGATATGGCGGTGCATCGCGGGTATCACATGGGCCACGTGCACCCGTACCGGCGTGCCGCGCGGCGTCGAAGAGATGAACCTTGACACTGCGGCGAGCGCGGCCGGAGAGTCGTTCACCGGGAGCAACACCGCGGGTGCGGCAATCATGGCGTGGGTCGTCGTGTTGGCGGATGCAATCGACTCAGTGACGGCAACGACGGATTCTGACAATACGGGTGCGATGGTCATGGCAGCAGTCTCCTTCAGTGAAACCGCTGCCGCGGATGCGGCAACGGGTGTTGCAACTTTTTTGCGCAGGTTGGCGAAGTAGCCCAAGCCGAGGACGGATGCGATGGCGCTCGCTTGAACCAGCCATGCATAGCCTTGATAGGGTGCAAACCATTCTTTGACCAGCGGTTCACCAAGCATCATCTGGGCGGCGGTCCACGCCAGCACGCCGGCTCCTGCATAAATGATGATGGGGAAGCGCTCGACCCATTTCAGGATCAGGGTAGAACCCCACACCACGATCGGAATGCTGATCAGCAGGCCAAGCACCACCAGGAGGAAGCTGCCCTGCGCGGCGCCGGCCACGCCGAGCACATTGTCGAGCCCCATCACCGCATCGGCGATGACAATGGTTTTCATGGCGCCCCAGAAACTGTCGGCGCCCGAATGGCCCTCTTCAGCCCCCCCCTCCTGCGGTGCCAGCAGCTTGACGGCGATCCAGAGCAGCAAAGCCCCGCCGACCAGCATCAGGCCGGGAATGTTGAGAAGCCAGACCACCGTCACCGTCATCAGGGAGCGCACAGCGATCGCCCCCACGGTGCCCCACAGGATGGCGCGTCTTTGCAGATCGGCCGGCAGCTTGCGTGCCGCCAGTGCGATGACGATGGCGTTGTCGCCGGCCAACACCAGGTCGATCAGGACGATCGCACCCAATGCATACAGAAATTGCAGAGAAAAGAAATCCATGTTGAACCTCCCGCGCTCAAGAGTCGGAACAAACCCAATGAACGGCAGGTGGCATGAGGGTGAGCAATACCTCGTGCCGGCGATGCCGGTCATCAAGGTCTTGCCCGCGGCCGTTGGAAGGCCGCCGATCTGCCCGGCGTTGCGCTTGGCGCACCGCGTATTGACGGACAAACCGCCGGACGAAACTGCGTCGTCCTTGTGAGCTACTCCCCTTGGCGCTGCCCTGATGGATTGGGCTGCGTGGAGCTGATGGAGAGCACTTTACTAGATGATTATTTGATTGTCAACTTGTTTTTATGGATTAACTATTAATCATCTATTTTTTTCTATTAATGAGATTATTACTGATCCGCCCACTTGCCGCCGGCGACTTCGCGTCCGGCGCCGCCGACGCCCGCACATGTGCCAGAAATGCCGCTGCCACCGGGGACAGCCGGCGCCCGCGCACCACCACAGCAAACCATTCGTCGGGCAGCGGAAAACCCTCCACATCAAGGATCGCCAGGCGGTCAAGCTCTGGCGCGACATCGAGCGCCTCGCGCGACACAATACTGATGCCGAGGCCAGCCGCGACCACATGCTTGATCGCCTCGTTGCTGC
>CANJDH010000025.1 GCA_947473125.1 Burkholderiales bacterium
AGGCGCAGCGGCGCCTCGCCCAGCAGACGTGCGCGCCGCGCCGGGTCGCGCAGCAGCGCGGCGCGTTCAGCCGGCGGCCGGTCCATGATGTCCCGATAGGCGGGATAGGCCATCAGCACGTTGAAGCTGGTGTCGAGCCCGTTCATGACGCCGATCGCGCGGCAGGCGGTCTGCAGGCGCACGTCGATGCCGGCGGCGGCGGAACGCTCGGCGCTTTCCATCAGCCACTGGCGCTGCGCCGGCGCGTTGATGCGCTCCAGCCAGGTGAGGGCCAGTGGCCGCTTCGCGGTGCGGGCCATTTGTTCCATCAATGCGTACTCGGCGTCAAAGCGCGCGCGTTCTCCAGCGGCATCACCTTGGGCGCAATCGAAGTCGTTGACCGCGTGCAGCACGCGATACGGCAGACCCCGGAAGGCCTGCGCCAGCGCCAGCAGTTCGGCACGGTCGGCAACGTGCGCCGGGGTCTCCTCGCCTTTTGCGGTGCGGTGGTTGTCGCTGCGCCCGGTGGAGAAACCGACTGCGCCGGCGGCCAGTGCCTCGCGCAGCAGGGTTTGCATCGCGACGCAGTCTTGTGCGGTGGCCGGCTCGCAGCGCGCCGCGCGGTCGCCCATCACGTAGAGGCGCAGTGGATCGTGCGGCACCAGCGTCATGAAGTCGATCGAGTGCGGCATCGCATCAAGCGCACGGGCGTAATCGGCGAAGCTCTCCCAGCCCCAGCGCACGCCTTCAGACAGGGCCGCACCGGGAATCTCCTCGACGCCTTCCATCAGGTTGACAAGGCGCTGTTCCTCGCCTTTTCGAACCGGGGCAAAGCCGACGCCGCAATTGCCCATCACCACTGTGGTGACGCCGTGATAAATGCTGGGGGAAAAAGTTTCGTCCCACGAGGCCTGGCCATCGTAGTGGGTGTGAATATCGAGGAAGCCAGGCGTGACCAGTGCACCGGCGGCGTCGATGGTCTGTTGCGCGGCTTCGGTGATCCTGCCGACTTCGACGATGCGGCCGTCGCGTACACCGACGTCGGCACCGCGGCCCGGCGCACCGCTGCCGTCTAGCACGGTACCACCGCAGATCAATACGTCAAGCATGCGCTGCCTCCTTTGAACGGCCTGCCTTGTCGGCACGTCGCCACAACAACGCCAACGTGCCTCCGGAGACGATGTGCCACACGCCCCATAGCCCGGCAACGCCGACCATCTCGAGATTGGAATTGAACTGCGCAGCGATGATGCCCAGCGCCAGCCCGGAATTTTGCATGCCGCCTTCGATCGTGACGGCGCGCCGGTCGGAGGTGTTGAGCTTCGCTAGGGCGGACGCGCCCCAGCCCAGACCCAGGCCGAGTGCGTTGTGTGCGATCACCAGCGGCAGGATGCTGGTCAGCGCCAGCAGGAAATTGCGCCATTGCCCGGCCACCGCGCCGACGATGAATAGGAACAAGGCGATCAATGCGAAATTTTCTAGTGGCTTGCTGACGCGCATCGCCACTGAAGGCGCCAGGCGCGAAGTCAGCAGCGCCGCTATCATCGGTAGCGCCAGCAGCAGCACCAGACTGACGATCAGGTCCTTGGGATCGACCGCGATGGCGTGCACCCAGCCGGCGGTGGCCGGGTTGGCGGCGATCGTCAGCGAAAAATTGAGTGGCGTGAAAATCAGCGCCAGCACGTTGGATACCGCCGAGATCGACAGTGACAGCGCCAGGTTGCCGCGGCCGAAATGGGTGATTACATTCGAGAGCGCACCGCCCGGGCAGCACGCCACCAGCAGCATCGCCGCCTCGACCGCCGGCGACAGGTCAAGCGCCAGGGTTGCGCCTAGCGTGGCAAGCGGCAGCAGGATGAATTGCGCGGCCAGGCCGATGCCGACTGCCAGCGAATGTTTGACGACATAGCGAAAATCGTCGACCCGTAATTCAAGCGAAACCGCATACACCATCACTGCGAGCACCGCGATCAGGATGGCCTGCTGCATTCAATTTTCCTCATTGAACCGGCGCAAGGTTTTCGTCGTCACTGCGGGAAGGAAAAAAAGGGCATGGCGGAAGCGGTCGGTATGTGACTTTTCGCACAGACGTTACAAATTGTCGCGTAATACTTCCCGGTTTCGAGACTTTTTTCACGTGAGTCTGGTACGAATGCGAATATGATGATGTCATATTAAGGGTGGGCGGTCACCGAAAGGAAGCGGCAAACCCACCGGTGGTTAATGAACCACATTCTCCTCAAGAAAGGAAGGCAATTATGGACACTTTCAATGAAGCAAATGCCAAACGCGCGAAGCTGCTTGCCGTCGGATCCGCGACCCTGGCTGTCTTTGTGGGCCTGACCGCTGGAAACGCCTCGGCCGAAGCTGGAGAGCCCGCTGACAACAAGTCTGCGATGTGGTCCGCAACGACCCACGCTGCGTTACAAACCGCAGAGAGAATTGCCGACGCTGGAACACCCGAAGAAGTGTACAAACATGCGGTACACCTGCGCGATGGTGGCGATACGAGCCACGCAATGGGATTCCTCAGGTACGCTGCATTCAATGGCCATGTTCCCGCGGCTCAGCTTTTGGTGATGATTTATCAAGATGGCGCACTTGGCGTGCGCGCCAATTTCAGGCTGGCAAAGCGGTATCGGGCGATGGCTGCGGGCCAGAACGTTTTCTGAGCCGGGTGGGCGACTGTCAGTCAGTCAAACGGGCGCAGCATGCGCGCGGGTATCGGGTGGCGCCCCTCACGGTTGTCGCGATGGTCGCAGCGACGCCCAGGGTGGGATGACAATTGAGCAATGGAGAGAGTCGGTCAGAGCCCTTGCAGCGCGATTCAAGGGTGACTTTTGCACGTTAGAAACATTTGGTCGCGCAATTTCCCTCGGTGCTGCGATTTTTTTCGCCATAATGCGTCTACTGGAAGGATTGTAGTGTCGTCATAGTCAGGTTCACCGGCAACCCATTGGGTAGCCAGTCATCTTCCTGATTTGTTGAGTCACATCCTTTTCAAGAAAGGACGGGGCCATGGCTGCAAACCAGGCGGGATTTAACCGGCAGCAAAAACTGCTCGTCGTCGGCGGCGCGATTTTCGCCGTCTTCGTCAGTCTGGTTTTTGCCACATGGGTCATGGGGGAAACGCTGCAAAGCATGCAGTTCAGCCAGCAGGACCAGGAAATCGTGAACCGGCTCTCGGGTAATGCTGCAGACCCGTTGCAGCAATCGATTTTGCGTGCCCATGCGATCGATGCCGTGTCGAGCATGAAGCAACTTGCAACCCGGCAGTCGGTGATTATTGCCGCGTTCGCGGGTGCCTTCGCGCTTTGTGCGATTGGATTTGCATTGTTTTTGCTGGGTGCGGATGGCATAGTCCAACTGCAAACAGGACAAGACAAGAGTGGGCTGAAGCCCTGGCTGCTTGGTACCGCGCCCGGGTTATTGTGTTTTGTGCTCGCGGTAGTTCTGGTGGGAATGGCTGTCATGCAACGCTCGGGTGTCAACCTGGCGTCGGTTCATTTCTCCAAACCGGGCGTCGGACCTCTTGAAAGTTCCACACCGCCTTCTCCCATTGGGACGGCGCCTGCCGGCAATGCCGAGGCCCCGAAAGCGACGGAAGCCGCAGAGCGGCGAATTGCCGCCCAGGAGGCACAAAAACGCGCCGCAGAAAAATCCGCCGCTGCCAATTTGACGGCGGAAAAGCTGATTGCAGAACAGTCGATAGCAGCCAAAGTGGCTGTGGAAAAGGTCGCCGCCGACAGACTAGCGGCTGAAAAAGCTGCAGCAAAAAAACTGGCCGCAGACAAAGCGGGCGACGCGAAAATGGCCGCGTCCAGGGCTGCCGCCAAATCGGCGTTTGACAGAGGGAGTGTCGCCAAACTGTCGGCAGATCGTACCGCAGCCGATAGATTGGCGGTCGAAAGAGCAGCGGCGAATAGACTGGTTGCGCAAAAGGCCGCATCAAACAGGCTGGCTGCTGAAAGCGCCGCATCCAGGAAGCTCGCGACAGACAAGGTCGCCGGAGAAGCGCCTCTGGCAGATAAAGCCGGGACAGACCGGGTTGATGTCGCGAGCTTGACTGCGGAGAAGATCGCCGCAGCCGGCGCTCCGGCGGAGGTCTACAAGCGCGCTCTTGCCCTGCGCAATGTGGGCGAAACGAGCCAGGCGTTGGCCTTGCTCAGGTACGCCTCGTCAACCGGTCACGGGCCCTCATCGCTCCTTCTGGCGATGATTTACAGAGATGGTGCGCCGGATGTGCGAGCCAATTTCCGCCAGGCGGAAAGGTATCAGGCGCTGGCTGAGGCCCAGGGCGCCCGCTAAACCAGCCGGGTGCGGAAGAACAACACCGCGCTTGCGCAAGCCGTAAAAAGCCGCTATATTTGAATCCATGGCCCGTTTCACTTCCTCCCTCTTTGCCATCGCCACACCCGTCAGCGACCTGATTCTACTCGGCCTGCTGCTGCGCCCCGCGCGCTAAAAACCCCCCTCACAATTCGGGCAGGACCCAAGCGCATAGAGTGTCGCAAGCCTCTTTGTCCGCCCCGAAGTCGTCGCGCTTTCCCCTCCGGTTTCGCATTTCCATACCCTCGTTACAAGGAGCAATACCATGGCCGCAGCCTCGTCCCCCGACCGCTTGATCATATTTGACACTACCCTGCGCGACGGCGAGCAAAGCCCCGGCGCCTCGATGACCAAGGAAGAGAAAATGCGCATTGCGCGGCTTCTCGAGAAAATGAAGGTCGACGTGATCGAGGCCGGCTTTCCGGCGTCGAGCAACGGCGACTTTGAAGCCGTCAAGGCGATCGCCAACACCATCAAGGATTCGACCATCGCCGGCCTGTGTCGCGCCAACGACCGCGACATCCAGCGCGGCATTGACGCCCTCAAGGGCGCCAAGTCGTGGCGCGTCCACACCTTCATTGCCACCAGCGCGCTGCACATGGAAAAGAAGCTGCGCATGACGCCGGACCAGGTGTTCGAGCAGGCCAAGCTGTCGGTGCGCTACGCGCGCAATGCATGTCCCGACGTCGAGTTTTCGCCCGAAGACGGCTACCGCTCCGACATGGATTTCCTGTGTCGCATCCTTGAAGCCGTAATCAAGGAAGGCGCCACCACCATCAACGTGCCCGACACGGTCGGTTACGCAGTACCCGAGCTGTACGGCGAGTTTTTCAAGACGCTGCGCACGCGCATCCCGAACAGCGACAAGGCGATCTGGTCAGCGCATTGCCACAACGATCTCGGCATGGCGGTGGCCAACTCGCTCGCCGCCGTCACCATGGGCGGGGTGCGCCAGGTCGAGTGCACCATCAACGGCCTGGGCGAGCGCGCCGGCAATACTTCACTCGAGGAAATCGTCATGGCGGTCAAGACCCGCAAGGATTTTTTCAAGCTCGAGACGCGCATCGACGCCAGCCAGATCGTGCCGATCTCGCGCCTGGTGTCGCAGATCACCGGCTTCGTGGTGCAGCCGAACAAGGCGGTGGTCGGCGCCAATGCGTTCGCCCACGCATCGGGCATCCACCAGGACGGCGTATTGAAGGCGCGCGACACCTACGAAATCATGCGCGCCGAGGATGTCGGCTGGAGCGCCAACAAGATCGTGCTCGGCAAGCTGTCGGGGCGCAACGCGTTTCGCCAGCGCCTCGAGCAGCTGGGCATCTCGCTCGATTCCGAGACCCAGCTCAACGAGTCGTTCGCCAAGTTCAAGGACCTGGCCGACAAGAAGGCGGATATATTCGACGAAGACATCCAGATGCTGTTCGCCGACCAGCACGAGGCGGACGAGCGCTACAAGCTGATCTCGATGAAGCAGTCGTCCGAAATGGGCGAATCGCCGCAGGCGTCGGTGACACTGACGGAAGCGGGGGCCGAAAAGCACGCTGCGGCACAGGGCTCCGGGCCGGTGGATGCCACCTTCAAGGCGATTGAGTCGATCGCCAAGAGCGAGGCCGAACTGGTGCTCTACTCGGTCAATGCCGTCACGCAAGGCACCGACAGCCAGGGTGAAGTCACCGTGCGCCTGGCGCGTGCCGGACGCATCGTCAACGGTGTCGGTGCCGATACCGACGTGATCGTCGCTTCAGCGCGGGCCTATGTGAGCGCGCTCAACAAGCTGTTCGACAAAAGCGAGCGCCTCAACCCGCAAACCAGCGGCACGATCTGAGCGGGTGCCACGTCGACAATGATTTGTGTAGCACGGCGGCAAACGGGGCGATTCCCTGTTTGTGCGACCACCCGTGGGCGCCGGGCCATAAGCCAGGCGCCCACGGTACACAATCCATCTCAGTTCCCTGAGCGGTTCTGGCACGGTTCTGGCGTCCGTTTCTGACGTATTCTTCCCCCTGAATCTGCCTTCTCCCATCTGAAAGCCTTCGCCATGTTTCGAATTACCTCTTTGCGTACCATTGCGGCGCTACTAGGCGCACTGTGTTTGACCTCTTCCCTGCCTGTCCTGGCACAGGCGGACTACCCGACCAAGCCGATTCGCCTGATCGTCGGTTTCGCCGCCGGCGGCATCTCTGACGTGCTGGCGCGCGCACTGTCGGCCAAGCTCTCGCAGGATCTCGGGCAGCAGGTGCTGGTGGAGAACAAGCAGGGCGCCGGCACCACTATCGCGGCAGACTTCATCGCCAAGGCGCCGCCCGACGGCTACACGCTGTTCCTGCAGGACATCACCACCCATGCGATCAACGCCACGCTGTACCAGAAGCTGCCGTATGACTCGATCAAGGATTTCACGCCCATCGGCCTGGTCGCTTCCACGCCGCTGATGCTGGTGGTCAATGCCAGCACGCCTGCGCGTGACCTGCGGGAACTGGTGGCCCTGGTCAAGGCCAGCCCTGGAAAATATTCCTACGCGTCGTCCGGCATTGGTGCGATCACGCACCTTGCCGGTGAAATGATGAAGACGCGCGGCGGGTTTGACGCGGTGCATGTGCCCTACAAAGGAAGCTCGCCGGCGACCCAGGCGATCCTCGGCAATGAGGTGACCTATACGTTTTCGACCATGCCGCCGGCGCTGTCAAACGTGAAATCAGGCAAGCTGCGCGCGATCGCGGTCACCACCGCCAAGCGTGCGACCTCCGCGCCGGAGGTGCCGACCATGATCGAGGCCGGCATGCCCGGTTTTGACATCGTGCTCTACAGCGGCATCATCGGCCCGCCCGGCATGGCGCCGGCGCTGGTACGCCGCATCAACGCGGCCTTTTCCAAAGTGGTGACCGATGCCAACATCAAGTCGGTGTATGCCACCATCGGCGCCGACCCGATTACCGAATCACCGGAATTTTTCGCCGACATGCTCGGCAAGGAAATCGCCATGCTCGCGCCGGTGGTGCGTGCTTCAGGTGCCAAGGCCGAGTAATGGTTGCGATCCATCCCAAGCCGCTGCTGCCGCAGCACAATCGTTATGACTATGTGCCGCTCACCGAGCGCCAGGACTACTCGTGGCCCGAAGGCCGGCGCCTCGCCGTAACCCTCACCACCAATGTCGAGTGGTTTGCCTTCGGCGCCGGCCTCGGCCACGACCCGGCCAAGACCGGCGAGTCGCAAACCCATCGCAATTACGCCTGGCGCGACTACGGCAACCGTATCGGCATCTGGCGCCTGTTCGACCTGCTCGACGAACTGAAGCTGCCGGCCGGGCACAACACCAACACCCTGATCTACCAGTACGCACCGCAAATTACCGACGCGATCCGCAAGCGCGGCGACGAGATCGTCGCGCACGGCCGCAGCAATGCCGAAAACCTGCGCGGCCTGTGGCAGCCTGACGAAGAACGCATCCTCGCCGACGTCACCGAGACCATCACCCGGCATGAAGGCAAGGCGCCGAAGGGCTGGATGGGTTCGGGTGCGTATGAAACCGCACATACGCCGGACCTGCTCAAGGAACTCGGCTACACCTACCTGATGGACTGGCCGATGGACGACCAGCCGGTGTGGCTGCGCACCCGTGCCGGGCCGATCCTGTCGGTACCGTACCCGATCGAGCTCAATGATTCACAGCACGTCATCCACCGCAAGGGTGACGCGATCGATTTTTGCGACATGATCGTCGAACAGTTCGACGAAATGATCGAGCAGTCGCTGCGTCACCCGCTAGTGATGAACGTCTCGGTGCACCCCTACGTGTTCGGGCAGCCGTTCCGGCTGCGCATGCTGCGCCGTGCCCTGCAGCATTGCGTCGGCCATCCACAGGCCGAAAAGGCCTGGTGGGTGCGGCCCTGCGACATTGCCGACCATTGCCTGGCGCTGCCGCCCGGGGTGATTCCGGGATGATCCCGGGGGCATGAGAGACCTGCTTTTCGTTCGCTGTGTGCGAAAAATCATCGCACCTCCTGCGGAAATCCGCACAATGGTGGTCCCCGCCTTCTTATGTCGCACATGACCCATCGACCGATTGACCTGTGCCGTACCTGGTTGTTTGTAGCCGGCGCCGATGCCGCCGCACACGAGGCCGCCGCGCATTCCGGTGCCGACGTGTTGATCCAGGACCTCGAAGACTTCACGCCGCCGGCACGTCGCCACGAAGCGCGCATGCTCGCTGCTGACCTGTATGCGATGTGGCGCGCCGCCGGCGCGGTGGTGGCCGTGCGCATCAACCAGCTCGATGCAGGAGGGCTCACTGACCTTGACATGGTGATTCCGGCGCGCCCCGACATCGTCGCCTATCCGAAGGCCGCGAGCGCCGACGACATGCGCGCGCTGGATGTCGAAATCGCACGGCGCGAGCAGCTGCGCGGCGTGGCTGCCGGCAGCACCGGCATCCTGCCGGTGTGCGAAACCGCGCTTGGCGTAGTCAACGTGCGCGAGATGGCGGCCGCCAGCCCGCGCGTACGCGCTGCGCTGCTCGGCATCGAAGACCTCGCTGCCGACCTGATGGCCGAGCGCGGGCGCGATGCCGTCGAGCTCGATTACGCGCGGCGCCGCTTCGTGCTCGAATGCCGCGCGGCCGGCATCGAACCGATCGACGCGCCCTACACCTATGCCGATGTCGAGGGTGCGGTGGGCGAGGCGCGCTTTGCGCGCCGCATCGGCTACCGCAGCAAAAGCCTGGTGCGCGCCGACCATGCGGCAGCAATCAACGGTGCGCTGACCCCGTCAGAGGAAGAATGCGCACGGGCGCGCGCCCTGATCGCCGCGTTTGAAGCCGGCCGTGCGCGCGGCGAAGAACGCGTGCTGGTCGATGGCCTGTGGGTCGAGGTGCCGATGATGCTGACGGCACAGCGCCTGCTGGCGCGTGCTGCAGCACTTGCCGGTTCGCGCTAAAGTCCGGGTCACGCGATCCACCACGTAACCCTACCCGAGAGGCACCCCATGGGACTGGCCGTCAAACGCATCGGCGTCACCGCAAACGCAGCACGCCAACCCAAATCCCGCGTCAGCGCAGCTGAACGCGAGGCGCGCGTCAATCTTGCCGCCTGCTACCGGCTTGCCGCGCACTACGGCTGGACCGACCTGATCTACACCCACATCTCGCTGCGCGTGCCCGATTCAGAGCACCACTATCTGCTCAACCCGTTCGGCTTCATGTTCGATGAAATCACGGCATCAAGCCTGGTCAAGGTCGACCTCGACGGCAACAACGTCGATGCCTCCCCGCACCGCATCCATCGCGCCGGGTTTGTGATCCACAGTGCGATCCATGCGGCGCGCCCTGACGCCGCCTGCGTGATCCATTCGCACACCCGCGCCGGCATGGCGGTATCGATGATGAAGCGCGGCTTGCTGCCGCTGTCGCAGCACGCCATGCTGTTCCACGACAAGGTTGCGTATCACGACAGCGAAGGCTTCGCGCTGGACCTCGATGAACGCACCCGCCTGGCGCGCGACCTCGGCGACAAGCCGGTGATGCTGTTGCGCAACCACGGCACGCTGGTGGCGGGTGAAACGGCGGGCCAGGCTTTCTCGATGATGTGGCACCTTGAAAAGGCGATGCAGGCGCAGGTTGATGCGCTGGCCAGCGGCGAAAAACTCACCATGCCTTCGAAACGTGTGGCCGCTGCGATCGCCAAGCGCGGGTTTTCAAACGCGAAGATCGCCGAATATACCGACGGCGCCAGCCCCCTGGGCCGTCTGGAGTGGCCGGGGCTGCTGCGCATGCTCGACCGCATCGATCCTTCGTACCGGGACTAGCCTGACAAGCGCTCCAGGAGCGCGTTTCAGGGGTATGCCGCCGGAAAACCTTGGTGCACAAGGATTTTCGGCTGGTCCTCTGCTTCAGGCCAGCGTATACGCCGTCTTCACCGTGGTGAAAAACTCCTGCGCGTAGTGCCCTTGTTCGCGCGGACCGTAGCTGGAACCCTTGCGCCCGCCGAACGGCACGTGATAGTCGACGCCTGCCGTCGGCAGGTTCACCATCACCATGCCGGCCTGGCTGTGGCGCTTGAAGTGGGTCGCGTGTTTTAGCGAAGTGGTGGCGATACCTGCGGATAAACCGAACGCCGTGTCATTGGCAGTGGCCAGCGCCTCTTCGTAGTTCTTGACGCGGATAATGCTGGTCACCGGCCCGAAAATTTCTTCGCGGTTGATGCGCATCGCCGAGTCACTCTCGCTGAACAGCGCAGGCGCCATGTAGAAACCCTCGGTGGCGCATTTGACGCGTTCGCCGCCGATCGCCAGCGTCGCGCCTTCGGCCTTGCCGATGGCCACGTATTCGAGGTCCTGGTCGAGCTGGGATTGCGACGACACCGGGCCGATGTCGGTGCCGGCGGCCAAGGCGTCGCCGACCTTGATTTTCGCCATCCGCTCTTTTATCGCGGTCACGAACTTCGGATAAATGCCTTCAGTCACGATCAGGCGGCTCGCCGCGGTGCAGCGCTGCCCGGTCGAGTAGAACGCGCTCTGTACCGACAGCTCCACCGCCTGCGCCAGGTCGGCGTCATCAAGCACCACCTGCGGGTTCTTGCCGCCCATTTCAAGCTGCACCTTCTTCATGCCGGCCGCGCACTGCTGCGCGATGCGGCCGCCGACGCCCACCGAACCGGTGAAGCTGATCGCATTGATGCCGGGGTGGGTGACCAGCGGGTCGCCGATCACGCTGCCGCGCCCCATCACCAGGTTGAACACGCCGGCGGGGATGCCGGAGCGCGACACGATCTCGGCCAGCGCCCAGGCGCAGCCGGGCACCAGATCAGCGGGCTTCATCACCACGCAGTTGCCGAATGCCAGTGCCGGCGCCAGCTTCCAGGCAGGAATAGCGATCGGAAAATTCCACGGCGTGATGATGCCGATCACGCCGACCGGCTCACGCGTGATTTCAACGCCGATGCCGGGCCGCACCGAAGGCATGAGCTCTCCGGACAGGCGCAGGCACTCGCCGGCGAAGAACTTGAAAATCTGCCCGGCACGCCCAGCTTCGCCGATTCCTTCCGCTTTGGTCTTGCCTTCTTCACGTGCCAGCAGGGTGCCGAGCTCTTCCTTGCGCGCCAGGATTTCGGTGCCGATCTTGTCGAGCGCGTCCGAGCGCGCCTGAATGCCCGAGGTCGACCAGGCCGGGAACGCGGCCTGCGCCGCCGCCACCGCCGCGTTCAGTTGCGCGACGTCGCCCTGCGTGTACTCGCCGACCACGTCGGCAAGGTTCGACGGGTTGATGTTCTTGCCGTATTGCGCGCCCGCTACCCATTGGCCGCCGATGAGGTTGTCGTGCCGTGTGATCGTCATGATGTGTTCCCGGGAAAAGGTTTGTGCGGAAGGTCTTACAAGCAGGTCTTACAGTTTGCGCTCTTTGCGCCACACTTCGAAAGCCGCCTTGGTTTCCGAATTTGGCGGGTAGGTGCCGCGCAGTATCGCACCGCCCTGCACCTTTTCGAGCAGAAAGGCTTCCATCACTTCTTGTTCAGCCGCGTCGCGCGCCACCTCGTCGGCCAGGTGCGCCGGGATCACCGCCACGCCTTCGTCGTCGCCGACCATGATGTCGCCGGGGTAGACCGCGACGCCGCCGCAGCCGATCGGCACATTGAGGTCGATCGCGTGGTGGTGGATCAGGTTGAGCGGCGCGCTGCCGCCTGCGGTGTAGACCGGGAAATCCATCTCGGCGATCTGGCCGCTGTCGCGCACCGGGCCGTCGGAGACGAGGCCGGCCACGCCGCGCACCTTGAGGCGCGTGGTGAGGATCTGCCCGCCCGAAGCGACGCGGGTCTCGCCGCGGCAATCAAGCACCAGCACATGGCCGGGCGGGACGGATTCAATCCCCTTGCGTTGCGGGTGGTCCGGGTTGTCGAAGGCGCTGAGTTGGTCGAGGTCTTCGCGCGCCGGGATGCTGCGCATCGTGTAAGCCGGGCCGACCATGTTTCCACCCCATGTGTCAAATGAGGGATCGGTGAGACGGCCGATGCCCTGGATGAAGACGTTGCGAAAGCCGCGCTTGAAGAGTTGCGTGCACAGGGTGGCCACGCTAATCGTTTTCAGGTGGGCGAGGGTGTCGGGGTGCAAGGTGGTCATGGGAGTGATGCCTGAAGCGTGAGCCGGGTGAAAAGGTGAGGGAAGGGTGCAGGCAAAGGGAAAGGGAAAGCTATTCGGTGCGGATATTCTTGTCCGCAATCAGTTTGGCGTAACGCCTCTTCTCTGCGGCAATCAAGGCAATGAACCGCGAATTGCTCATGGCACGTGGCAGCGCGCCTTGCGAGATGAACTTCTCACGCGTCTCGGGTTCGCTCACGATGTCGCGCACGTCGGCGGCAATCTTGTCGATGATCGCTTGCGGTGTCCCGGCCGGCGCCAACAGGCCAATCCACGAGCCGGTATCGAAACCGGGCAGCGCGGCCTCGGCGACAGTGGGCACGTCGGGCAGGGCCGGCGAGCGCGCACTGCTCGTCACCGCCATGCCGCGCAGCTTGCCAGACTTCACGTGGCCCACCGCTTCGAGCACGGTGGTGAACAAAATATTGACGTGCCCGGCCATCAGGTCGGTGACCGCCGGGCCGCCGCCTTTGTAGGGCACGTGCAGCATCTTGATGCCGGCCATGTCCTCGAAGATTTCCGCGGCCAGATGCGGCGCGCCGCCGGCGCCGGAAGACGCAAAGGTGACCTTGCCGGGCTCGGCCTTGGCCATCGCGATGATGTCTTTTGGCGTCTTCGCGGCGAGCCCCGGGTAGGCCAGCATCACCAGCGGCAGGTCGGCCACAAAATTGATCGGCGCGAACGCGGTCTCGTGGTCGTAGGGCAGTTTCTTGTAGAGCGAATTGTTGATGGCGATTGTGCCGACGTTGCCCATGATGAAGGTGTACCCGTCCGGTTTGGCCTTGGCGGCCGCCTCCATGCCGACAATGCCGGCCGCGCCGCCGCGGTTTTCCACCACCACCGACTGGCCCCACTTGGCGGTGAGACGCTGCGCGATCAGGCGCGCGCCGACATCGGTGCCGCCGCCGGGCGGGAACGGTACGATCATGGTCACCGGGCGCGCCGGGTAGGCTTGCGCTGCGGCGTGCGATGCGCACAGCGCCAGGAGTAGTGCGGACAAAATTCGTATCATGGTGAACGGCTTTCAAAGCCCGCCCCGCGTTGCGCGGGGCGGTTACTGCGGGAAAGTTTGGCTACCGGTCAGGCCGCGCCATGCGACTCGACGTACAGCGCGTAAAGCGAATGGCAGCTCGTCATGTAGAGGCGGTTGCGCTTCGGGCCGCCGAAGCACAGGTTGGCACAGCGCTCGGGCAGCTTGATGAAGCCGATTGCCTTGCCCTGCGGGTTGAACACCATCACGCCGTCGAGGTCTTCGGGCTTGCCGCGCAACTGGTAGACCTTGCGTCCGCCCATGTCGGTCGGCTCGGCCTGCAACGCGCCGTTGCTGCCCCACCCGCACCACAGGTTGCCGTCGCGGTCGACACGGAAGCCGTCAAGTGATCCGAAATCGGCCGCATCGACCACTTTGTTTTTGTTGTCGACCGTGCCGTCACTCTTGACGTCGTATGACCAGATGCTGCGGTTCGGCGTGCCTTTCCATTCGACCACGTAGAGCTTCGACTCATTCGGCGAAAAAGCCAGCCCGTTCGGGTTGACCAGGTCGGTGATGACGGCAGTGATCTTGCCGTCGGCTGCAATCCGATAAACATTGGTGGTGGCCTGCTCGGGCTTGGCGCGCGAGCCTTCCCATTCACCGTTGATGCCGAACAGCGGGTCGGTAAACCAGATGCTGTCATCGCTCTTGACCACCACGTCGTTGGGTGCGTTGAGGCGCTTGCCTTCGAACTTGTCGGCCAGCACGGTCATCTTGCCGTTCTTCTCGGTGCGCACCACGCGGCGTGTAACGGAGTGTTCGCAGGTTACCAAACGTCCCTGACGATCGCGCGCGTTGCCGTTGGCGTAGTTGGCATTGGTCTTGTGGACCGTGAACTTGCCGTCCTTCTCGTTGAACTTCATCAGGCGGTTGTTCGGGATGTCGCTCACCAACACATATCCCGGGTCGCCGGCTTTGGCGGCCGGAAAATACACCGGCCCTTCGGCCCAGCGCATGCCGGTGCCGACCTGCTCGACCGTGCTGCTGTAAATACGGTATTTGGCAAAGCTCGGATCGAGGATCAACACCGCCGGGTCGGGGTAGCGCGCATTGGGTTTGAAGTCGATCGTTTGCGCAAGCGCCAGGCTTGATAGGGCACCCGATGCGCCAAATGCGGTGATGCCGGCCAGCAACTGGCGGCGCTTGGGTAGGTCAGGGTGGTTCATTTCTCTCTCCTTGGTGGGTGGGGTGTGACGTGCGCTGGTGCGCCTTCTTGAAAACGGGTCAATGGATTTCCGGTTCGCCGCCGCCGGTTGCCGCAGCGGCCTGCACCTGGTCCGGCTCCAGGAAATCAAAATCGCAGCCCTTGTCGGCCTGCTGGATGTGCTTCAGGTAAAGCACGCCGTAGCCGCGCGTGAATTTTGGGGCCGGCGCTTTCCAGGCGGCGCGGCGTTTGGCGAACTCTTCATCGCTGATCTTGAGGTCGACGGTGCGCGCTTCGATGTCCATGGCGATCAGGTCGCCGGTCTGCACTAGCGCCAGCGGCCCACCAACGTGTGATTCGGGTGTGACGTGCAGCACGCAGGCGCCGTAGCTGGTGCCGCTCATGCGCGCGTCGCTGATGCGCAACATGTCGCGCACACCTTGCTTTAACAGTTTTTGCGGAATCGGCAGCTGGCCCCACTCCGGCATGCCCGGTGCGCCCTGCGGCCCGGCGCTTTGCAGCACGATCACGCTGTCGGCATCGATATCGAGGTTCGGATCATCGAGGCGCGCATTCATGTCGTTGTAGTCCGTGAACACCACGGCGCGGCCCTGGTGTTTATAGAAACGCTTTTCCATTGCAGCTGGCTTGATGATTGCGCCTTCAGGTGCGAGGTTGCCGCGCAGCACCGCGAGGCCATCCTTTGCCACCAGCGGGTTCGAGCGCGGGCGGATCACGTCATCGTTGTAGACCTTGGCGCCGGCAATGTTCTCGGCCAGGGTTTTGCCGTTGCACTGCATCGCACTGCCGTCGATCAGGTCGCCCATTTGTGCAAGGAACGCACGCAGCCCGCCCGAGTAGTAAAAATCCTCCATCAAATAGGCGCCCGAGGGCCGCAGGTTGGCAATCACCGGCGTCTTGCGCGCGAGCTCGTCGAAGCGGTCAATCGTCAGGTTGATGCCGGCGCGCTTGGCCATCGCGACCAAATGCACGATGGAATTGGTCGAGCCGCCCAGCCCGAGCACTGCGGTGACCGCGTTGTCGAACGAAGCCGCAGTGAGAAAGTCGCTCGGCTTGACGTCTTCCCAGACCATCTCGACAATCGCCTTGCCGGTCAGCGTGGCCATTTGCGCATGGCGCGAATCGGGAGCGGGGATCGATGCAGCGCCCGGCAGCGTGAAGCCCAGCACCTCGGCGGCGCTGGTCATGGTGCTGGCGGTGCCCATCGTCATGCAATGGCCGGGCGAGCGCGCGATGCCGTCTTCGACTTCCTGCCAGTCATCTTCCGTGATATTGCCGGCGCGCAGCTCGGCCCAGTATTTCCAGGTGTCGGAGCCTGACCCGAGAAATTTTCCTTTGTAGTCGCCGCGCAGCATCGGGCCCGCCGGCATGAACATGGTCGGCAGGTTCATCGAGAGTGCGCCCATGATCAGTGCCGGCGTAGTCTTGTCGCAGCCGCCCATGAGCACGCAGCCGTCGGCCGGGTAGGAGCGCAAGAGCTCTTCAGTCTCCATCGCCAGCAGGTTGCGATAGAGCATGGTGGTCGGCTTTTGCATTGGCTCGGAGAGCGACATTGCCGGCATCTCGACCGGAAACCCGCCGGCCTGCCAGACGCCACGCTTGATCTCTTCGACGCGCTGCTTGAAATGCGTGTGGCAGGTGTTGATGTCGCTCCAGGTGTTGATGATCGCAATCACCGGCTTGCCCATGTAGTCACTGCGGTGATAGCCCATGCCGGCGGTGCGCGAGCGATGGCCGAACGAGCGCATGTCTTTTGCGCCGTACCAGCGGTGGCTGCGCAGTTCCTCGGGTTTTTTGCGGGCTTTGGTGGTGGTCATGCGAGGGTTTCCTGGAGGATTGGCTTGGGAGGCGGCAACAAAATGTTACCGGTAACATTTAATCTTAATGGAAGCGGCGGCGATATGTCAAGTTCAGTCCGCTTGCTCGGTACGCTTGCTTCAGCATGGATTTCAACGGGGCATCTGTTTAAGAGGCTCTTCCACCAACGATTCTCGGAGGCTATGCTTGAAGAATGGCTCCTGGAGCGGTTCCTGGGGCAGCATCTAGAGGTCCAAGAGGTTTGCTCCCACGGGAGCAAAGGTAGTGGCCCCCTCTGTTCGAGGGTATCCGGAGAGTGAAAAGCAGGCGTTAGATACCTAACGCGCCTGGTCGTGGCCCTCTCTGTTTGGGGGGTATCCGGAGGGATTGTACTATCGTTGATAGTATAACCGCCGTAACGGCCCCCTCTGTTTTGGGGGTATCCGAAGGAGTTGAGCCATTTTTTTGCATGTAAAAAGGGCAACGATACTCTTCTCTTTGCATCATTCGAAAGGAGGGAATGTTGGCGGCGCACCGTAGTCTCCGGAATATCCGGCCTGCTGCCAGTGGAGTTCTCGCGGCTATATACGACTCGATAAAAATATATAAATAATTGATTATGTTAATATTTTGCAAATTATACCGATTCCTTCCGATGACGATGGCTGCTGCGATGATCCGCTTGATTGGTTACGCATCTTTCGCAGAACTTGTTCAATTATCTAGGTTGTTCATTAACATTGAACGACGAATATTATTGAACAAAAGTATTGCACTTTCTGGTTCGGAATGTTCAAATTCAATCCATGTTCATTTTTTTTGAACAATGACAATTGTTGAACACCAATCATGCCTGACAAGAATGAAATTTTCGTGCTTGCAAAAACGGCCTGCAATGCTTTCATGCAATGGGCAGGGAAGCGGGCGCGCCTGCAGGTGCGCCCGGCCGGTGACACTGAAGCGCCGCCCACATTGCTATTCAGGCCAAAGGGCGGGAAGGCAGACCGTTTTTACACTGCCATCGTAGTCCTTCAGGCTGACACTCCCGCCATCACCCCCTTGATTCGGGACTGGCATCGCAACCAAAAGGCTGACGAGAACAGGGTGCTGCTCGCGCCTTACATCCCCGCAGAGCAGGCCAAAAAACTTCGGGCTGCCGACATCCCATTTTTGGATACAGCTGGCAATGTTTACCTTGCCGAGACCGGCTTTTTTGCCTTGGTTGTGGGGTGCCCTCCACCGGCCGGCATGAAGATCGCGCCACCGACCCGTCCGCGCCAGTTGCTTAATCCCAAAGGGACGAAAGTGCTCTTCGTGCTGCTGGCACGGCCCGAATATCTCAATCGCCCATACCGGGATATTGCCGATGCCGCCGGCGTGGCTTTGGGGACAGTCAACGGTGTGATCGCCAACCTGAAACGAACCGGCTACCTGGTTGATCTTGGAAAAAATGGCAAGCAACTGCTTCAGCGCCCCGCACTGATCGAGAAATGGACGGCGGCGTATGCCGAACAACTGGTGCCGCGGCATGTCGTGCGGCGTTTTCGTGCCGAGACGCCGGATTGGTGGAAGAAGGCCAATCTCGGAGCGCACAACGCTCTGTGGGGCGGGGACGTGGCGGCCGATCGCATGACCGGTTATCTCAAGCCCGGCGAAATCACCGTCTACGCAAAAGGCATTCCGGCGACCTTGCTCAGAGAGCAGCGGATGCGGGCCGACCCTGCGGGCGATGTCGCCGTCGTTGAAATTTTCTGGAATTTTCCGCCAACCGAAACGGAGGCCGATAGAGTGCCGCCGCTGCTCGTTTACGCAGATCTGATGGCGACGGGTGATCCGCGCGCCATCGAAACCGCTGGCCTGATCCATGAACGCTGCCTGGCCTGACCTCACAACCAAGCTTGACCCGGTTCATCGGCAGGCGCTGCGCATGGTGGCTCGCGCTGCGGCGTCAGTGGGGGTTGACTGGTTTCTGATGGGCGCCATGGCGCGCGATTGGGTGTTCACCCATATCCACGGCATCGATACCCGGCGTGCCACGCGAGATGCCGACATCGGCATAGCGCTCAAGAACTGGGAGGAGTTCGAACAGATCAAGAACGGTCTTCTCGCAGAAGGTGAATTTGTGCAGGACGCGATCGTCCACCGCCTCAATCACCGCCGGTTGCAAGGCTTCCACATTGATCTCGTTCCATTCGGTGCATTGGGAGGAGACAAAGCAGAAATTGCGTGGCCTCCAAAGCACTATGACGTGATGAATGTCATCGGTTTCGAGGAGGCATTCCGTAGCGCAATGATGGTGATTGCGGACATTGACCTTCCCGTTAAAGTCGTATCGCCTGCCGGCCTCATGCTGCTGAAGCTATTTGCGTGGGAAGCCAGAAAGCGTGAATTTCCGCAAGACAAGGATGCGATGGACATTCGCCTGTTGCTGACCCATTACGAAAAAGTGGCTGGCCGCACGCTATGGGATGTCAAGGGACTGATGGAAGCAGAGGATCACGATCCTGACCGGGCCGCTACACGACTTCTGGGCCGTGACGTTTCGGAAATACTGTCTCCGGAAAGCCGTGTTTCGGTCTTGACGATACTGGACCGCGAGTTGGCTGGTGAGGAGATGGGCCTGCTTGTGCAACAACTGACCAGAAATGGATCCGCCCTAACCCATTTTGAACAAGGTGATTTTGGAGCGATGCGCCGACTGCTGGAAAGTTTTCGGGCCGGTCTGAGCGATTGAGACTTGAAAACCGCGATCGATTTGCGCGCATTTAACCAGAATTCAATCCGCACAGGCTGAAGAACCGCTCCCACCATGGCACACAGCCGGTTTGCTTCCAGAAATGGCTCCTGGCGCGGTTCCTGGCGTATGTGCCTGGTCGCTCCGCTGTCTCGTGCGGACGTCTTGAGTCGGCTCGATCTGATGAAATTATGCTAGCATTGCATGCAATGCATTCTTTTTTGGCGTCTTCAAGGAGTTTTGCCATGACCACATTAACCGTTCGAAATATTGACCCCGTCATCAAAGACAAGCTGCGCATGGCAGCGGCCGCGCACGGCCGCTCGATGGAGGAAGAGGTGCGCACCATTCTGCGCAACGCGCTGGCACAGCCAATCGCCCCTGGCGGCTTGGGAAGCCGCATCCACGCGCGCTTTGCCGCCCTGGGTGGGGTGGATCTGGATGTACCCGAGCGAAACGAGCCGGCCCGCGCTGCAAGCTTTGATGCCGGGTGACACGTGATTGTGCTGGACACCAACGTGGTGTCGGAAATCATGTGCGCCCGGCCTGAGCCGGCGGTATTGGCGTGGCTTGATGCACAGGCGCCGAGCGAGTTATGGCTGACGGCAGTGGGCGCAGCCGAGTTGATGTTTGGTGTTGCGCGATTGGAGGATGGCGCTCGCAAACGACAACTTGCGCGCTCTGTGTGGGCGATGCTCGAAACTGATTTTGCTGGCCAGGTTTTGCCGTTCGACCTTGCGGCGGCGTCGGTCTATGCGCAACTGGTGGCGCAACGCGAACGCATGGGCCAACCGATTGCCATGGCAGACGCTCAAATAGCTTCCGTGTGTCTTGCACACGGTGCAACCTTGGCCACGCGCAATCAAAAGCACTTTGACGGACTTGGGCTGACGATTATCAATCCGTGGGGCGGTGTCGCGGTGTCAGGCCGCTGAGCCGCAGGCAAAAAACACTCTCAAACGCTGGCGCGCTCGACGATGGAAAACCCGATGTCGCGCACTTTCGGCCCCGCATGTGTCCCTGTGCTGCGTTCAATCAGGCAGCGCGCTGCTTCGCGGCCAATCGCGGTGCCGTCGATGCGTACTGTCGTCAGCGCCGGATGAATATGCGCGGCAAAGGCGAGGTCGCCGAAACCGTGCACTGCCAGATCTTGCGTTACACGCAATCCTCGCGCGTGTGCTTCGGTGATCACGCCGTGCGCGAGCACGTCGGAGCTGCACCAGATCGCGTCGATGTCAGGATACTGCGCCAACAGGCCAGTCAGTGCTGCGCGCCCGCCGGCGAGCGTGCTCGGTGCGGGTACGGTCCAGACCGGGATGTGATGTTCTGTGGTGGTTTTGGTGCCAGCGGTCAACGTGCGCCAGCGCGCCTCGAACCCGCTACGGCGCAAACCCGCGCGATGGTCATCCGCAGTCACGATCGCGCAGCGCCGGTAACCCTTGCTGTACAGGTGCGCGGCCACTTCCGCACCCACCTTCTCGTGCGAAAAACCGACCAGCATGTCGATTGGATTCGACGTCAGGTCCCAGGTCTCGACCACCGGAATGCCGGAGGCCAGCAGGCGCCGCCGCCCCTCGGGCGAGCGCATCACGCCGGTGAGTACGATGCCGTCCGGGCGCCGCCCGATGATCGCGTCGAGCAGCGCATCCTCGCGCGAATCACGGTAGCCCGATTGACCCAGCATCAACTGAAACCCGGCGCCGGCCAACTCGTCGGTCAGCGCCTGGATGGTTTCCATGAACACCGAGCCGGCGATCGCCGGCACCACGGCCGCGACCAGGCGGCTGCGGTTCGACGCGAGGCCGCCCGCCAGCAGGTTGGGCACGTAGCCGGTGCGGGTGACTGCGGCGCGAATCTTCTCCAACGCTTCGGCAGACACTTTTTCGGGAGTGTTGAGCGCGCGCGAGGCGGTGATTACCGATACGCCGGCCAGCGTGGCGACATCGCGCAGCGTAATGCCGCCGGATTTGCGGCGCGCCGCGCGCGGCGGCGGAGCGGCGGTTCTCGCCGTCCGTGCGGCGGGTCTTGTCGGTGCTGGCTTGCGGCGCATCCGCAATGTTACCGCTAACGTCATGCGCGCGGCGCAATACATCTCAGCGGCTGCGCGCCGCCTTGACGAAAGCATGCGAGGCCTGGAACAGTTCGAGGTCCTGCGCATACTCGGCTGCGTCGGCGCGGTTGATCTGGATCCACTCTCTGGTGCCGGACACACCGCCCGAATTGAAGTGGCTCACGTTGGCGCGCGAGAACTGCAATTCATCAGCGGTCTTGGCCGGTAGGCGCAGGCCGACGCCGTCGCCGCTGATGCAGGCGAACATTTTGTCACCGACAAAATAGGCATCCAGTGCGCTTATTTTCTTGCCAACGGTGCCGGGCAGCTTCAGCAGCAGTGCGTCGATCACGGATTTTCGGGTGGGCTCGGGGGCGGCGGTTTTCATGGATGTGGTCGGTTGGAGTGAGGCATCCATTGTGCGACGGCTTTGCGGATTGCAGAATCCTTCCGAACCGATTGTTTTCAATAAGGCCTGACATCGCCTTAATCCTCTTTTATATTCAACCGTTTGATTGAACGTAAAACTCCCTCCAAATCCTCCCACGCCTCGGGCCGGCTCGACGCCGCCTTCATTGCAATGGCCGACCCGACACGGCGCGCCATCGTCGCGCGCCTTGCCCTGGCCCACGCTCGCATGACCGAGATCGCCGGCGATTTGTCGGTGTCGCTCAACGCCGTCTCCAAGCACATCAAGATGCTCGAGTGCACCGAGCTGCTGCGGCCCACGGGTGCAGGGCCGCGACCACAACCTTTCACTCAACGCCGATGCGATGGCCGATTCCGCCGAGTGGATCGAGTATTACCGCCAGTTTTGGGAAGACCGTCTGGCATCCCTTGAAAAAGTTGTCATCAACCAGCGCAATAGCGCAAGGAAAGGAAAACCCAAATGACCGGAGTTGCCAGTGTTCCTACCCCTTTCGATTGACCGCGCGGATCGCGTTGCCGAAGTCGGGGTGGATGGTGTCGACGCAGTTGTCAAGTCGAGAGGTCGCGCTGGCGTATTGGCGACTCCACGCTTCGATTCTTCAAATCCGATTGCTGAGTCCCAGCATCCGCGTCAGCATTAGGCGAATCGTCGAGCGGGAATTGGCCGCGCTCGTGCCGTAATTCCGGCGCAGGTTGTCCCAGCACTCGCTTTCCGTGGTGACGGCGATTGCGTTAAGGAGCAATTTCCCCCGGCCCTTGCCGGCTGCACGCAACTCCGGCGCGAACATGATAGCTACCTCGTTCCTCAATTGGAGGCGCACTGCCCGACGGCGGGCGTGTACCGATTGCGGCAGTGGCTCCATGGCGGCCGCCGACCGCCGGTAGGCCACTAGCTTTTCCAGCAGCGGAATCCGCAGGTCGAGGAAACGGTCGATCCGTTCCTCGAGTCCGCCATCAGGCGTTGCGGTGATGGCATTTTTCAACAGTCGACCATTGATGTCGTCCATTACCGCAAGAGTCAATAACTCCTGCCGGGGGAAATGAACAAACAGGGACCGCAGCGATACACCCGCTCTTGCCACAATAGCGGCTGCAGGCGCACGAGCTTCACCGGCCTCCTGCAAGGAAATTACCGCGTCGATAATTGCCTGGCGCGTTCTAGAGGTTCGCTCGCGCCTGCCATCGAGTTTTGGTTGCTCCTCTGTTCCAGTCCCGGTTCGCGAGGTGCCGGCTCCCCTGCGGGTCTCGCCTTCAAGAATTCTTGCCACCAACAAGTGCTCCTATGAGAGTTTGACCAATTCTAATACGGCCTCTGGCTCGAGCACTGGAATCGCATGCCGATTCGTGGCGTTTGCGGTGCAGCATGCAATGCATAAGGTGATATTTGCATTATTGGTGCAAATATACTAATCTGAATGTGAGGTCAATTGACGTCAAGCGGTGCCGATTGCATTTCTCACTAAGGAGTATCTCGACAATGCCGACCTTTAACACCCTGAAATTCGAGAAACGCGGGGCCATCGCGTTGATTACCCTGGACCGGCCGGAACAGAAGAACTCATTCAATCCGGAGATGACTGTCGAGCTCGGTAGGGTCTGGGAAGACATCAAATTCGACGATGCGATTTCCGTTACGGTCCTCACGGGAAGCGGCGAGAAGTACTTCTGTACCGGCGCCGATTTCAGCGACTACGACAAGGGCGCGGTCAAGTCGAAGTACGCAACACGCGATGAGGGAATCCGCACACTGACTTCGAAACACGTCCAATGCTGGAAACCCGTGATCACCGCCGTGAACGGAATGGTCGTGGGCGGTGGTTTTCATTTCATCACGGCCGGGGACATCAACATCGCGACCGAGAACGCCACGTTCTTCGACACTCATGTCGAGATCGGCCTGCTGCCGGTTTTTGAGCCGATCGAGTTGATGCTGCGCATGCCCCGGGAAGCCGTGTCGCGCATGTTCCTGATGGGACGCAAGGAAAGGATGTCGGCAAAACGCGCACTCGAACTCGGACTGATTTCCGAAGTCGTCGCCCCCGGCCAGCTCATGGACCGCGCAATGGAGCTTGCGCAACACCTGGCCGGGCGCGACCTGCGCGTGTTGATGGCTACCGTCGAACTCATCCATAAGAGCAGGGAACTGGGTGCCCGGCAGGCCATACTTCAGGGCCTGCAGCTCAGGGAGCTCGCCGGTTGGTCGGTTACCAGTCGTTTGCTAGAAAAATAGACCACGCCGCGCCATCGGGATGAACTGCGCCTCGCTATTCTGGCAGGCCTGCGCGCTCGCGCCGCCGGATCGCGTGGCAATTGCAACCGCCACGCGATCCCGAACATTTTCCGACGTGGGCGCGCGAGTGGCCCGACTCACCCATGGCCTTGCCGGTCTCGGCATTGTTAAGGGAAGCCGCGTCGCAATCGCAGGACGCAATTGTCCCGAATACATCGAGGCGTACTGGGCGTGCACGAGTGTGGGGGCAACGGTAGTCCCGTTGAATTTCCGTCTGGTCGCAGCCGAACTGGAGGTCGTGTGCTCGTTCACGGAAGCCCACGCGTACTTCTGCGAACCGGAACAGGCGGACCGGTTGAGAATTGCCGATCCCTTCGCTGGACAAAAGCCCGTCATCTCCTGGGGCGAGGCGCGGGCGGGCGCAATCGGCTACGAGGATCTGATCGAACGTAGCAGTGCCGCGGCCGCGATTGTCGTCGACGTCGACAGCGATGCATTCTTTGCCATCCTGTATACGGGGGGAACCAGTGGAACGCCCAAGGCGGTCGCGCGCACCCACCGGAATGCGCTTGCGATGCTGCTGCTCCAGCCCGGACACTATTTCGGCGCGACCACGCGGACGATTTTCGCCGCCACGCCGATGTTCCACGTCGCGGGACAGTTGGCAATCCTTGCCTTGGCCATCGGCAATACCGTGGTGATGGCGGAAGGCTCATTCAGCGCGATGGACTTCCTGCGCCTGGTCGAGCGCTTCAAGGTGAACGCTGCATTCGTCGTTCCGACGATGGTGGCCCAGTTGGCGCTGATCGCCGCCGACCAGCAATTCGACACTGCCAGCCTGCGCGAACTGCGTTCGGGCGGTGCGCCATTGCCACTCGAGGTGGCGCAACGGCTGGTGCGCCGCTTCCCGTCGTTGCGCCTCGGAAATGGCGCGGGCTCCACCGAGGCCGGCACCTATGCATCGGGATGGTGGGAGCAGCTTGGCAAGCGCCCGTATGGATGCATAGGCCGCCCTCCAGTCGGCCAGGAGATCAGCATCCGCAATGAGGATGGGACCGAATGCAGGCGCGGCGGGTTGGGCGAAATCCTGGTGCGGGGCGGCCAGGTTTCTCCCGGCTTTTGGAAGAACGCAGAAAAAACGGCAGCGAGCCACATTGATGACTGGTTGCACAGCGGTGACCTTGGCTATATCGACGCCGAGGGATTTCTGTATCTGGTCGACCGAAAATCCGATCTCATCATCTCCGGCGGCGAGAACATCTACGCGCGTGAGCTGGAAGAAGTCCTTCACGCAATGGGGCCGGTGCGGGAAGCAGCGGTCGTCGGGATGCCAGACGAGAAATGGGGCGAGGTACCGGTGGCGTTCCTGACGATGCGTGATGGGCAGCACGACACCAGCGCAATTGAAGCTGCGATGACAGAACGAGTGGCTGCCTACAAACGGCCCAGGCGTTATGTGGTGGTCGATGCTTTTCCTCACACTACGGTAGGCAAGATCGATAAGCGCGCCATGCGCGCGATGCTCGTTCCGGCCGCGCCTGCGCTGACCAACCAGGGGGAGCCGGCCACGTGAATCAGGTCAGCCGCTTCAGCGCAGGCACCCTGCTCTATCGGGTGGCACAGGCGTGCGGCAACGAGCCCGCACTCGTTGGCGTCGAAGGCACGATCAGTCACCGCGAACTCGCGCGGCTTGCCGTGGCAACCCTTGAAATCGCGACGAAGGAGACGGCGCACGCGCTGATCGATATCGGGCCAATGCTCAGCATGCACACGATCGTCGCGAGCTATGCGGCCTTGCTCTCGCCTTATACATTGCGCGGTTGCCCAGGGCATTCAGATCATCAGCGGCTGCCGTGGCTGGACTGCGCCGGGCATGCATTTCGCACTGCCGGGTGGAAGGCCGATCTTCCCGGCAAGGTAATCGCGTCACGCCCGTTCGACGCCGCCGCCATGCAGTATCCGGTCTCCGCGTCGGAAAACGTAGCGTGGACGCACGAGGCGCTTTGTTATGGATGGGGGGTGGCATCGCCAGCACCTGGTTCAATCAGCGTCATGGCAGGACCTGTGTGGGACCCGATCAACTGGTCTGCTCTGTTTGGCGCGCTGATTGGCCGCGGTCGTGTCATCCTTCCCGGCGCCTTTGGCACCACGGCGTGGATGGACAGTGTCATCGACGGCGGGGCGACAGAAATCCACCTGCGCGCGAATCAGCTCGACACACTGCCCGGACCAGCGGCAAGGTTGGCCACCACGGTAGCCAATGTCTGCGTCTGGACACGGAGGCCAGTGGCACTGGATCGATTGTCGGCGTTGCGGGGTTGGTTTCCGAATGCCTCGATTACCCGGATCCTCGAAGGTCCCGGCGGGCCGATCACACTGGCCACCCTGGATGAACTCCGTACTCATGGTGCTGCATGGGCCGGCGTGCCGGTGCTCGGCACGCGCCTGTCAATATCGCCAGAAGGTGAGTTGCATCTCGCCGAATGCGCATTCGGCGCCCACCGGGTGATCAGCCCGGCTAGCACTGATGCTGAGCCACAGCTTTGGCGCGAAACCGGAATCTGGATCGGCAGCACTGCCGGTCAGGTGCATAAATTACGGGATCCCCCGGAACCGAATATGGGGAATTCCATGCAGCATGAGCCCACGCAGATGCGCGGGCAACCCAGCGACATTTCAAGGAAACAACACCATGATTGAAGCCTATACCCCCCCAGTGATCGAGGAAGATGAGCCGGTGTTCATTCGTCATGCCGGCGAGGTCAAGAGTGATTACATACGCGAGACGCTCATTCGCCTGCTGACCTTCCGGCTCCACAACGACCTGAACCATGTGCAGTTCATGCACGGCTACGGCCTCGCCAACTACCGTAGCGACGATTATCCCGAAGAAAACCGGGCTCTGTTGATCGAGTGGGAAAAGCAGACTCGGCGCGTGAAGAAAGTTGCTGAGGAGCTCACGGGACTGGGTGCACCTACCCAGGATTTGGTCACGGAGGCGAATTACTGGCTGGCCCGGGGCAAGCACAAGCACCAGCTGTCGTCCACGCAGATCGATTCCTGGAACGACATGTTGGTGTGGCGATGGATACGTGCGAGGGCACATTGCGCAAGGTCGATCATGGAGTTCGGCTCGATTTATGTCCCGCTTTCGGATCTCGCCTTTCAAACCTATTTTGACTTGGGGCTGACGCGCTGGCCGGCCGCGTCAACCGGCGCGCCTGTGGAACGTCTCGTCAAAGCCTCCCGTGCGGGAGGGCGCGACCAGATTGTCGAGAGCATAGGGAAGTGGTACGGAATCGGCGTTGACTATGTTTCAGCGATGTCGAAGGATGCGCAGCCGTTGGTCGACGCTCGACTGTGGACCCGCGCCCAGTCGGCAAGCCTGTCCTGGTTCAAGGAAATTGTGCGCCACGATCTCCAGATCATCGGCCTTCCCACCCATTCCGCCAAAATTGATTGACGCCAGGAGACCCACATGTCCGCCATCATTGCCGACCCCGTTTCCGCTCTCGCAGCGCATGCACAAGGCGCCCTGGCGCGTCAGCGTGTCCGTGTGTACCCGGAGTTCTTCACCCGTCCCGAGCAATTGAGCGACGAGTACCGGCAGTATCTGATCAAGGTACTTACCGTACAACTCGCCTCCGAGTATCAGGACAGGCACAGGCGCCCCATCGCGCCGTCCGCAGACTGGATCGAGGACGTCGGTATCCAGCTCCGCGGCGAAACTGAGCACGGCCTCGGCCTGGTTGACATCCTTCGTTCACTTGGTGTCGATCCGATGCCTGAGGTCGAACGGGCGCAGATTGCATCTCCGGATGCCCGTCTGCTGGACGTGTTCCGGAAAATCATCCGTTACCAGGTCGACGACGCGGCGACTACCGACGAGCTCTGGATCAGTGTCGGCATCGGGCGCTGGCTGGTCGAACGTGGGGGCGGCTACCAAAGCCTCGCGGCGGTTGGCTCGAACTACCTTCCCTGGGCTGCATGGTCCGCGCGCAATTTCAAGGACGAAGGCTTCGAGCATTCGAATTCCGGAAAGCTGATAGCCAAGGCTGCCATAGAAAAGGGTCACCGCAAGATCGTCCAAGAAATGTTTACGGAGATCTGGCCGTACGCGGTGGACATGTTCGGTCAGAACGATTCGCCCAACATCCGGCGCTTCATGGAGTTGGGCATCAAAACTGTCGGCAATCGTGAAGTGCGGCTGGCGTGGCTCGCCCATGTGCGCGCCGAGGCCAAGGAGCTCGGCGTCGCGTTGCCGGCGAATCCGCTCAAGGGACATCGAGGTGACTACAGTGCATAGCGTCGGCGCGCCGGTGCCGGGCCCATACGAAACCGTTCTGGTCGACCGGCCCAACGAGGGCGTTGCGCGCATCTTGCTCAATCGGCCGGCCCGGCGCAATGCGATTAACGTCCAGATGATGCTCGATCTGGAAACGGCGTTCCGCCAGTTCGAGCACGATCCCGACGTGCGCGTCGTGGTTCTGGGCGCGACAGGCGACTCGTTCTCATCGGGACACGAGCTAGACCGTACGCCTGCTCTTGATGCGGAGTGGGAGGCGCGACGCGCGACCAGCGAAGGTAGATACCTGGTCGAGGAGGAGCTCTACTACAGTAAGAGCCTTTACCTTCGCGATTACCCGAAGCCGACCATTGCTGTCGTGCATGGCCCCGCCGTCGCAGCGGGTTGGACACTTGCGAGCGTTTGCGACTTGGTTGTCGCCTCCAGCAAAGCGCGTTTCCAGAATCCGATGTGCCGCATGGCCGCTTCGGGCCCATTCCTGTTGGTCGAGCCTTGGGACCTCAACGTTCGCAAGGCGAAGGAGCTGCTGTTCACTGGCGACTGGTTGAGCGCGCAAGAAGCGCGTGACTTTGGCTTCGTCAACCAGATATTTTCTGACGATGCGCTGGAAGCCGAGTCGTTGAAGCTGGCAAGCCGCATAGCGGAAATGCCCGCATGGGCCGTTCGGCTGGTGAAACGTTCCCTCAATAACGTGCTTGACCAGATGGGCCAGCGTACATCCTGGGAACACCAGTTCGTCGTGCGCCAGCTAGGCCATGCAAGCACGGAACGGGGTGAATTGCTGGGAAAGTTGAAAAAGGAAAAATCTGTTCGTGGATTTATCAACGCTAGGGACAAGAAGTTCGGAAAGGTACCGGACGATGGCAGCCGGAAGTCCTGATCGAAACACATAGCGTCCAAACCAAAGGAGTCACCATGACGAGATTTCTGCACGTCTTCCTCGCCGCAGCCTTGCTTGCCTCGCCGAACATTGCGCAATCGCAGGTCGGCGGTCCCCCGATTCGTTTCATTCTCGGCGTCCCGCCCGGAGGAAGCCTGGACGCCAGTGCGCGAATACTCGCCGCGCGCCTTGCGGAATTGACCAAGCGCAACGTGGTCGTCGACAACCGGCCGGGCGCAAACATGCTGATTGCCACGAAGGCCGTGTCCGCGAGTGCCCCGGACGGCAACACGCTGTTGCTGGCCAGCGCCGGTCCGATTACCACCAACCCGGTCTTTTACCCGAAGGAATCCGTTGACCCCTTGGTCAACCTCACCCCGATAAGCATGATCGCGATAGCGTCCCTTGCGGTGATTGTTCATCCGGGCGTGCCGGTCAAGACGATGAAGGAATTGGTCGAGTATGCCAAGGCTAATCCGAACGTCCTCAATTTCAGCACTGGCACCACTTCGTTCCAGATCGCGATGGAACTCGTGATGCAGCGGACCGGCATGCGGCTCACCCATGTCCCCTATAACGGCGCAGGCCCTGCGCTGAACGCTGTCACGTCCGGCCAGGTTCAGCTCACGGTGCTGGACGTTGGCACCGCTGGAGCGCTCATCCGCGCGGGAAAGTTGAGGGCCCTGATGGTGATGTCCGACAAACGCCTGAAGTCGCTGCCCGACGTCCCCGACGCGAGGGAATCTGGTTATCCCTCGCTCGAGATGGAAACGTGGGCGGCATTGTTTGGTCCTCCGGGGATGCCCGTAGGGACTGCCAGTCGTCTTAACGAGGTCGTCACCAAGAGTCTGGAAAGTGCGGATATACGGGAGAAATTTACTGGCATGGAATACGAGTTCATCTTCCACACGCCGGAGCAACTGGCCGACCGCATCAAGCGGGAGAGCGCTACCGTCAAAGAGGTGATCGAAAAGGCAAATCTGAAACCGAATTAGGGCGACAGGCTCAAATTTTCATCCGCGTGGGCCCACAATTTCACTAGTTCAATCGTGTCCATGCATACTCTCGCTTTTGCACATGAAGCGATTGTTTACATCATGCCCCGCATCCTCGTCCTCAATGCCAACACCACGGCCTCCGTTACCGACCTGGTCGTGCGCCACGTGCGCGACGTGCTGGGAGCCGATGTCGAACTGATTCCGGCTACGGCCCGACTGGGAGCACGCTACATCTCGACGGAAACCGCGTATGCGATTGCCGGCCATTCCGCGCTCGACTGCCTGGCGCTGCAGTGCGCCGAGGCGCCCAATGGTTTTGATTCGGTCCTGCTGGCCTGCTTTGGCGACCCCGGACTGTTTGCGCTGCGCGAGTCGAGTCCGGTGCCGGTAGTGGGCCTGGCCGAAGCAGCGATGCAGGAGGCGGCGCAGGTCGGCCGCTATTCGATCGTCACCGGAGGCGTGTTGTGGAAGCCGATGCTGTCACGCCTCGCCCATGCGTTGGGGCTGAGCGATTCGATTGCCAGCATCCGCCCGATTACGCTGACTGGGGATCAGGTCGCCGCCGATCCCGAAGGCGCGCTGAAATTTTTGGCGGCTGAAGCGCAGGCCGCAGCAGACCAGGATGGCGCGCAAGCGGTGATCCTCGGCGGTGCGGCGCTGGCAGGCTTGGCGGCGCGGATTGCGCCACTGGTGTCGGTGCCGGTGATTGACAGCGTGCACTCCGGCGCGCGCGCAGCCTTGAGGCTTGCCCGGCAGGCGCACAAACCGTGGCCTGGCGGCGCGGCAGGCAAGGTGCCTGCGCCCAGCATCGGCCTTCACCCGGAGTTGGCGCGTGTGCTCCCCTGATGCGGCGGGCGCTGCCCGCAGAACGTAGGGTGCCTACTTCGTCATCGTGATCGACGAGAAGTTCTGGAACCAGTTCTGCGCCTGCACGAAGCCCTTGACCTTGGACGACATGGCACGCGCATTCACATCGTGAGTCACGGTAAGAAACAGGTCTTCGCCGACGATTTTTTCGTGAAGTTTCTGCAGCGCGATGGTCTGTTCCTTCGGATCAAACGTGTTGCGCGCCTGGCTCAGCATGCTGTCCATTTCCTTGCTCGCGTAGTGGCCCCAGTTGGTGCCCTTGGGGGATACCAGGTCTGACTGGAAATGTCGCGTGAAAGCGGTGAACGGGTCCTGCACGAAGTAGGAGTAGTTGAGCGCCACACCGCCGCGCGATGCCGGGTCTTTCGAGCCGGCACGCCATGCTGCCAAGAGCGTGTTCCACTCCATCACTTCGAAGTTGACCTTGACGCCCACATCGCCGAGATTCTGTTGCAGGTACTCATTCATCGGCAGCGGCTGCATCATGCCCGAGCCCGAAGAGGGGATCACGACCTTGAGCACCAGCGGCTTGGCGCTGGTGTAACCAGCTTCCGCCAAAATTGTGCGCGCGGCCGCCGGATCGAACTTGAGTTGAGGCGCCTTGCCGAACCAGGCGTGGCCCGGCGGCATGAAGCCCTTGGCGGGGATCGACAGGCCGCCGAGCAGCTTGTTGAGGCCTTCGCGGTCGATCGCCAGGTTCATTGCCTTGCGCACTTTCGCATCGAGGAAGGGGGAGCCCTCGGCCATCGAGTAATGCCAGACCCAGCTATGCGGGTAGGCGTTGGTCACGATCTGGAAGCCCGCGCCCTTGAGACTGGCCACGGTGTCGGGTGCGGGTGCTTCGATCCAGTCAACCTGGCCCGAGCGCAAGGCGGCGGTACGGGTGTTGGCTTCCGGCAGCGGCAGCAGCACCAGCTTGTCGAGCTTCGGAACGCGGGTCTTGTCCCAGTAAGTCTTGTTCGGCACCATTTCGGCGCGTTCACGCGGCGTGAAGGAGGTCAGCTTCCACGGGCCCGTACCGGACGGTGACTTGGCATAGGCATCCCAGCTCTTGCCGAGCTTTTCCCAGTGCGCCGGCGACGACATGGCGATCCACGATAATTGATAGGGCAGGAACGCGTCGGGTTCCTTGGTGGTGACTTCGAGCGTGGTCTTGTTGATGGCGCGATAGGAGGCGATCGACGGAATCCGCGTGCGCCCCTGTGCGGCCTGCTTCGGGTCGTACTGCGGTGATTTGTCGTTGAGCAGCTTGTCGAGGTTCCACACGGCTGCTTCGGCGGTGAATTCGGAGCCGTCATGGAACTTGGCGCCTTCGCGAATCTTGAAGGTCCACTTGGATTTGTCTTTGGCATCGGTGGTCCAGCTCAGGGCGAGGCCCGGTACCAGCACCGAGGGCTTGGTGGCGGACGTCAAGTCCCACAACACCAGCGAGTCGTACACGGTATAGACCATGAAGCGCTGGCCTTCGCCGCCCTGATCGGCCTGGCCGGTGGTGAGCGGGATGTCGGAGGCGGTCATGCCGATGCGCAGCGTGCCTTGGGCAAGTGCTGCCGGGGTGTGGAGCGCAGCAACCAGCAGTGCCGCGACGCTGCCAGCAACCAGGCGGGAAGGGAGGTTGAGTGTCATGGATGGATCCTCACAGGGAAGGGCAGAGCAGGGTCGGAGAGTGGCAGAACAAAGGACAAGAAACGTGACAGGCAACGCTGAAATCAAAGCAAGTTGTGGGCCACGTTTACGCCAAATTGGTCTCGCGCAAGCGCCGCTCGATCCAGTGCGCGCAAACCAGCGTATGCGCGTCATCTCCGATGCGGCCCACCACCTGCACGCCGAGCGGCAGGCCGTTCGGCCCGGTCGTGATCGGCACGTGCACGCAGGGGGCATGCATCAGGCTCCAGGTGCGGTTGAACACTGGGTCGCCGGTTGCACCCAGGCCCTTGGGTGCTTCACCCATGGCGCTGGGAACTACCAGCACGTCGAATTCGGCCAGCGCGTGGGCCAATGCTTCGCGCCCTTGCCGCGCCAGGGCGATGGCCGCGTCATAGTCGCCCGCCGGGATCGCCGCGCCTTCGTCGAGGCGCGCGCGCAGGCGCTCGCTCATCAGGTGCGGGAAGCGCCGGTGTTCATCCGCCAGGCAGGCGGCCATTTCGACTGCGGCAATCACGTCCTGTGCCGCATTGATGCCGTCATAGAGCGCTGGCATCGCATGATCCCGCACGTCGGCGCCGGCGCCCGACAGGCGCGCGCCAAGCCCGGCAAACAGGGCTTGCGTCTCCGGTTGCGCGTGCGGCCACTGGGCCGTCAGGCACAAGCCGATGCGGGGTGTGTGATCCTCTGCGCCAATGGCGAGCGGCCTGCGCGCCAGCGCACCGACAAAAAACGCGGCGTCGGCGACGCTGCGCGTGAAGCAGCCGACGGTGTCGAGGCACTCGGAGATGGCTTTCACACCGGTGCGCGGCAGCAGACCGAAGCTCGGCTTGTAGCCGACCACGCCGCAATACGCAGCGGGGCGGATTACCGAGCCGATGGTTTGCGTGCCAAAGGCAACCGGCACCATGCCCGCAGCCACTGCCGCGGCCGAGCCGGACGATGACCCGCCCGGTGTGTGCGCCGGATTGTGCGGATTGGTGGTGACGTTCGGGGTGAAGGTGGCAAATTCGGTGGTGACGGTTTTGCCCAGTACCAGACCGCCCATGCCGCGCAACAGCGCGACGACGGCGGCATCGCTGCGTGGTTGGTAGCCGGCGTAGATCGGCGAACCGTAGCTTGCGGGCATGTCGCAGGTATCGAATACGTCTTTCACACCGACCGGCACGCCATGCAGCGAGTGTGCCGACGTGCCGGCATCGCGTGCACCGGCCTGCGCCAGGGCGCCGGCAGTGTCGAGATGGGACCATGCACGAACCACCGGGTCGCGTGCGGCAATGCGCTCAAGCAGCCCCCGGGTGACCGCGTCAGCGGTGGTTTCGCGTCGGCCGATGGCCGTGGCGATCCCGATCAACGACGCAAACGAATCCACCTGCGCCAACCTATGCAACGGCGCGTACGCAGCGCACCAGGTGCGCTGCGCCGCCATCGGCGCTCGGCAAGGGCTCGGGAACCTTTGTGCCACAACGTTCTTCGGCCCATTTGCAGCGCGGCTCAAAGGCGCAGCCGGGCGCCAGCGTCACCATGTTCGGTGGTGCGCCCGGAATCGCTTCAATGCGGTCGCCACGCTTGCCGGCGTGAATGCCGGTGCCGGGCAGCACGTTGGCGGCAAGCAGCCCTTGTGTGTAGGGGTGGCCCGGCTTGCGGATCACGGTTCGCACGTCGCCGGTTTCCACAAATCTGCCGGCATACATCACGGCAATGCGGTCGGATACTTCCACCGCGGCGCCGACGTCGTGGGTCACGAAAATCACCGCCATGCCCATCTCTTTTTGCAATTGGCGCAGCAACAGCAAAATCTGAATCTGCACCGTGGCGTCGAGCGCCGTGGTCGGCTCGTCGGCGAGCAGCAGTTGCGGCTTGCACGCGAGCGCCAGGGCAATCATGGCGCGCTGGCGCATGCCGCCCGACATTTCGTGCGGGTAAGCTTCGAGCCGGCGCTTGGCAGACGGAATCTGTACGCGTTCGAGCATTTCGAGTGCGCGCGCCATTGCCACCTCGCGGCTCACGCCTTCGTGCTGGATCACCGTCTCGGCGATCTGCTGCCCGATGGTGAACACCGGGTCGAACGCCAGCATCGGTTCCTGGAAGATCATTGAGGCGACGCGTCCGCGAAACGCAATCAGGCCGGCGCGGTCGAGCGAGAGCACATCGTGCCCCGCCACGCGCATGCCGCCGCCGATGGTGGTCTTTTTCTCCGGCAACAGGCGCATCAGGGTCTTGAGCGTGACGCTCTTGCCCGAACCCGACTCGCCGAGGATGCCCAACACCTCTCCTGCGTTCAAGGTGAAGTCGACGCCGTTGACGGCATGCACGGTGGCGTCGGCATTCCTGAAATGCACCGACAGGTTGGTCACTTCGACCAGCGGCGTGGTTGCTGTGGAACTCATGCTGCCACCGCAATCGGAATGATCTTCGAATGCCCCGAGCCGGCATTCATCATGTGGCAGGCGGCAGAATGCCCGGTGCCAATCATGTTCAGCACCGGCTCCTTCTGTTTGCACACCGCCTCCGCATGTTCGCAGCGGGTGCGAAATCGGCAACCGGAAGGCGGGTTGATCGGGTTCGGCGGATCGCCCGTGAGTGGCGGCGCTTCGGTGCGATCGTCCGGATCGACCGAGGGCATTGCCGACAGCAGGGCGCGCGTGTAGGGGTGGCGCGGGTTTGAATAGATTTCGCCGACCGGGCCGATCTCGGCGATGCGCCCCAGGTACATCACCATCACGCGGTCGCTGATGTATTGCACCACGTTGAGGTCATGCGAGATGAACATGTAGGTGAGCTTGAATTCCTGCTTCAGGTCGGCCAGCAGGTTGAGCACCTGCGCCTGCACCGACTTGTCGAGCGCCGACACCGATTCGTCCAGGATCACCAGCTTGGGTTCGAGCGCCAGTGCGCGCGCGATGTTGACGCGCTGGCGCTGCCCGCCGGAAAGCTCGTGCGGATAACGGCGGATGAACTGCGCCGGGTTCAGGCCGACGCGTGCCAGCAGGTCGCGCGCCCGTGCGCGCGCCTCGGTGCGGCCCAGGCCGTGTACCTGCGGGCCGAAGGCGATGCTCTCTTCAATCGTCAGACGCGGGTTGAGCGAGGCATAGGAGTCCTGAAACACCATCTGCATCTGGCGCCGCAGTTCCTTGAGTTGCATGTGCTGGCTGCCGACGGTCTTGCCATCGAAGGCAATGTTGCCGGCGTCGTGCTCGATCAAATGCATGATCAGGCGCGCCGTGGTCGATTTGCCGCAGCCCGATTCGCCAACCACGCCGAGCGTTTCACCGGCGGCGATCGCAAACGACACGCCGTCAACCGCGCGCACCGTTGCCGTCTGGCGATTGAGCAGGCCGCTCTTGATCGGGAAATGCTTGACCAGGCCCTGGACGTCTAGCAGGCTCATCTGCGGCTCGTTTCCGGGCGGCTCATGAACCCTCCGCCCCGCGGTCGGTTGTGTCGGCTCGCATCATTCCTTGATGTCCATTGCCTGGCGCAGGCCGTCGCTCATCATGTTGAAACAGATCGAGGTGGTGAAGATCATTACGCCAGGCAGTGCCGCCACCCAGGGGTTGGTGTAAATCGCGGTGCGCAGGGTGTTGAGCATCAGGCCCCACTCAGCCGCCGGCGGCTTGGTGCCCAGGCCCAGGAACGACAGGCCCGAGGCGAGGATCATGCACACGCTCATCAGACTGGTGGCGTAGATGAACACCGGCCCCAGCACATTACCCAATATGTGGACGCGAATGATGGTCAGCGCATTGGCGCCTGAGGCGCGTGCCGCTTCGACAAAGTCGAGGCCGCGCACCTGCGTGGTGACGCTCTCTGCCACACGTGTGATCGGCGGGATGAACACGATGGTGAGCGAGACAATGCTGTTGAAGATACCGGCGCCGAGTGCGCCCGATATGGCGATGGCCAGCAATACCGAAGGAAACGCAAAAAACACATCGATGGTGCGCATGATCACCGTGTTGACGCGCCCGCCCAGGAAGCCGGCCAGCACGCCGAGCAGGGTGCCGATCAAAAACGCGTTGATCACCGGCACGATGCCGATGAACAGCGACAGGCGCGCGCCGTAGATCAGGCGCGACAGCATGTCGCGGCCGAGCTCGTCGGTGCCGAGTAGATAGCCCTCCGAGCCGATCAGCGCGAGGCGTTTGAGCATGCTGGTCGCGGTCGGGTCCTTGGGCGCGATCCACGGTGCAAAGATGGCCATCAGCAACATGCAAATGAGCACCAGCGCGCAAAACACCGTGACCTTGTCGCGCAGCACGCGCGCAAACACGGTGGCCCAGTAGCCGCGCGAGACCACCACGGGCGGGGGTTCGGTGAAAACCGCTGCCGCGGCGGAAGCCAGTGGTGCGCTCATCGACGAATCCTCGGGTCGAAGATCGATTGCAGGATGTCCACCAGTACGTTGAGCACCACAAAAAACATCGCCAGAAACAGGATCGTGCCTTGCAGCAGCGGCAGATCACGCTGGAAGATCGCCGTGTTGAGCAGGAACCCCGTGCCCGGCCACGAAAACACCGTCTCCACCAGAATCGAGCCGCCCAGCAGGTAACCCAGCTGAATGCCCATTACCGCCAGCAGGGTTGGTGCCGCGTTCTTGACCACGTGCTTGAACACGCCGAGCGAATCCATGCCTTTGGCGCGCAGCGCCTGCACAAACTCCTGATTGAGAATTTCGGCCACTACGGCGCGCGTGGTGCGCGTGACGATGCCCATCGGAATGAACGACAGCGTGACTGCAGGCAGCACCAGGAAACGCACGTGTTCCCAATCCCAGGCCCACGCATCGGAACCGCCGGCGCCGGCGCCCATCGCCGGCAGCCAGTCGAGCAGCACTGCAAAAATGATCACCATCACCATGCCGAGCCAGTAGTGCGGCAGCGACACGCCGGTGACGGCGATGCCGGTCACGACCTTGTCGAGCCAGGTGTTGCGCACGTAGCCGGCGACGAAACCGAAAACGAGGCCGAACGAAAACCCGATGCCGCAGGCAAACATCGCCAGCATGAATGTATTGGAGATCGCCTTGGCGATTTCGGAGTTGACCGGGCGCCCCGTCGCGATCGACGTGCCCAGGTCGCCCTGTGCCGCGCGCAATACCCATTTGCCAAATTGCACCGGCAGCGGCTTGTCAAAGCCGTAGTCGGCCTTGAGGCGTTCAATCAGCTCGGTCGTGGCATCCGGCGGCAGGATCGCCGAGAGCGGGTCGCCGGGGGCGAGAAACACGAGCGAAAAACACACCAGGCTGACAGCCAGCCCGATGGGAATCACGTACAGAATGCGTTTGAGAATATAGGTGAACACGTGGCGCCTGCGGTACCCAGAAACGGTGAATCAAAAACCATCACCTCCCCCGCCGGCTAGAAACAGCCGCCAGGGGAGGTGCGTATCAGCGCTTCGCTCAATAACGGCTTACTGGATATAGGCCGTCGACAGGTCCTGGAACCAGTTTTTGGACTGCACAAAGCCCTTTACCTTGGACGACAGGGCGCGCGGGCCGGTGTCGTGCACCACAAACAACATGGCGGCCTGGTCAACCACACGCTCGTGCAGCTTGCCGATTGCGATGTCGCGCTTCTTGGCGTCGAACTCGCCGCGTGCGCCGGCCACCAGCTTGTCCATCTCCGGATCCTGCACCCAGCCCCAGTTCACCGAGCGCGGCGCCACCATGCGGCTGTCGTAGAAACGGGCGAATGCGAAGAACGGGTCTTGCGTCGCAAACGACACGTTGATCGCATGCGCGCCATTCGATTTCGGGTCTTTCGAGCCGACGCGCCAGTTGTTGAACAGCGTCTCCCACACCAGCACGTCGAATTCGACATCGACACCGACTGCCTTGAGGTTTTGCTGCATGAATTCGTTCATTGCCAAGGGCTGCATTTGTCCCGAACCAGAGGCCGATATCTGCACTTTCACCTTGAGTGGTTTGCCCGGGCCGTAGCCGGCTTCGGCGAGCAGTTTTTTCGCCTGTTCCGGGTCGTACTTGATGTCGAATTTCGGGTTGCCGTACCACGGGTGTCCCGGCGGCACCACGCCTTTGGCGGGCAGCGCCTGGAAGCCGAGCAGGCGGCGAATGCCGTCACGGTCGATCGCGAGGTTCATCGCCTGGCGCACCTTCAGGTTGGCGGTGGGGTGGCCTTCGACAAACGAAAACTGCCACGGCCAGGTATGCGGGTACGGGTTGCTGGTTATCTGATAGCCGCGCGATTTCAACTGCGCCATCGTATCCGAAGGTGGCGCCTCGATCCAGTCGACCTGGCCCGACAGCAGCGCGTTGACGCGGGTGTTGCCTTCCGGCATCGGCATCAGCACCAGCTTCTCGGCTTTCGGCACGCGCGCCTTGTTCCAGTAGCCGGCGTAGCGTTCCATCTCGAGGCGCTCGCGCGGCACCAGGCGCACGAACTTCCACGGACCCGAACCCACCGGGGCCTTGGCGAACTCGGTCCAGCTCTTCGTTTTAGCCCAAGCGGTGGGGCTCGCCATGAACAGGTTGGTGAGGTTGATTGGCAGGAACGAATCAGGTTCGCTCGACGCCACTTCAACCGTGTAGTCGTCAATCTTCTTCGCGCCGGAGAGCGTGGGCATGCGTGGCAGAGTTTGGCCTACCAAGCGTGCGTCGTAATGCGGCGCGTCCTTCTTGAGGACTTTTTCGAAGTTGAACACGATCGCATCGGCGTTCACGTCGGTGCCATCATGGAATTTCGCGCCCTTGCGCAATTTGAAAATCCACTTGGTTTTGTCTTTGGCATCCACCGCCCAGCTTTCGGCGAGGCCGGGGATCACTGTCGAGGGTTTCTCGGCCGACGACAAATCCCACATCGTGAGCGCATCGAACATGGTCCAGCCGGTGAAGCGGTTGCCCTCGAAGCCGGAGTCGGGCTGGCTGGTGGTGGCGGGGATGTCGGCGGCGGTCATGCCGATGCGCAAGGTGCCCTGTGCCAGGGCAAGCGGCGTGGTGAGCGCGGCGACCAGGCCGAGTACGGCAAGACGGGAAACGGGATGATGCATGGTGTTCAATCCTCCAGACAAGAAGTATTTGGTTTGTTATGCAGACTTTGTGCCAATGAGCCATTTGCCCCTTAAAGGGTTCGCGGAATGTCACCTCGGCTGCACGCAGGTCAAAGTATGCACCAAAGGCGTGCCGGGTTTGGCGATCATTCCGTAATATGGTGCGCCGCCGGTGCGGCCCGGGCGGGCCTGCTGCACAGCTCAATCCTGCATGCTGGCCAGGATATTATTGCCGGTGCGCTCGATGTGCGACTTGAGGAGATTGGCGGCCTGCTTCGCCTTGCGTGCCAGCGTCGCGTCGAAGATGGCCTGGTGTTCCGATGCAACGTCACGGTCGAATGCATGCGCCTGCAGGAAGATGCGCCGGTAACGGTCGTTCATGTCGTGCAGCATTTTGCAAAACTGCAGCAGGATCGGTGAAGCGCTGGCGCGAATCAGGGCGGTGTGAAAGCTGTGATGCCAGGTCTCCCACTCAGCCGCGACTGCGTCGGTTTCGCGCTGCCGTTCAAATTTGCCCAGGCGGTGGTGGGCCGTGACGATGTCGGCTTCCCATGCATCGTCACCCAGTTCAATCGCCCGTTGCAAGGCCATGGGTTCGAGCAGCAGGCGCAGGCGTATCACTTCTGCGAGGTCTTCGCGCGACGCAGGGGCCACCCGGTATCCGCGTTGGTCTTCACCGAGCAGCAGCCCCTCGGCCGCGAGCCGCGATACCGCCTCGCGAATCGGGCTCCAGCTGACGCCAAATTCGGTTTTGAGTTCTTCGAGCCTGACCTTGGTGCCCGGCTTGCGCCGGCCGGCGAGGATGTCGGCGCGCAGGCTATCCGACACCACCGTCGCCAGCGTGCCGGCTGGCGTCGCGGCGCCATCAACTGGTGTCTCCCGGGCGGGGCGCGGCTGCATCACGCGCGCCGGCTCAAGCCAGGCCTTTATGCGTGCCGTCACAAAAGGGTTGTTTGGCGGTGCGCTTGCAGCCGCAAAAGAACGCGGTCTGGTCTTTCTCCTGGGTCCATACCACCGGCTTCATGCCCGATTTGGTGGACGTGTGCGAACCATCGCAAAACGGCTGCATCTTCGACAGGCCGCACGAACACCATGCGTAGCGATAGCCGGCCAGCAGTTCGACCTTGTACGGGGAGGTTTGCGCGATGGCCGGTTCTTCGGGAGTTGTCATGGTGGCGACCCTGTTTTGAGCGTGCTGCGTGGCGAGGGGAAAGGGCGGCGAGTGCCGCACGATATAACGAGGATTCTCTTGACAATCGTTATATGGCTACATTATCGTTATTATTCATTAGCTGTCAAGCCAAGGAGGTTGTATGCGCGTGGCACCCGACGTCAATGCCGACCCGAGCCAGGTCGCCGTCATGAATACCAACACCATGGCCTGGGAGCCGACCGAGTGGCCCGGCATCACCCGCAAGGTGCTTGAATTCGTCAACCACCCGCGCATGGGGCGCGAAACGGCTCTGCTCAAGTTTGCCCCTGGCGCAGCGCTGCCCACCACCGTACTGACCGAACGCATGGACCTGTTTGTCGTGCAGGGCGCTTGTGCCGATGAGCATGGCACCTACGGCACCCATACTTTCGTGCGCAATCAGCCCGGCCTCACCCTGACCCTCTCATCGGCGGAGGGCTGCGAGCTTTACGTCAAGTGGCGCGTGCCGATCCGCGCCGGCGGCCCACGCCTGGTGATCGACGCCAAGTCCGCCAAATGGATGGAGTTTCCGCATCGCGGCGCCGACGTGCTGCACCTGTATCCGAATTCGGACGGCATCGAGACCGGCCGCATCGGACATGTCCATACCAATCGCAAGCTGCCCTCGCACGACCACTCGATTGGCGAAGAAACCTTTGTCCTCAAGGGTTGCCTGACGGACGAATATGCGGCCTACGGCGAAGGCGTCTGGTTTCGCATGCCCTGCGGCAAACCGCATGCCCCGTTCACCGGCGATGCGCGCTGCATGATGCTGATTCGCGAGGGCGACTTGGTCTGGTAGTGCCGCAACACATCAAACAGGGCCGCCACAGAGCCCTGCATTCCATTCACAAAGGAGACAACCCATGAACCGCATCCCCTCGATGTTGCGCACCCTGCTCGCCGGCACCGCGCTCGCGCTCGCGCTGGCCCCGGCACACGCCGCCGACTTCACCATGAAGATCGGCTTTGCCACCATGAACGACATCCAACACCAGTGGGGCACCTGGATGAAGGAAGGCATCGAAGCCCGCTCCGGCGGCCGCATCGAGGTCAAGCTGTTCCCGCGCAACCAGCTCGGCACCATCGCCAGCCAGATCGAGGGCCTGCAACTGGGCACCGTCGAAGCCTTTACGTCGCCGGCCGACTTCTTCGCCGGTGTCGACCCGCGTTTCGGCACCTTCAGCGTTCCGGTGCTGTTCAAGGACATGGCCCACGCCGAAAAAACGCTGCTCGATCCGGGGATGAACCCGGACATCCTGGGCCTCGGTGCCGACAAGAATGTGCAAGTGGTGTCGATCTACACCTTTGCGTTCGCGCACTACCTGGCCAAGCAGGGCATGCGCAAACTCGATGACTTCAAGGGCAAGAAGCTGCGCGTCAACGCCACGGCCGCCGAACGCGCCAAGATGCGCCAGTTCGGCGCCACCGCCGTGCCGATGGATTTGTCGGAGGTGATCCCGGGTCTGCAGCAGGGCATCATCGACGGCACCCAGAGCGTCTCGGCCGTGTATGTCAACCTCAAGTTCAACGAGATCAGCAAGATACTCTACGAGCTCGACGACACCATGGTGGTCTCGGTCGGCGTGGTAAGCCGGCCCTGGCTCGCCAAGCTGCCGGCCGACCTGCGCCAGATCGTGATCGAGGAAGGCCAGAAACTGCAGCCGCGCATGATGAGCCAGTCGCGCACCCTCGACGAAGCGATGCGCAAGCGCTGGCTCGATGCAGGCGGCGAATTCATCAAGGCCACCCCGGCGGAACAGACGCGCTTGCGCCAGCTGATCGGCGGCGTCGGCGAGGAAGTGACCAAGGACAACCCCGCAGTCAGTGCTTTCTACAAGAAGCTCGCCGCCACCGGCGCCAAATACTGACCCGCGCGCGCGACTGCACCGCTCCCGATGATCAAAACCCTGCTGGACCGGGTGCCGCAGTGGATCATGGGCTCGCTGATGCTGGCCGGCATCGCCATCATTTTTGTCAATGTGGTGAGCCGCTACCTGTTCGGCAAGGCGATTTTCTGGGCCGAAGAGGTGCTGGTGTTCATGAGCATGTGGGGCGTGTTCCTCGGCATGGTCGCCATCACCTTCAACGGCGCCCATCTCAACATGGACCTGTTTTCGGCGCGCTTTACGGGGCGCTGGAAACTGGCCTTGAATGGGCTGATCTGGGTCGTGCTGGTGGCGTGCTGCCTGTTCGTGGCAACCCAGTCCTGGAAAACCGTCCTGCTGTTCGCGCAGTCCGGCCAGGTGAGCGTGGCAGCCGGCATCCCCAAGGCAATTCCGCATGCCGCGCTTCTGGTCGGTTTCGCGCTGGCCGCGCTCGCAGCGGTAGTGCGCGTGCGCGCCTACTTCACCGGGAAGTTCTGAAAGTGCCGACCTGATGGTCTGGATCATCTCGCTGTTGCCGCTGGCGTTGCTGGCACTGGGTTTTCCGTTTTTCCTGATCCTCTTGTCCACCGTCGCGGTGGTGCTGTGCTTTTTCAGCGACGTGCCGGCCACAGCCGTGCACCAGGTGATTTTCTCCAGCCTCGACAAATACGCTCTGCTGGCCGTGCCGTTCTTCATCTTCGCCGGCGACCTGATGGGCCGCGGCGGCGTCTCAAAGCGCCTGGTGCGCTGGATGACGTCAATGATCGGCGGGGTGCGCGGCAGCCTGCCGTTCACGGCGCTCGGCACCGCTACCGTGTTCAGTGCAATCTCCGGTTCCACCGCGGCCACCGTGGCCGCAGTCGGCGGCCTGACCTACAAGCGTCTGCGCGAGGGCGGCTACAGCGAGCGCTTCTCCTCCGGCCTGCTCATTTCCGCGGGCGCCATCGACAACCTGATACCGCCGTCGATCGGCTTCATCCTCTACGGCATCGCGTCCGACACCTCGGTGGTCAAGCTGTTCGCCGCGGGCATCTTCCCCGGCCTGGTGCTCGCCGGCAGTTTCGGCGCCTACATCTGGTATCACGCGTGGCGCATGGGCGACAAGTCCGGCACGCCGTTTAGCCTCAAGGAATTTCTTGCCGCCACCAAGGACGGCGTCTGGTCGATTGCCGCGCCGGTGATCATCCTCGGCGGCATTTACGCGGGCGTGTTCTCGCCTACCGAGGCGGCCGGCATCGCGTGCGTCTACGCAATCATCGTGGTGGTGCTGGTGTATCGCGAGCTCGGCTGGGCCGAAGTATTCCGCACCGCCTCCAATTCGATGTTCCTCACCGCGCAGATCTTCGTGATCGTCGCGGTGGCCGGCGTCTACTCGTGGCTGCTGACCATCAACGGCATGTCACAGGCACTGACCGAACTGGTCACCGGGCTGCAGGTGTCGCCCTGGGTGGTGCTGCTCGCGATCAACCTGCTGCTGCTCGCGGTCGGTATGTTCCTCGACACTGCTTCATCGATCCTGGTGCTCACGCCGCTATTGGCGCCGATTGCGCAGGGCATCGGCGTCGATCCGGTGCACTTCGGCGTGATCATGATCATGAACCTGTCAATCGGCACTTTTACGCCGCCGTTCGGCATCAACATCTTTGTCGGCCAGGCGGTATTCAAGGCGCCGCTGTCTTCGATCTACCCTGGCCTGGTGCCGTTCATCATTGCCGCACTGGTGGCCTTGACGATCGTCACCTACGTGCCGCAACTCTCGCTGGCGATCCTGCCCTGGCTCACATGACCCAACCTGCATCCGGGCACGCCCACGCCCACCACCAGCCGATCGATGTCCATGCGCACTGGTATCCGCAGGCCTGGCTCGACCTGCTCTCGAAGTACGGCCCCGCCGAGGGTGTCGAATGGCGCGAGGTCGAAGGCAAAGGGCCGCAGTTCAAGGTCGGCTACCTGTCCACCGGCCCGGCGGGCCCGCGCTATGTCGACCTCGATGCACGCATCGCCGCCATGGACGAGCAGGGCGTGCAAGTGCATGCGCTGTCCCTGTCGCAACCGATGGTCTACTGGTCGGGCAGCGAACTGGCGAATCGGCTCACTGCCAGCTTCAACGACGAACTGGCGCGTGCCCACGACCTGCACCCGCAGCGCCTGGTCGGCCTCGCGACCTTGCCGATGCAGTTCCCGGAGATGGCCGTGCGTGAGGTCGAGCGCGCCGCAAAACTGCCGGGCGTGCGCGGTTTCTACCTCGGCACGCGCGTGCTCGATTGCGAGCTCTCCGACCCGAAATTCTTTTCGGTCTACGAGCGCATCGAGGCGCTCGGCTTGCCGATCTTCCTGCACCCGGTGTATGTAATCGGGCACGAGCGCCTCGAGGCGCATTACCTCACCAACCTGCTCGGCAACCCGTTCGAGGCTGCCATTGCCGCCGCGCACCTGATTTTCGGCGGTGTGCTTGATCGTTTCCCCAACCTGGTCGTGGTGTTGCCGCATGCGGGCGGCGCGTTTCCATGGCTGGTTGGACGCCTCAATCGCGGTTGGGAGAAGCGCGCCGACCTCAAGCACATTAAGCATGCCCCGGTGGATTACCTGCGCCGCTTTTACTACGACACTATCGGCTATTCCGACACCGTGCTCGAGTACCTGGTCAAGAACGTCGGCGCCGACCGTGTCATGATGGGCAGCGATTTCTGCTTCCCGATCGCCTACGAGCAGCCGGCGCGCAATGTCACCGACAACAAGCTGCTCACCCCGGAGCAACACACCGCGATTCTAGAAGGCAACGCACGGCGCCTGCTCGGCATCTGATTGTCCCGGGAGGTATGCTTCGTCCCGCGCAAGCCTGCGTGCCAATCGCATTCACATGACGACCAGACAAACCCTCGGCAAACTGCCGCCCGCCGCCTTCGGCATGCTCGAACTGCCGCCGCTGCCGACGGCACTGATCGAAGCGTTCAAGGCGCTCGATGACCTCACCGGCCAGGCCTCCGATGCGATGGACCAGCTCGGCATTGCCGGCGTGGTAGCCGGTTCCACGCTGCGTCCCACCGACCCCAAGGCGCGCATCGTTGGCCAGGCGCTCACGGTGAAAAATATCAAGATCGACGCTTTGGTCAACGACGCTGTCGCCGGCAAGGTCTCGGGCCTGGGCGACATCGAGGCGCACAACCTTGCCCAGCCCGGCAATGTGCTGGTGGTGCAGGGCGTGCCCGGGGTGTCGAGCATGGGCGGCATCATGGCGACGGTGGCCAAGCGTTCCGGCGAGATCGGTGCGATCGTCGACGGCGCGGTGCGTGACATCGACCACTCGCGCGCGATCGGCTACCCGGTCTGGTCGTCCAGCGTCAGCCCGATGACCGGCAAGTGGCGCATCAGGACCGTCGGCATCAACGTGCCGGTGGTTATCGCCGGTGTTGCCGTGGCGCCCGGCGACCTGGTGCTGGCCGACGAGGTCGGCGTGTGTTTCATCCCGTTTGCGCGCGCCGCCGAAGTGCTTGCCGTGGCGCAACGCATCGGCGAGTCGGAGACGGCACGCCTCAAACTGCTCGAATCCGGCATCACCCTGGAAGAATTTGTCAGCGCTTCGCCGACTCTGCAGTAGACTGGCCGGAAAGCCGCTCCAGGAGCGGATCTTCATGCATCTGCCGTGTGCCCGGCCTAGTCAAGCTTGATGTTGTTGGCCTTGACAATGGGTTGCCACTTGGCTTTTTCGTCGCGGTGCGCGGCGCGAAACTCTTCCGGCGATCCCGGTGCCGGCAGCGCACCCTGTGCCAGGAACTGCTGGGCGATCTGCGGGTCCTGCAGGGCGGCCACCGCGGCGGCATGCAGGCGCTTTTGTACATCGGGCGGCGTGCCGGCCGGCGCAATCAGCCCATACCAGTTGTCCGACAGCACCTTGGCGTAACCCACCTCGGCGCTGGTCGGCACATCGGGCAGCATCGGCACCCGTTTCGCGCTGGTGATCGCCAGCGGCTTCAAGGCGCCCGAGCGGATGTGCTGCAGCACTGCCGGCACATCGGCAATCGTCAGCTGCACCTGGCCTGCGAGCAGATCCACGACTGCCGGGCCGATGCCCTTGTAGGGTACATGCACGATGTCGACGCCGGCCTCGATCTTGAACAGCTCTACCGCCAAACGAATGATCGAGCTCGCCCCGGCGGAGCCGTAGTTGAGCTTGCCGGGGTTGGCCTTGGCATACGCCACCAGGCTGGCCGTGGTGTTGAAGCCGAGCTTGGCATTGACCACCAGCACCTCGGGGACGCGTACCACCAGGGTGAGCAGCGCCAGGTCGCGCTCGGAGTCGAACGGCATCTTGTCGGTCATGAACTGCGCCGCCGACATGCCGGTGGCGTTGCCCAGGCCCAGGGTGTAGCCGTCCGGCGCGGCCTTGGCCACCGCGTCGATGCCGATGATGCCGCCCGCGCCGCCGCGATTCTCGATCGTGATGGCCTGGCCGAGCTGCACGCTCATGCCCTGGGCGAGGATGCGCGCCATCGCGTCGGCCGACCCGCCAGCGGCGAACGGCACCACGATCCTGAGCGGCTTGGCGGGAAACGCCTGGGCATGCGTGCGGCCTGCGGCGAGGGTAGCCAGGCTTGCGGCGAGCAGGCGGCGGCGTGTCGGGTTCATCGGGGGTCTCCTTGAGGGGTTCAGTTTCTGGCGAAACGGTAAAAGCCGGCGGGGTTGTCCACCAGCAGGGCCTGCAATGCGGCCGTCGTCGGCGCGATTTCAGCCAGCAGATCGGTGAGCGCGCCGTCGTCGGGAATCGCCTTGAGGTTGGGGTGCGGCCAGTCGGTGCCCCAGAAACAGCGGTCGCCAAATTCGGCCACCAGTTTCTTGGCGAACGCCACCGCATCCGGCCACGGCGGCGCCAGTTTGGAGTTGCGCTCCGAGCCGCTCACCTTGATGCGCAATTTCGGGTCCTGCATCAGAGCGAGCAGGGCGCGAAAATCCGGCCCGTCAATGCCTTGCGCGGCGTCGATGCGGCCCTGGTGGTCGATCACTACCGGTACCGCAGAGCGCTTCAGGATCGGTGCGAGCTGGCGCACCATCTCTCCATGGAAGTGGATCTGCAGGTGCCAGCCGATCGGCGCCAGGCGTTTCGAGAGCGCGATCACCGCTTCCGGGTCGGCGCCCGCACCCAGGTGCTGCATGAAGTTGTAGCGCACCCCGCAAAAGCCCTGCGCATCGAGGCGCTTGAGTGCCGCGTCCGACACGTCGGTCGGCGCCAGCGCCACGCCGCAGTAGTCGCCGCCCTTGGCGGCAATCGCGTCGGCACTGGCGCTGTTGTCAAACCCGTGTGCGGCCGACTGCACGATCACGCAGCGCTGAATGCCGATCTGCGCGTGCATCGCAAACAGGTCTTCCTTGGGCGCATCGGCCGGGTGGTAGGGCGCACCGGGCGGATAGGGAAAGCGCGCGCCGGGGCCGAACACGTGCACGTGGGCGTCGCACGATAGGGGCGGCAGGGTGATGTGCGGTTTCGAGGGCGCGGCGAAATAAGAGGGCGTGGTCATGGGGCGGGGGCGGGGATGATGAAAGTTGGCGGCACTGCGCGGCGGCCAACGCGGGGAGCGCCGAGTGTAGCAAACACACACGCGCCGGGCCGGTGCCGACGCATTGAAAATGCTTGACATTGGTCAAGCACTATCCGGGGCAGGTGCGTAGCATTTACGCCTCGGTTTGGCATTGTGCCGCGCCAGTCCGCGTTCCCCGACATCCCGACCTTCCTCAGGAGACAACAACATGCTGATCACATCCACCAAGGCGGCCCTGGCCGCCGTCATTGCCGCACTCTCGTTCGGCGCCGCTGCACAAACCCCGCCGCCCTATGGTGAGTCGATCGGCATTGATGCCGCCAAGAAGGCTGTCGCTGCGGCGATTGCCGAGTCGAAAAAGAACAACTGGTTCATGGCCGTGTCGGTGGTCGACACCGGCGGCCACCTGGTCTATTTTGAACGCCAGGACGGCACGCAAACCGGCAGCACCTGGGTTGCGGTGGACAAGGCCAAATCGTCGGTCGCGTTCCGCCGCCCGACCAAGGTGTTCGAAGACGCCGTGGCCGGCGGCGGTGCCGGCCTGCGCATTCTGGGCCTGTCGGGCGCCGTGCCGGTTGAAGGCGGCGTGCCGATTGTGGCCAACGGCAAGGTGATCGGCGCCATCGGCGCCTCGGGCGGCACCGCGCAGCAGGACGGCGTGGTCGCCGGCGCGGGCATCAACGCGCTCAAGTAAACCTTCGCCGCAATGAAAAAGGGGCGCCGCGGCGCCCCTTTTCCATGTGCAGGGTTTCTCCACGCAGCTTCAATTGAGCTTGGCGCCCGACGCTTTCACCGCCGGCTGGAACTCGCTTACCTGCTTTTGCACGAAGCCTGCGAACTCGGCGGCCGTCATCGGCTTGGGAATGAAGGCCAGGTCCTCGAGGCGCGCGATGAATTTCGGGTCGCGCAGCGCCTCGTTGACTGCTGCGTTGAGTTTTGCCACTGCAGCAGCCGGCATGCCGGCCGGGCCCGAGATGCCCACGAAGTTCTCCGCCACCAGCTTCGGGTAGCCGGCTTCGACGATGGTCGGGATGTTCGGCAGTGTCTTCGAGCGCGCCGGGCTGGTCAGCGCAATCACGCGCAGCTTGCCCTGCTTGGCCAGTTCCGCCACTTCGGTAAGGGTGTTGACGCCGACCGAGAGGTGGCCGCCGAGCATGTCCTGGAACATCGGCGCCGAGCCCTTGTAGGCGATGTGTTCCATGTTGAGCTTGAGCTCGCTCTTGAACATGTCGCCGACGATGTGCCCGATCGAGCCGCCGCCGCCGGAGCCGAACGGCACCATCTTGTTTTGCGCCTTGATCCAGGTGATGAACTCGGGCATGGTGGTGGCCGGCACCGTGGAGGCGACAAAGAACGCGTTCGGCACCGTGCCGATCATCGCCGCGTGGGTGAAGTCCTTGACCGGGTCATAGGGCGGTGCATCAAACAGGAACGGCGCGATCGAGATCGGTGCGCTGTTCGACACGAACAGCGTGTGGAAGCCGTCGTTCGCGCTGAGCACCGCCTTGGCACCGATGGTGGTGCCGCCGCCGGGGCGGTTGTCGACCAGCACCGTCTGCTTGAATTTTTCACCCAGCGGGATCGCGATCAGGCGCGCCACGATGTCGCTGGCGCCGCCGGGCGGGAACGGCACGACCAGCTTGATCGGCCGGCTCGGCCATTCCTGTGCGGCTGTCTGCACAGCAACGCTGCCGAGCAGCACGGCCAGCAGGGCCTGGAGTGCGGTTGCGAGAATTTTCATGATGCTGTTTCCCCTTTCAGTTAACGATCAAAAAATGCGTCTTCGGCTTCGCTTTCCAGGCACGGCCCGGATATTTCGATGTGCGGCCGTGCGCCTGCCAGCATGGCCCGGCAATCTGGCAATTGTGCCGCACTGTCGGCTGGGTCGAGGCGCTGCATGGTCGCCGCACCCAGGGCAAACACCACGCGCGCCACGCCCGACCAGTAAATGGCGCCGGCGCACATTGCACACGGTTCACCACTCGCATAGATCGTGCCACCGCGCAATGCCGCCGCGCCAAAGCGCCGCGAAGCCTCGCGCAGCAGGTTCAACTCGGCGTGGCCGGTAAGGTCGCGTTCGCTCATCTGGGTGTTTTGCGCCGTCAGCATGACCGTGCCGGCCGCATCGGCGAGCAGCGCGCCGTACGGCATGTCGCCGCGGCGCCGCGCGATGCGCGATTCGGCGATGGCGTGCCGCAGATGGATGTTGTCCCGTGCGCTCACCATGCGGATGCGTCCCGTGCCAGGCTGCGTACCCGCTGCGCCAGCGGCGGCAGGAAGCGGCGCGTGAACAGTTCGCCCGGAACTGGGGTGCGCGGGTGCCGTTTCGCGGCCACGATCAGCGCGATAGCGCGCGCCAGGCGCGCGTCGTCAACGTCGCCGATGCCGAGGCGCGCGCCTTCCGGGTGGCTCATTTCGAGGGCCAGCGTGCCGGCCAGGCGCGCGTGGTTGGCGGCACGGTCGATCGCCGGGTCGCGGCGCATCACGGCATCGATCGCGGCGTCCGGGTCGGCGATGGTGTCCGTCAGGGCGCGGTTGATGGCACGCACCAGGCCGGTGACGATATGGGGTTCGGCATCAAGCAGTCGCCGCGTGACCCGCAGCACGCTGCCGTACAGGTCCGGGACGTGCTGCCGGTATTCAAGAAAACGCAGCGCCTGATCGCCGTTGATGCCGGCCTCGATGGCCGCCGCGCGCAGCGTGTTGACAAAGCCGAACATGCCGTCCCAGCGCTGCTCGTCGAGCATCAGCCGGAGCATTTGCGGATGCGGCAGCGTCGAGATATCGACACCGATACGCGCCGCATCAAGCCCGGTCTTCAAGGCAAACTCGGGCAGCATGCGCATCGCTGCATCGTTCGGGTGCGAGCCGAGCGTGCGGCCGGCCAGGTCGGCCGGCGCGCGCAGTGCGCTCGCCGCCGGCACGGCAATCGTGTAGGGCGAGGCGTTGAACGTGGCGAACACCCCTACCGCCTGCGCTTCACCGCCGGCGGCGGCCAGTTCGATCAGCGCATTCATGTCGCCGTAGCCGACATCAAACTCGCCGGAGGCGACGCGCGGCACGGCATTGGCCGCAGTGTCGCCGTCCGTGAAGTCGAGCGCAATGCCTTCCTCTCGCAGGTAGCCGCGCTCGGCCGCCACGAAGAACCACGCCTGCGGCCCCGAGGTGAAGGTGTTCAGGATCATGCGCAGCTTGCGCGGGGATGCGAGGGGCATCGGGTGGGCCGGGTGGGGTGGGGGCGGGTCTTGGCGCGCGCTTGCGGTTAAAGTGTATACGCTCCCAGTGGCGTCCGGTTAATTGTCGAACAGATTCAATTGGTTAGCGGGATCAGGTGAAATGCTTGTACGAGGATCGGGCGCAAAGGCGCATGAAAGCTCGAATTTCTCGAAAGTTGAGAGCGACAACATCTGTAGAAAAGTGTAGAGAG
>CANJDH010000026.1 GCA_947473125.1 Burkholderiales bacterium
GCGTCGTTCGGTTCGTCGCAAGCGCCGACCGACGCCGTGGACAACTCTGCCCCTTACCCCACCCTCCCAGAATCCACTTATAAATCGGGGAAAGTTGTTCAAACGAACGGAGCCACTTCTAAGCGCCAGAAATGAAGGGTATTCCCACTAAGGTTGACCTATCTCAAGCGCTTGGGCCCCCGGGGAAAGGAGGTCCTTGAACGCGCAGGTTGCGCGCCGGACATCTGCAAGCCGGTACCGGCTACCAGCCGGAGAACCGCTCCCAGAGCTCTTCTACGGCCGGTTCCGCCCCGCGCACGAGGTGGTAGCGGCCATGCTGCGCTGCCGTGGCGCAGGCATGGTTGGGCAGGATGCGCAGTTGTGTGCCTACCTTGATCATGGGCAATTTGGCGGGATCGCCGCTACGATGCGAGACGATGCCGTGCTCCTGGTTGGCGTCGGACATGACGAGGCCCTCGATCGGCACGCCGGCGGCGTCGCAGACGATGCCGTAGCCCTGGTCGGTTTTCTGCTTCGCTGTGCCACGGTCGCGCGACATCGCCATCCAGCCTGCGTCGGTGATCAGCCAGCCCTTGTCGCGCTGGTGGCCGATCACGGTGGCGAGCACCGACAGGGCGATGTCGTCGACCTGGCAGACCTCGATGCCGGCCATGACGAGGTCGAAAAACACGAACACCCCGGCGCGCACTTCGGTGACGCCATCGAGCTTCTCGGCGTAAGTGGCGGTCGGGGTCGAGCCGACGCTGACGATGGCGCAGGGCAGGCCCGCGGCGCGCAGGCGTTCGGCGGCGCGCACCGTGCGCGCGCGCTCCTGCTCGGCCATCGTGCGGATCGCCACGATCGAAGTGCAGTTGTAGGACTCGCCTGCGTGCGTCATCACGCCGGCCAGCGAACCGTCGTCGGCCAGCACCCGGCCGATGACGAGCAGTTCATCGGCTTCGGGCTTGACGCCGGCACGGTGGTCGTCCGAATCGATTTCGATCAGGGTCGGCAGCGGCCGGCCAAGCTGGCGCGCATACGCGGCAACCGCTTCTGCCGACTCGAGGTTGTCGAGGATGATCTTGAGGTCGCAGCCGCGCGCGCGCAAGTCGGCCACGTGCTTGAGCTTGTTCTGCGCGATGCCGACCGCGTAAAGGATGTCGGTAAACCCGTGGCCGAAAAAATAGTCGGCTTCCTTCAGGGTCGAGACCGTGACCGGGCCGCTGCTGTTTTTCGGATCCCCGGCAAACAGGCGGCGCGTCACATCGATGCTCTTGCCGGTCTTCAGGTGCGGGCGAAAGGCGACGCCCAATCCGGCGAGCCGCGCCCGCATGCGCGCGATGTTGCGGTCCATCTTGGGCGCGTCGAGCAGCAGCGCCGGGGTTTCGAGGTCTTCAAGTTGCATCGGTCGGGTAGGCGTGTTTCTGACCCCGCCAAGGGTACCAGCTTGGCGCGGCCTGACGCCAAAGTGTGGACCAGCAAGACGGTAAAAGCAGTGCTACCATTAATTCCATGATTGATTGGTCTTCCTGCAGCGTAGTTATTGACGAATGAAATTCGAGTGGGATCTCGCGAAGGCTGCGGCGAATCTGCGCAAGCATGGAGTTGCTTTTGAGTCGGCGGCACGAGCTTTTGAGGACGAACTATCCGCAACGTTTCCTGATCCGGATCATTCTTTGGGCGAGGGCCGCCTCATTACCTACGGATTGGGCTCTAACGGAAAATTGCTGGTGGTCTCACACACCGAAAGAGGCGGTACCATCCGGATCATCAGTGTCCGTGAAGCAACCAGCAAAGAGAGAAAACGCTATGAAGGCTAAACCACGAAGCACGGCAAAAGACGAATTGCGAGCGGAATACGAATTTGACTTTTCCAAAGCGGATCGTGGGCGTTACGCCCGCCGGTTGAAAGTCGAAGGGTCCAACCTGGTATTGCTCGAACCGGACCTGGCCAAATCATTTCCCGATTCCGCAGCCGTGAATGCGGCGTTGCGCTCGGTCGTCGAATTTGCGCAGATGTCTGCTGGCCTGACGCGGCGTGTAGGCAGTCGCGTGGCAAAGCGGCGCGCCGCTTGAGGTAACAGGAGAACCGCTCCCAGAGCGCTTCTCCGGCCTGCTTCCCCGCGCGACGCCTTAGTTGTGCGCCTTCAGGGTGCCAGTCTCATGCGGCATCTGCACCGCTTCGAGAAACCGCGACACCATGTTGTAGCCGCCGATGATGGTGGTGAGTTCGACCATTTCGCGGTCGTCAAAATGCGTTCGCACGGCGGCGAACACCGGGTCGGGCACGCGGATGTTGCGCGTCATCGTGTCGGTGTAGGCAAGGACGGCGCGCATCTTGCCGGGAAAAGCGTCGCTGATTGTCCAGGCCGGTAATGCGTCGATCTGCTCTTGCGTCATGCCGGCCTTGAGCGCGAACGGGACATGGGCCTTGTATTCGTACTCGGCGCCGTTGAGGATGGCGACTTCCATGATGGCCAGTTCGCGCGAGAGGTCGTCGAGTTTGCCTTTCTGGCGCAGCTCGGTGAACAGGTGCAGCCAGCCTTCGGCCACGCCGGGGCTGTGCGCGAGGGTGCGATACAGGTTCAGGAAGCGCCCGCCGCGTTCCGCCTTGATCTTGGCGATCAGGGGGGCCAGTTCGGGGTGTTCGGATTCTTCGATCAGAGGGATGCGTGACATGGGTCGGGTGTTTTCTTGGTGGTGGGACAGGTAAAGGGGATGCAGGTGCGGTATTCTCGCACGCATGGTAGCAAGCGATAAACAAGCCTCTGAGAAACGGATGCTGATTGCCGGTGGCGGCCCGGTCGGTCTGGTGACGGCACTGGCCCTGGCGCGGCAGGGCATTCCGGTCACGGTGTTCGAGGCCGAGCCGGTGCTGGCGATAGACCAGCGCGCCGGCAGCTTTCACCCGCCCACACTCGACATGCTCGAACCGCTGGGCATCACCGCTGAAATGGAAAAGCGCGGCCTGCGGATTCAGCGCTGGCAGATTCGCGATCGCAAACAGGGGCTGATCGTCGAGTGGGACCTCGGCGTGCTCGCCGACCTCACGCGCCACACCTATCGCCTGCACCTGGAGCAGCACCGGCTGACGCCGATCGTGCTCGACCTGCTCAAGGCGCATGCGCATGCCGAGGTGCGGTTCAGCCACGAGGTGGCCGGGGTCGAAGCCGGAGAAGATCGCGTGACGGTGACTTGCAACACGCCTACCGGCGAAGCGCGCTTTTCCGGCGCGTGGCTGGTGGGTTGCGATGGCGGCAAGAGCGCGGTGCGCAAGTGGATGGGCACCGAATTCGAAGGCTTTACCTGGCCCGAGCGCTTCATCGTGATCTCGACGCCTTACGACATCGGCCAGCACGGCTACACCGGCAACGCCTACATCGCCGATCCCGAAGAGTGGATCGCCATTTTCCAGATGCCGCACGAAGGCGCGCCGGGGCTGTGGCGTTTTGCGATGCCGGTGGTGCCGGAACACAGCGACGCATTCGCGCTCTCGCCCGCAGAAGTACAGCGCCGCCTGAAGGGTTTTTTGCCGGCGGAGCGGGGCGATTACGAGGTGCCGTATTGCGGCATCTACAAGGTGCACCAGCGCGTTGCCAAAGAGTGGCGCCGTGGGCGCGTGGTGCTGGCCGGCGACGCGGCGCACATCAACAACCCGCTGGGGGCCTTCGGCCTCAACGGCGGGCTGCATGATGCGATCAACCTGGCCGGCAAGCTCGGCGCAGTGTGGCACGGCCGCGAGGGCGAGGAACACCTCGATCTTTACGTGCGCCAGCGCCGCACGGCCAACATCGAGTTCGTGCAATCGAACTCGATCCGCAACAAGGAAATGCTGGAAGAGAAAGACCCGGCAAAGAAGCAGGCGCGCTTCGACGCACTGCGCGCCACCGCCGCCGACCCGCAGCTGGCGCGCCAGGCCATGCTGGTAAGCTCGATGATGGCAAGCGTGCGACGTGCCGCAGAAATCACATAAAACGCACAACACAGGAGACACACCATGATGAAGAAAATGTTCGCCGCGCTGCTGCTGGCCCCGCTGGCACTCGCCGTGACGGCGCAAACCGCCTTCGCGCAGGCCTACCCGAACAAGCCGATCCGCGTGCTGGTGGGCTACGCCCCGGGCGGCTCGGCTGATGCCGGGATTCGTCCATTGTCCAGGGTGCTCGAAAACCTGATGGGCCAGCCGATCATCATTGAATACAAGCCGGGCAACGCCGGCGGCGTGGCGATGGAGCAGATTGCCAAGATGCCGGCCGACGGCTACTCGCTGTACTACTTTGACAGCGGGCCGCTCACGGTGGCGCCGCACATCAGCAAGGTGGGTTACAACATCCTGACATCGTTCACTCAGCTTGGCCACGTGTGCGGCAGCGGCAGCATGCTCGCGGTGCACACGGCCACGCCGTTCAAGAACCTGAATGACGTGATCGCCATGTCCAAGGGGGAACCGTCCAAGTGGAGCTATGGCACATCGGGTGTCGGCGGGCCGCACCATTTGTCGGGCGAATATTTCAAGAGCGTCAGCGGCGCACAACTTCTGCACATTCCCTACAAGGGCGGCGGCCCGGCCATGACCGACCTGATGGGCGGCCAGGTGCCGATGCTGTTTACCTCGCTGGGGCCGGCAGTCGGTGCGGTCAAGGCCGGCAAGATCCGTGCGCTGGGGGTGACCTCGCTCAAGCGCTCGGCGGCGTTCCCCGACGTGCCGACCTTCGACGAGCTCGGCCTCAAGGGTTTCGACTCGAACGCCTGGTACGGTTTGGTCGGCCCGGCCGGTTTGCCGCAGGAAGTGGTGACGCGCCTCTCGGCTGCGCTGCAAAAAGCGGGGCAGGACAAGACCCTGATCGACCAGATCAACGCCACCGGCTGCGATACCGAAGTCCTCACGCCGGCGCAGACGGTCGAGAAGGTCAAGGTCGATGCAGCCAAGTGGGGCAAGGTAGTCAAGGACGCCAACATGAAGGCCGAGTGACCACGCTGCAAACCTGACGGGAGACGACCATGTGGAAGCGGTGCGTAATGTGCGTAACGTGTGTGACGGTGGCGCTGCTGCTGGCGGGCCTGCAGGCCGCGCCGGTGCTGGCACAGGGATATCCGAACAAGCCGATTCGCGTCTTCCTCGGCTATACCGCCGGCGGCGCGTCGGACGGCGCGATGCGCCCGCTTGCCAAGGTGCTTGAGGGCATCCTCGGCCAGCCCATCGTCATCGAGCCCAAGCCCGGCGCTGCCGGTGCGGTGGCGGCCGACCAGGTGTCGAAGGCTGCCGCCGACGGCTACACGCTGTACTTCGCCGATAGCGGGCCGCTCACCGTGGGCCCGCACCTGACCAAAGTGGCGTACAACCCGGTGGCCTCGTTCACACACCTGGGCTCGGTGTGCATACTGCCGAGCATTCTGGTGGCGCACCCCTCGGTGCCGGCGCAGACCGTGGCGGAGCTGGTGGCGTTGTCGAAACGCGAGCCCGCCAAGTGGAGCTACGGTACCTCGGGCATCGCCGGGCCGCACCACATGTCGGGCGAATACTTCAAGAGCTTCACTGGCGCGAGCCTGCTGCACATTCCGTACAAGGGCGGCGCGCCGGCGATGACCGACCTGATGGGCGGCCAGGTGCCGTTGATGTTTTCGTCATTGGGCCCGGCCGTGGGGCCGGTGAAAAATGGCCGCATCCGGGCGTTGGCTGTGACCTCGGCGAAGCGCTCGGGTGCGTTCCCCGAAGTGCCGACCCTTGATGAAGCGGGTCTGAAGGGCTTTGAGTCGTCAGCGTGGTTCGGCCTGGTGGGGCCGGCCAACCTGCCGCCTGAAGTGGTGCAGCGCCTTTCACAGGCCTTGCAAAAAGCCGGCGAAGACAAGGCACTGCTGGAAAACTTCAGGCAGCAGGGATGCGACCCGGATTTTCGCAATCCGGCCGCCACGCTGGAAATGGTCAAGGCGGACTTCACCAAGTGGGGCAAGGTCATCAAGGACGCGAACATCAAGGTCGACTGACCGATCACCGTCGTTTACGGAAAGGCATGCAGTGGATTTTTCATTCAGCGAAGACCAGAAGGCGATCATCGAGGCGGTGGGGCGCACCTGCGCCGGGTTCGGCGATGCCTACTGGCTGAAGCACGACCGCGAAGGCGGCTTTCCCCACGAGTTCCACAAGGCGATGGCGGCGGGTGGCTGGCTCGGCATCGCCATGCCGGAAAAGTATGGCGGTGCCGGCAAGGGAATCCTCGAAGCCGCGCTGGTGATGCAGACCGTGGCGGCCTCGGGTGCGGGCTTCTCGGGCGCGTCGGCGATCCACATGAACATCTTCGGCCTGCACCCGGTGGTGGTGTTCGGCACGGCCGAACAAAAGGCACGCTGGCTGCCGCCGCTGATCCGCGGTGAACACAAGGCCTGCTTTGCCGTGACTGAGCCTTCCACCGGGCTCAACACCCTGAAGCTGAAAACCTTTGCGCGCTTCGAAGGCGACCGCTATGTGGTCAACGGCCAGAAGGTGTGGATCTCCACCGCGCAGGTGGCGCACAAGGTGCTGCTGCTGGCGCGCACCGCGCCGGCTGAAACCTCGAAGCCGGGCGAAGGGTTGTCGCTGTTCTATACCGACCTCGATCGCAGCAAGATCAGTGTGCGCGAAATCGAGAAGATGGGACGCAAGGCAGTCGACTCCAACGAGTTGTTCATCGACGGGCTGGAAATTCCCCTGGCCGACCGCATCGGAGTAGAGGGCCAGGGTTTCAAATACATTTTGCACGGCATGAACCCGGAGCGCATCCTGATCGCCGCCGAAGCGGTGGGCCTGGGCGAAGTGGCGCTCGAGCGTGCCGGCAAATACGCGGGCGAGCGCATTGTGTTCGACCGGCCGATCGGCCAGAACCAGGGCGTGCAACACCCACTCGCGGAGCGCTGGATCGAGCTCGAAGCGGCCGAGCTATTGGTGTATCGCGCGGCATGGAAATACGACCGCGGCGAGCCCTGCGGCGCCGATGCCAACGCCGCCAAGTTTTACGCCGGGGAGGCCGGGTTTCGCGCCTGCGAGACCGCGCTGTTGACGCATGGCGGCATGGGCTACGCCAAGGAATACCACGTCGAGCGCTGGTTTCGCGAGAGCATGATCGCGCGCATCGCCCCGGTGAGCCCGCAACTGATCCTCAGTTTCCTTGCCGAGAAGGTGCTGGGGTTGCCGAAATCCTATTAGGCGACGGGCCGGACAGCTTCTCCAGGAGCGGGTTTCCTGGGTGAGTGGCCTGCGATCCGCTCCCACCAAGGATTTCAGGGCTCCGCGCTCGCCAGATTCAGTACGCTGATGTCTTCAGCGCTCAATTGCACGCGCGTCGCCTCGATCAGATCATGCAGTTGCGCCAAATTGGTGGCGCTGGCGATCGGTGCGGTCACGCCGGGTCGTGCCATCGGCCAGGCGAGCGCAATGCGCGTCGGGTTGGTGTGGTGTGCGGCGGCAACCTGGTCGAGTGCGGCGAGGATGCGCAAGCCACGCGGGTTGAGGTAGCTTGCCGCCGTGGCGGCGCGTGGGCTGCCGCTGGCAATCGAGCCGGGCCGGTATTTGCCCGAGAGGAAACCGCTCGCCAAAGAGTAGTAGCCGATCACGCCGACGTTTTCACGGCGGCACAGGGGTTCGAGCTCGGTCTCGTAGCCGGCGCGCTTGTAGAGGCTGTATTCGGGCTGCAGGCTGACGTAGGCCGGAAGTTTGTTCGCGCGCGCCACGCTGAGCGACTCGGCCAGCCGTGCGGCGCTGAAGTTGGATGCGCCGATGAAGCGCACCTTGCCCTGCTTGACGAGGCGCGCGTAGGTATCGAGCGTTTCGGCGATCGGCGTTGCGGCATCGTCGGTATGCGACTGGTACAGGTCTACATAATCGGTTTGCAGGCGCTTGAGCGAGGCTTCGATCGAGCGCGTGATGTGCGCGCGCGACAGGCCGGCGCCGACGTTCGGCATCTCCATCCCGGCCTTGGTGGCGATGATCAACTGGTCGCGGCCGCCGCGGCGCTTGAGCCAGTTGCCGATGATGGTTTCGGATTCGCCGCCCTGGTGGCCGGGCGCCCACTTGGAGTAGACGTCGGCCGTGTCGATGAAATTGCAGCCCGCCGCGGTGAAAGCGTCGAGCAGCTTGAACGACATGGCGGCATCGGCGGTCCAGCCGAACACATTGCCGCCGAAGCAGATGGGGGAAACCTTCAGGGTGGAGTTGCCGAGTGTGCGTTTGATCATGGGAGCGTGTGAAGTTTCGTAAAGTTGTGGTGCGCAAAGGTCGGGCGGCGCGCGGTGCATGCTACTGTGGGGGCAACGTTTTCCACTTTACCGGAGTTCCCCATGCCACGCCCGATCCTCGACGAAGCCCATATCCACCCTGCGATTCGCGACACCGTAGCCGGCCACGAGCAGGACATCGTACGGGAAGTGCAGGCCGTGATCGCCGCCCACCCGGTGGTGGTGGTCGGCATGAAGATGAACCCGTTCCCGAAGATGGCGTGCAAGCTGCTCGCCGCCGAGGGCATCGCGTACCAGTACCTCGAGTACGGCAGCTACTTCGGCGAGTGGCGCCGCCGCAATGCGCTCAAGCTCTGGAGCGGCTGGCCGACCATGCCGATGGTGTTTGTCAAGGGCGTACTGATCGGCGGCGCGAACGACCTCAAGGCGCTGCTGAAGAACGGCGAGCTAAAAAAGATGCTGGCAGGCTAAGAGGCTCTCGCACCAATGGTTTCAGGGTGGAGGCATTCCCGGGCTAGACCATCCGCTTCGCGATCTCTTCGAGCATCACCTCGGTGGCGCCACCACCAATCGACTGCACCCGCGCGTCCCTCGCCATGCGCTCGATCGCCGATTCGCGGATGTAGCCTGCGCCGCCATGGAACTGCAGGCAGTCGTACATCACCTCGTTGACCAGCTCGCCGGCGAGCGCCTTGATCATCGACACTTCCTTGGTCACGGTCTGGCCCTGCGCGTCGCGCCAGGCGGTGTTGGTGATCAGCGCCTTCACGGCTTCGACGCGGGCGCTCAACATCGCGAGGCGATGGCGCACGGTCTGCTTGTCCCACAGGGTTGCGCCAAAGGCCTTGCGCTGCGTGACCCAGTCGAGGGTAATCTCGAGCGCGCGTGAGGCTTCGCCCATCGCCTGCGCGCCGAGCACGATGCGCTCGTTTTGCAGGTTTTTCATCAGCGAGTAGAAGCCCTTGTTCTCCTCGCCGAGCAGGTTTTCTGCGGGGATGCGGCAATCTTCGAACACCAGCTCTGCCGTGTCGCTGGAGAGCCAGCCGTGTTTTTTCAGCGGCCGGGCCACGCGAAACCCCGGCGTGCCTTTTTCGACGATGAACATGCTCACCTGGTGGTTGCGCCCCGGTGCGCCGGTCTTGGCGGCGACAAAGTAGATGTCGCCGTGCACGCCGTTGGTGATGTACATCTTGCTGCCGTTGAGCACCCAAAAATCACCGTCACGTTTTGCCGTGGTGCGCATCGAGGCGAGGTCCGAGCCGGCGTCGGCTTCGGTCATGGCCACGGCGGCGATCTTGTTGCCGGCGATCAGGTCGGGCAGGTATTTCTTTTTCTGCGCCAGCGTGCCGGCGTTGGCCAGGTGCGGCGAGGCCATGTCGGTATGCACCAGCACCGTGACGGCAAAGCCGCCGTAGGTGCTGCGGCCAAGCTCTTCGGCCAGCACCACGGTGGAGAGCGTGTCGAGTGCCGACCCGCCATATTCTTCGGGATAGCGGATGCCGAACAGGCCGAGATCACCCATGCCCTGCAACACATGGCGCGGCACGTAGCCTTCCTCTTCCCAACCGTGGGCGTGCGGCAGCACGCGCTCTTCGATGAAGCGGCGGATCGTCTCGCGCAGCATCTCGTGGTCGGAGGTGAGCACCGGGGTGGCGCGGTGGTCACGCGGTGTGCTGGGGGCGAGCGAGGCGTTCATGTCAGATCGGGTCCCAGGTGAAGACGTCGCCTGAGCGGTCCAGGTCGTAGAAAGATGCCTTGAGCGCCGGCAGGGCGTGGCTCAGCACCGACTCGGGCGTCCAGCCTTCGCCGCGATGCACCGAGCGCACCGGGCGCGGCTGGCTCATCAGGAAAATTTCGTTGTTGCGCACCGCGAAGATCTGCCCGGTGACATCGCTTGAGGCCGGGCTCGCGAGCGCCACCGCGAGCGGCGCGATCTTGGCGGGCGTCATCTGCTTGATGCGCTCGACACGCGCTTTTTCGGCATCGGTTTCGGTGGGAATCGACCCGATCATGCGGCTCCAGGCAAACGGCGAAATGCAGTTGGAACGAACCTTGAATTTTTGCATGTCGAGGGCGATCGATTTCGACAGCGCGACGATGCCGAGCTTGGCGGCCGAGTAGTTGGCCTGGCCCAGATTGCCGATCAGGCCCGAGGTGGAAGTCATGTGCACGAAGCAGCCAGACTCCTGCTCCTTGAAGTGGTTGGCGGCGGCGCGGCTCACGTAATAGGCGCCGTAGAGATGTACCTTGATCACGGCGTCCCATTCGTCGACGCTCATCTTGTGGAAAAAGCGGTCGCGCAAAATGCCGGCGTTGTTGACCACGCAATCGATGCGGCCGAAGGCGTCGAGCGCGGTACTGATGATGCGCGCCGCGCTGGAGGCATCGGCAACACTGTCGGTGTTGGCCACTGCGGTGCCGCCGGCGGCCTGGATTTCGGCGACGACCTTTTGTGCCGGGCCGGCGTCATTGCCTTCACCAGCGACCGAGGCGCCGATGTCGTTGACCACCACTTTCGCGCCCTGCGCGGCGAACGCCAGCGCCATGTCGCGCCCGATGCCGCCGCCGGCGCCGGTGACCACCACTACCTGATCCCGCACCATGCCGCTTGCAGTTTTGCTTGTCATGCCGTCGTTCCCCTTGATTGATCAACGCGAGAGTGTAGCCGCCGGGTGCGCCCGATCGGCGCACGGCCCCTGCGCATGGCACCTCAATTCGGCCCGAAGCCCCATGAAAACAGCGGACGGCTGTGCTGTGCGCCGATGTGCACGATTTCTTCCAGCCACCAGCGCGTGCTTTCTCCGCCGGGAACCAGCAGGTGCAGCGGCACCACCATGTCGGGCTCAAGCATCCAGTCGCCATTGGGCTTGCCATCGGCGGTACGGGTGGGCAGGTCCATGTGCGACAGGCCCAGGCCATGGAAAAAGGCAATCGTATGGTCTGCATCGTGGACGCCACACTTGCGATAGGTGTCGCGCGCCAGCTGCTGCAAGCTGCTCACGCGCACCCCGGGCCGCATTGCGGCAATCATGGTTTCAGCGACCTTGGCGGTGGCATCGGCATGCAGTTTTGCCACACCCTCCGGCTGGCCATCCACCACCCAGGTCTTGCCGCCATCCCAGCAGTACAGATCGATGATGCCGTGGCAGTCGAACATGACGTTGGTGCCGCGCCGCACTTCGTCCGTCTCGAACCCGGTCTGCAATTGAATCGCGGGGTCGGTCCCGGTGGGGTGGCCCCACACCATGCCGCCGGGGTCGTGCACAAATCCGCCCAGGTCGACGACCGCCTTGGCGTAGGTGTGGCCCAGATCGCGCCAGTTGCAGCCGGGTTGCCAGGCAGCGATGGTTTGCAGGATCGCTGCTTCGTTGAGCGCGGCAGCGCGTTCGAGCATGGAGATTTCAATGTCGGTCTTGATCGCGCGGGCGTCCATGAGTACGTCGTAGCCATCCGCCAACGTCGCCGACTCCAGCCCGAGCGACATGCCATAGCCCAGATCGTCGAATGCGATGCGCGACGTGGCCAGGCCGAGGTCGGCAATCGCGCCGCGCACTGCACTGGCTTTGTCAAAGCTGAAGTGCTGACGCGCGCCAGCGGTCCACGCCAGCCCGTGCGCGTTGCGCGGCAGAAAGCGCTCGATGTCGCCGGGTGTGGGCGCCACGTCCATTGGCATCATGACGGCCCGATAGGGCCTGATGTCAGCCACCCAACTCGGTTGCGCGACCAGCGTGCCGACGTAGTAATCCGCCATGACCAGCACCGGGCGATCGGGCGCATGGCGCGACAGCACCACCGCATAGGGGCGCGGCTCATCCGATTTGTGGGCAATCGGGTTGAAGCCGGTGAGGTAATAGACGTTGTTGGCACCGGAGGCCACAATGCCGTCAATGCCACGCGCGGTCATGACGGCTACCAGCCGATCCAGATTGCACAGGCGGCCGGCAAGGGGCTTGCGGGTCGGGGTGTTGTATGCGTTGTTGTGTTTTTCCATCTCGTTCCGGATCATGATCGGTGTCTCTCCATGCGAGTAAAAAGCCCAGACTGAGAATATACTTGGCGGACGCTAAAATCGCCTATCGATTCCGGAAAATAATCATGAACCAGCCCATCGCTTCGAAATTTCTGCGTCGCCAGTTCCCTGCGGCGCTCCAGGATGAACTCCAGGCACTGCTCGGCGTCGGGCGTGTGTCGACCGCCCATGCAGTGCGCGAGCATCACGGGCATGATGAATCGCACTTTCCCGATGCGTTGCCTGACGTGGTGGTGTTTCCCGAGACGACCGAAGAAGTGGTCGGCGTGGTCAAGGCGTGCGCCAAACACAAGTTCCCGGTGATTCCGTATGGCACCGGCACTTCGCTCGAAGGCCATATCCTGGCGATCCATGGCGGCGTATCGCTTGATCTGTCGCGCATGAACCACGTGCTCGACGTGCATGCCGAAGACCTGGATGCCGTGGTGCAGGCCGGCGTGACGCGCAAGGCCTTGAATGCCCATATCAAGGACACCGGTCTGTTCTTTCCGATCGATCCCGGTGCCGATGCCTCGATCGGCGGCATGAGCGCCACGCGCGCATCCGGCACGGCAGCGGTGCGCTACGGCACGATGAAAGAAAACGTGCTGGCCCTGACGGTGGTGCTGGCCGATGGCCGCATTGTCAAGACCGGTCGCCGCACCAAGAAATCGTCGGCCGGCTACGACCTGACGCGCCTGTTTGTCGGCAGCGAAGGTACGCTCGGCGTGATCACCGAAGTCACGGTCAAGCTCTATCCCCAGCCCGAGGCGATGTCGGCGGCGGTGTGCTGCTTCCCCAATATGGTGGCGGCCGCCAACACCGTGATCCAGTCGATCCAGATGGGCGTGCCGGTGGCGCGCTGTGATTTTGTTGACCCGCTGTGCATCAAGGCGATCAATCACCACAGCAAGACCACGTTTCAGGAAAAACCCACCGTGTTTTTCGAGTTTCACGGCAGCGAGAGTAGTGTCAAGGAGCAGGCCGAGACGGTGCAGGCGATCGCTGCTGATCAGGGGGCCGAAGAGTTTCAATGGGCCACCAAACCGGAAGAGCGCAGCAAGCTATGGCAGGCGCGCCACGATGCCTACCTCGCCTGCCTGCAGTTGCAACCCGGTTCGCGCATCATTTCCACCGATGTCTGCGTGCCGATTTCGCGACTGGCCGAGTGCCTCGAAGAGACCGAAAAAGACATCACCGCATCGGGCCGCCTGGTGCCGGTGCTCGGACATATCGGCGACGGCAATTTTCACCTCTGCATCATCATTGATCCGAACAATCCGGATGACATCCTGGTTGGTGAGCAAATGAACCATCGCCTGGTCGAGCGGGCGATTGCGATGGAAGGCACCTGCACCGGCGAGCACGGCATCGGCTGCGGCAAAATGGAGTTCATGGATGTCGAGCATGGGGACGGTGTCGATGTGATGCGCATGATCAAGCGCTCGATGGACCCGGACAACATCATGAACCCCGGAAAAATATTCGCAATGTAATCCGGCACTTGCCGCGGATTGGCCCGCAGAGCCGCTCCAGTCAAGGGTTTTCGGGCTATGGAACAAGAATGAAACGATGAACGCGCCCGTCACCAACTCGCTGATCGACGTATTGCGCCAGACCCGTGTGGTGGCCGCGTTGCGCGCCTTCATGCCCGAGGCGCAGGTGCTGTTCGACGCCGAAGACACGCGGCCCTACGAATGCGACGGCCTTTCCGCCTATCGTCAGGTGCCGATGGTGGTGGCACTGCCCAATACCGAGGCGCAGGTCGCGCGCATTCTCAAGACCTGCCATGAGCTCGATGTGCCGGTGGTGCCGCGCGGTGCCGGCACCGGCCTCTCGGGTGGGGCGCTGCCGATGGGTGACGGCGTGCTGCTTTCGCTGGCCAAATTCAACAAGATTCTTTCAGTCGATGCGCTGGCGCGCACGGCGCGCGTGCAGCCGGGCGTGCGCAATGCGGCGATTTCCGAAGCGGCCGCGCATCTGGGTTTGTACTACGCGCCCGATCCGTCGTCGCAGATTGCCTGCAGCATTGGCGGCAACGTGGCCGAAAACTCGGGTGGCGTGCACTGTCTGAAATACGGATTGACGGTGAATAACGTGCTGCGCGTGCGCGGCTACACCATCGAAGGCGAATCGGTCGAGTTCGGCTCCGAGGCGCTCGATGCGCCGGGATATGACCTGCTCTCGGTGATCATCGGCAGTGAAGGCATGCTGGCCGTGACGACCGAAGTTACCGTCAAGCTGGTGCCCAAGCCGGAAAAGGCGCAAGTGATCCTGGCTTCGTTCGACAGCGTCGCGAAGGCCGGCAATGCCGTTGCCGACGTAATCGGCGCGGGCATCATTCCGGCGGGCCTGGAAATGATGGACAAGCCGGCCACGGCGGCGGTCGAGCAATACGTGCATGCCGGCTATGACTTGAATGCCGAGGCGATCCTGCTGTGCGAATCGGACGGCACGCCCGAAGAGGTCGAAGAAGAAATCGGCCGCATGAAGGCAGTGTTGTCGAAATCGGGCGCAACGCGCCTGACAGTGTCGCAAAACGAGGCCGAGCGCCTCAATGCCTGGGCCGGACGCAAGGCGGCGTTTCCGGCGGTGGGGCGCATCTCGCCCGATTACTACTGCATGGACGGCACGATCCCGCGCAAGGCGCTCGGCACCATCCTCACGTTCATCGCGATGATGGAGAAAAAGTACGGCCTGCGTTGCCCCAATGTGTTTCACGCCGGCGACGGCAACCTGCATCCGCTGATCCTGTTCGACGCCAACGACCCGGATGAAATGCACCGCACCGAGGAATTTGCCAACGAGGTTCTGTTGAAATGCATCGAGCTCGGCGGCACCGTTACCGGCGAGCACGGCGTCGGCATCGAGAAGATCAACCAGATGTGCGTGCAGTTTGGCGCGCAGGAACTGGCGGCATTTCGTTCGCTCAAGACCGCGTTCGATGCCAAGGGCCTGCTCAATCCGGCCAAGAACATTCCGACGCTGCATCGCTGCGCCGAATACGGCGGCATGCACATCAAGGGCGGCAATCTGCCGCATCCCGAGTTGCCGAGGTTCTGATGAGCACCGAGCAGATCGTCGATGCGGTGAAGCAGGCCGCGGGTGCGCAGCGTGCCTTGCACATCACGGGTGGCGGCTCGAAAGCGTTTTACGGCCACGCGGTCCAGGGTGAGGTGCTCGAAACCCGCTCCCACCAAGGCATTGCGGGCTATGAGCCGACTGAACTGGTGATCACGGCGAAATGCGGCACGCCTCTAGCGAAAGTCGAAAAGGCGCTCGCGGAGAACGGACAGATGCTTCCGTTTGAACCGCCGCACTTCGGTGGTGCGGCTACCTTCGGCGGCGCCGTTGCCGCGGGGCTGTCGGGCCCGCGCCGCGCCGCCAGCAACGGTTACTACGGGGCGGTGCGCGATTTCGTGCTCGGTTGCAAGATCGTCGATGGCCGTGGCGACGTGCTCAGCTTCGGCGGCCAGGTGATGAAGAACGTGGCGGGCTACGATGTGTCGCGCATGATGGCGGGCTCGATGGGCACGCTGGGTGTACTCCTTGAGGTCTCGCTCAAGGTGCTGCCCACGCCGGTGGCATCACGCACCGTCATGCTCGGCCTGCGCGATCCGGCCGACGTGATCCGCCGTTTCAACGAATGGGGCGGCAAGCCCTGGCCGATCACGGCGATGGCCTGTTGCGATGATGAGATCGCGGTACGCCTCGAAGGCGCCGAGGCGGCGGTGGCATCTGCCGCCAAGAAGCTCGGTGGTGAATTGACCGGCGAGGCTGAGGCCGCGCAATGTTGGCTCGGCCTGCGCGACCAGACCCACGTATTTTTCAATGGGCCCGAGCCATTGTGGCGCGTATCGGTGCCTTCGACCACGGCGCCGCTGGACCTGCCGGGCCGGCAACTGGTCGAATGGGGCGGGGCGTTGCGCTGGTTGAAAAGCGATGCGCCGGCGGATTCGATTCGTGCGGTGGCCAGGCAGGTCGGCGGCCACGCCACCCTGTTTCGCGCCGACGGCGCAACCAAGCGCGCGGCCGGGGTGTTCACGCCTCTCGACCCGGTGCTGGCGCGCATCCACAAAAACCTCAAGGCGACGTTCGACCCGCACGGCATTTTCAACCGCGGCCGCATGTACCCGGACTTCTGACGACCATGCAGACCGAACTGGCACCGGCATACAAAGGCACGCGTGACGGCGAAGAGGCCGAAGCGATTTTGCGCAAGTGCGTGCATTGCGGCTTTTGCACCGCCACCTGCCCGACCTACCAGCTGCTTGGCGACGAGCTTGACGGGCCGCGCGGCCGCATCTACCTGATCAAGCAGGTGCTCGAAGGCCGGGCTGCCACGGCGAAGACGCAATTGCACCTGGACCGCTGCCTGACCTGCCGTAACTGCGAGACCACCTGCCCCTCCGGCGTGCAGTACGGGCGCCTGGTCGACATCGGTCGCAAGATCGTCGACGCGCAGGTCGAGCGGCCACTGGCCGGCAGGCTCACGCGCATGGCGCTTGCCAAGGGCCTCAACAGCCCTCTGTTCGCCCCGGCGATGGCGCTCGGGCAGGCGCTGCGCTGGGCGGTACCGGCGTCGCTGCAGGCCAAGGTGCCGCAGAAGCAGGAGGTCGGTGTGCGCCCGACCGCGCGGCACGCCCGCAAGATGCTGCTGCTCGAAGGTTGCGTGCAGAACGCGATGATGCCCAACATCAACAGCGCCGCCGCGCGCGTGCTTGACAAGCTTGGCGTGTCGCTGGTGCCGGCGCCGAAGGCCGGCTGCTGCGGCGCGCTCAACTACCACCTCGATTTTCAGGAAGCGGGCCTTGATAACATGCGCCGCAACATCGACGCGTGGTGGCCGATGATCGAAGCGGGTGAGGTCGAGGCGATCGCGATGACCGCTTCCGGCTGTGGCGTGATGGTCAAGGAGTACGGCCACCTGCTGGCGTATGACCCGGCCTATGCGGTGAAAGCACAGCGCGTGTCGGAGATGACGAAAGACCTTTCGGAACTGGCATTGGCCGAAGAAGCGCTGCCGGAGCTGCTCGCAGCGGCCAATGACCGGAAAGTGGCTTCCACCAAGAGTTTTGGCGATGGGGCCGCGAAAGAGGCAGTGAGAATCGCCTATCACCCGCCGTGTACGTTGCAGCATGGCCAGCAGCTACGCGGCAAGGCGGAGCAGATTTTGCAGGATGCGGGCTTTGTGCTGACGGCGGTGGCGGATTCGCACCTGTGCTGCGGCTCGGCGGGCGCCTACTCGGTGCTCAACCCGGAAATCGCCGGGCAGCTCAAAGAGCGCAAGCTGGCCAGCCTCGAAGCCGGCAAACCGGATGTGATCTGCTCGGCCAACATCGGCTGCCTGACGCATTTGCAAAGCGGCACCGGGACGCCGGTGAAGCACTGGGTCGAGGTGATCGACGAGCTCCTCTCGGAGGCGGCGTAGCGGTTGTGCCGCCGGTTGCGGAGGCGTGTCTATAATTGTTCCCATGGTGTGGTCAACGGGTGGCTGCCCCTTTTCATACAAACCCGTTCCTTTTCAGGAGACAAGGCAATGAAACAAACCTCCCGCGCCCTGCGGCGCACTGCCACGGTACTCGCCCTCGGCGCATGTTTTGCGTCCGGCGGCGCGCTGGCGCAAGAAACCTTCAAGGTCGGCATCGTCAGCTTCCTGTCGGGCCCGGCGGCCGAGAGCTTTGGCGTGCCGGCGGTCAATGGCGCCAAGGTGGTGATCGAGGCCTTCAACAAGGGTGCCGCGCCGGCGCCATACAACAAGGTGGGATTTGCCGGCATGAAGATCGAGCCGGTGTATGTGGACGAAAACGGCGGCGCCACCAAGCAGGTGCAGGAGCTGCGTAACCTCTACGACCGCGAGAAGGTCGATGCGGTGGTCGGCTATGTCGGTTCGGGCGATTGTCTGGCGGTGGCGCCGGTGGCTGAGGAGATGAAGAAATTCCTGATTCTCTACGACTGCGGCACGCCGCGCATTTTCGAGGACAAGCAGTACAGCTACGTGTTTCGCACTGCGGCCCACGCCGCGATGGACAACATCTCGCTGGCACGCTACCTGAAGGCGCGTAACATCAAGGCCGGCAGCATCAACTACATCAACCAGGATTACGCCTGGGGCCATGATTCACGCAAGGATTTCCAGGCGGCGATGGGCAACCTGTATCCGGGCAGCAAGACCGAAGCCGACCTGCTGCCCAAGTTCGGCGCGGGACAGTACGGCACCGAAATTTCGGCGCTGCTGTCGAAGACCGCCGACGTCACCCATTCGAGCCTGTGGGGCGGCGACCTGCAGGCATTCATCCTGCAAGCCGGGCCGCGTGACCTGTTCAAGAAGACCCAAGTGGTTTTCTCGGCCGCCGACCACGTGTTGCCGGGTCTGGGCGACAAGATGCCCGACGGCGTGATCCTCGGGGCGCGCGGCGCCTACGGCCTGATGTCGCCCAAGAGCGCCCTCAACGACTGGTGGTGGAAGACGTATGAGACCGCCAACAAGATTTATCCGGTGCAGGCCCCGTACCGCATGGTGCAGGCACTGCTCGGCCTGAAACTGGCGGTGGAGAAGGCAATGGCGGCCAACGGCGGCAAGAAGCCGACGGCGGAGCAGCTTGCCGCAGCGCTGCGCAACTCGGAGTGGGATTCTCCCGCCGGCAAGATCCGCATGGTGTTGGGTGGCGGCCATCAGGCGATCCAGGAAACCGCGATCGGCCGCACCAAGTATGACGCGGCGAAAAAGATGGTGATGCTCGAGGACATCCAGCGCTTTCCGGCCGAATGTGTCAATCCCCCGGCCAACGTCAAGTCGGAAGACTGGATCAAGGCCGGCATGCCTGGTGCCAAGTGCTGATGACGGCGCATGACGTCTGAGGCGGAAGGGGTGGCGCAGGCTGCCCCTTCTGCTTTTTGTGTGAACCCACGTCACGGAATGGTTGCATGAGTACCCTGGTCACGATCCTGGTCGACGGCGTCAGCTATGCCTCGTGGCTATTCATTGTCGCGTTGGGGCTGACGCTGGTATTCGGCGTGCTCAAGATCCTCAACATTGCGCATGGCAGCTTCTATGCGGTGGGCGCTTATGTGGCCGCGTCCTTCGTGAACTGGTTCGCCGGCTGGCAATTGCCGCCCTGGATGTCGATCATCGCATTGCTGTGCGCGGCCCTTGCCGTCGCCGCATTGCTGGCGCCGCTGGTCGAGCGCGGGCTGCTGCGCGTGTTTTACGGACGCGATGAAGTGTTGCTGGTGCTCGTAACCTATGCGCTGTTCCTGATCCTGGAAGATGTGACCAAACTCATCTGGGGGGCGAATCCGTACTTTGTGAGCGCCCCCTACAGCCTGTTCGGCAACGTGGCGGTCGGCGCGCAGACCTACGTGGGTTACGACTTCATGCTGATCGGCGTCGCGGTGTTCTGCGGTGTCGGCGTGTGGTGGGGGCTGAACCGCACGCGCATCGGCAAGGTCGTGCTGGCGGTGATCCACAGCGCCGAGGTGGCGTCGTCGATGGGCGTGAACATTTCGCGCGTGTATACGTTTGCATTCATGTTCGGGATCCTGCTGGCGGCACTCGGCGGGGCGCTGACGGCGCCGATGATTTCGGTGCAGCCGGGCGTATCGGTAGGTGTGGTGATCGTATCGTTCGCGGTGGTGATCATCGGCGGCCTGGGGTCGATCCAGGGGGCGGCGATCGGCGCGCTGATCGTCGGCCTGGCGCGCGCGCTGGCGGTGCATACCTGGCCGCCGGCCGAATTGTTCAGCATTTATGTGGCGATGGCGATCGTGCTGGTGTTCCGCCCCGAAGGCCTGTTCCAGCAGGTCCAGGCGCGCAAGATATGAAGCGGCTGTTGGCGCACCCGGTATGGGCCGGCGTGGCCGGTATGGCGCTGCTCCTGGCGCTGGGTGCGGCCCTGCCGCGGTGGTTGCTGTTCCTTTGCACCATGTCGGCCGCCAACGGGATCGTGTCGCTTGGCATCGTGCTGTTGATGCGTGGCGGCGTGGTGTCGTTCGGTCAGGGCCTGGTATTTGCAGGCGGCGGCTATGCCGTGGCGCTGATGGCCAACAAGTTGGGCGTGACCGATGCCTTGCTGCTGACCTTTGCGGGAGGCGTGGTGGCGGCCTTGATGGCACTGCCGTTTGCGGCGTTACTGGCGCGCTACCGCGGCATCTTCTTCTCGATGCTGACACTGGCCTTGTCGATGGTGCTGTACGGCGTGCTCGTCAAGACCGAATCGCTGGGCGGCTCGGACGGCTTCAACATGAGTCGCCCGACCATACTGGGGATGCGCATTGCCGATGCCTGGTCGGGCTACGTGCTGTACGCGCTCGCGGTGGTGGTGTCAGGCGTGCTGGCGATTCTGGCGCGCATTTATTTCGAGTCGGCGCGCGGCCTTGTGTCGCTGGCGATCCGCGAAAACGAGCTGCGGGTGGAGTACCTCGGCGCGTCCACCTCGCGCGTGATGGCGGCCAACTTCGTGATTGCAGCCTTCATGGGCGGTGTCGGCGGCGCATTGGCGATCATGGCGTTGGGCCACATCGAGCCGCAGTTCAGTTACTGGACCACCTCCGGCGAATTTGTGTTCGTGTCGATCCTGGCGGGGCACTACAGCGTATTCGCGGTGTTCGTCGCTTCGTTCATCCTGGAACTGGTGCGTTCGTTTTCGAGCGCGTATTTTCCGAATACCTGGCAGATGGTGCTCGGCATCTTCCTGCTGATCGTGATTCGCTTCCTGCCGCGCGGCATCGGCTCGGTGTGGGTCGGCTGGCAGGCGCGCAAGGAGGGGCGTTCATGACCCCGATCCTGTCGGCGCGCGGCCTCAACAAGCGCTTTGGCGCGGTGGTGGCGGCCGACCATGTCTCGATCGATATTGTGGCGGGCGAGCATGTCAGCCTGATCGGCAGCAATGGTGCCGGCAAGACCACCTTCGTGAACATGATTACCGGCTACCTCAAGCCGGACCGGGGCGAAATTTTCCTTGAGGGCCGCGATGTCACCGCCCTCGGGCCACGCCAGATCACGCAACTGGGCGTGGCGCGCTCATTCCAGATTCCGCAGTTGTGTGCCGAGATGAGCGTGCTCGACAACATGCTGGTGGCGGCGGCTTGCGGCGACGGCGCACTGTCGTTCTGGAGGCCGGCCCATACCCGGGACAAGCTGGATCGTGCCGCCGCCCTGCTCGAACGCTTCGGCCTGCACCTGCATTCTCGGCGGCGTGTGGCCGAGTTGCCGGGCGGCGTGCGCAAGCTGCTCGATATTGCGATGGCGCTGACGCACCGGCCGAAGATCCTGCTGCTCGACGAGCCGACCAGCGGCGTGTCGGCCGATGAGAAATTCCCGATGATGGACACTGTCACGGCGGCGCTCGGCAGCGAAGACGTGACGGTGCTGTTCGTCGAGCACGACATGGACATCGTGACGCGCTACGCCTCGCGCGTGGTGGCGTTTTACAGCGGCCGCATCCTCGCCGACGGCGCGCCGGACCAGGTGCTCGTCGATGAGGAGGTGAAGCGCTATGTCACCGGTTCGGCGCATTGAAGGTGGGCACATGACACTGCTCAAGATTGACGACATCCACGTATCGATTGCCTCGGTCGAGGTGTTGCGCGGCTTGTCACTGCAGGTCGGCGCTGGCGACATGGTCGGCCTGGTCGGGCGCAACGGCGCGGGCAAGACCAGCCTGATGCGTTCCGTGATGGGGCACTTGTCAGCGGCGCGCGGCACGATCAGCTTTGACGGCGCCGACCTGTCGCGCGTGCCGCGCCACGGGCGCGCCGCCTTGGGCATCGGCTATATGCCGGAAGATCGCGGACTGGTGCCGGACCTGACGGTCGAGGAAAACATCCTGGTGCCGGTGTGGGTGTCAAAGACGCTCAAGGCGCAGGATCGACTGGGGTTGGTTTATCAGGTGCTGCCCGAACTCAAAGAGATGCGCGACCGTCGTGCGATGCTGCTTTCCGGAGGCCAGCAGAAGCTGGTGGCGCTGGCGCGTGCGCTGGCGGTGGGGACGCGCCTGCTGCTGCTGGACGAACCGTTTGAAGGAGTTGCTCCGGCCTTGTCGCAGCGCCTTGCCGAAGTGATTGCCGGCTTGCGCAGCACCACGCTGTCCGTTCTCATCGCGCAGTCCGACCTCAACCATTCGCGCGCACTGATCCAACGTGAAGTGGTGATCGAGCGCGGCGCCAACCTTACGCCATGATCCACTGGTACGGTTACCCGCTCCCGGCGATGCGTCGCGAGTCCCACTTCGGCGATCGCATCGTGGCCTGTTTTGCGGAGCGGCCGCGAAGTATGCATGCGATGTTTGCGGCGACTGTCGCGACGCACGGCGCCCGTGAAGCCATGGTGTTCGAGGGGCGACGCTGGTCATATCGCGAGCTCGACGATGTGTCTTCGCGCGTGGCGACCGGTTTTGCCGCATGCGGTATCAGGCAAGGCGACCGCGTGGTGTTGTTTCTGGGCAATCTGCCCGAATTCATGATGGCGCTGTACGCGCTGCAGCGATTGGGGGCAGTGGCGGTGCCGGTGAGCGTGCGCGAGCAGCGGCCGGGGCTGGAGTACATCGTCAACCAGTGCGGAGCCCGGGCGATCGTGTACGAGACGACGCTGGCCGAGCGTCTGCCCGACGCGCCGGCGGCGCCTGCTCTGGCACTGCGTCTCGCAGCAGGGGCCGAGTTCGACGCGCTGATCCGGAATGAACCCATGGCGACTGCAGCGCATGTTCACGAGGAAGACACGGCGCTGATCCTTTACACCTCGGGCACGACGGGCCGACCCAAAGGTGCCATGCTGACGCATTTCAACGTGGTGCATTCGGCCATGCATTTCGAGGCCTGCATGCGCTTGACCTGCCAGGACCGCTCGGCACTCGCGGTGCCGGCCAGCCACGTGACCGGTGTGGTGGCAGTGCTCGCGACAATGGCGCGCATCGGCGGCGCCGTGATCGTGATGCGCGAATTCAAGGCGTCGGCCTATATCCGCGAGGCGGCCGCCGAGCGGGTGACCTACACCGTGCTGGTGCCGGCCATGTACAACCTGATCTTGCTGCAGCCCGAGTTTGACCGGCATGATCTGTCGCACTGGCGTGTCGGTGGTTATGGCGGGGCGCCGATGCCGGTGACGACCATTGATGCGCTCGCGCAGAAATTGCCCAGCCTGATCCTGACCAACGCCTATGGCGCAACCGAATCGACTTCGCCGGCGACGATCATGCCGGTGGGCGATACGCGCGCGCACGTCGATACGGTCGGGGTGACGGTGCCGTGCGGCGACATTCGCATCATGGATGACGCGGGCTGCGAAATGCCGCGCGGCGAAACTGGCGAGATCTGGATCGGCGGGCCGATGATGGTCAAGGGATACTGGGACAACCCGGAGGCGACAGCCCGTGAATTCACCGGCGGCTACTGGCATTCGGGTGACCTTGGTGCGATGGATGAAGCCGGCTACGTGCGCATTTTCGATCGCAAGAAAGACATGCTCAACCGCGGCGGCTTCAAGATCTACAGCGTGGAGGTGGAAAACGTCCTGATGAGCATCGCCGGCGTGGTGGAAGCGGCCGTGGTCGGCGTGCCGTGCCCGGTGCTTGGTGAGCGGGTGCACGCGTTTGTCAACGCCCCGGCAACGGCGTCGATATCGCCTGCGCAGGTGCGTGCATTTTGCGCCGAGCGCCTCGCCGACTACAAGGTTCCCGAGGCGGTCACGATGGTTGACGCACCGCTGCCGCGCAATGCCAACGGCAAGCTGTTGAAGCGCGTGTTGCGCGAGCAGGTGGCTGACGGGGCGGCGTGATGGCACTGGATCTGGACCCGGCAGTGAGCAAGAAAATCACCAAATACGCGCTGATGGCCTACATGGTGATGTTTTTCATCTCGCCGGTGCAGCCGCTGGCGGGCTCGACCCTGATGGGACTTGCCGCGATCGTGCCGATCATGCTCGGGCCCAACCCGCTGCGCATCCTCGGCCTGATGGCGTTCGCGCTGGCCGGCTATTTTTTCTGGCCCGAGTTCCAGGAGTCGAAGAAACTGCCGGCCCGTCTGGCGGTGCGCGAAGCCCTGGCGCTGACCGACCCGCTCAAGGCGGCGGTGGCGGCGCACGTGGCGAAGGAAAAGCGACTGCCGGCCGAGGGCGAGCTGGCCTTGAAACTGCCGGCGAGCAGCCAGGCTGCAGTCGAGGCGGTTGCGTCGGGCGGCTTCCGGTTGCGCCTCAAGTTCGCGCCGCTGGAAGGGCGCACCCTGCGCGAAATGCCGCAACTTGCCGGCGACAAGCTCTCCTGGCAATGCGTCAGCGACGACATCGAGCAGAGTTACCTGCCGCGCCAGTGCCGCAATGCGGAAAACCTGCGCCGGGCGCGCGCCGGCGCCAAGTGACGGCGCCGGCCGTCGATTGAGCCGGCGCGCCAAATTGCAATAGACTGTCGGGATGATCCGGATACGGGGGTAGAACAACAGTGGCACGTCCCGAGAAAGTGCGGCTTGGCGACCTTCTGGTGCGCGAGAAGCTGATCACCGACGAGCAGTTGCAGTCTGCCCTGGAAGAACAGAAACGCAGCGGGCGCCGCCTCGGCCGAGTGCTGATCGACTCTGCAGTCGTTACCGAGGAGCAAATCGCAAACGCGCTGGCGGGCCAGTTTCGCGCGCCCTTCATCAACCTCAAGACCTTCAACATTGATCTCAAGACGGTGCCGCTGCTGTCGGAGACCCAGGCACGGCGCCTGCGCGCGATGGCACTTGAGGAGACGCCGCTCGGGGTGCGCGTCGGCATGGCCGACCCGACCGACCTCGCCGCCTATGACGAAATCGTGCGCCTGGTCAAACAGGAGGTGCTGATCGCGGTGGTGACCGAATCGGCCCTGCTGGCAACCATTGACCGAGTCTACCGGCGCACCGGCGAAATCGACGGCCTGGCGCAACAGCTCCAGGCGGAGTTGTCGACCGGCAGCAGTGATTTCGGCGCTGACCTGGGCCTTTCGCCTGGCACCGAAGACGCACCGGTCGTCAAGTTGCTCCAGACCATTTTCGAGGATGCGATCGGCGCGCGCGCTTCCGACGTGCACATCGAGCCGCAGCAAAGCGGCCTGCAGATCCGATTGCGGATTGACGGCGTGCTGCATGCCCAGACCGAAGCGGACATCAAGATTGCCACGGCGCTGGCATTGCGCCTCAAGCTGATGGCCGGACTGGACATTTCCGAGAAGCGCCTGCCGCAGGACGGGCGCTTCAACATCAAGGTGCGCGACAACCGCGTCGATGTCCGGATGTCGACCATGCCGACCCAATACGGCGAGTCGGTGGTGATGCGCCTGCTGGTCAACAACACTTCGCTTCTCAGCCTTGAACGGCTCGGCATTTCGCATGACATGCTGGTACGCATCCGTAGCATCCTGGCGAACCCGCATGGCATGCTGCTGGTGACCGGGCCGACCGGCAGCGGCAAGACCACCACGCTGTACGCGGCGTTGAACGAACTCAATACCGCGAGCCGCAAGATCATCACTGTCGAAGACCCGATCGAATACCGCTTGCCCGGGATCAACCAGGTGCAGGTGCATGAAAAGATCGGGTTGACCTTCGACCGGGTACTGCGCTCCACCTTGCGCCAGGATCCGGACGTGCTCCTGATCGGCGAGATGCGCGACAAAGACACGGTGGAAACCGGCCTCAGGGCGGCGATGACCGGCCACCTGGTGCTGTCTACGCTGCACACCAACGATGCGGCCTCGACCCCGATCCGCCTGATCGACATGGGCGCGCCAAGCTACATGGTGGCGATGTCGCTGCGCATGGTGCTGGCACAGCGTCTGGTGCGCGCGGTGTGCGACGTGTGCCGCGTCAAGTATGAGCCGAAACCGCAGGAGCGGGAATGGCTCGCATCGCACCTCAGCGACGACATCGACGTCAGCCAGTGCGTCCATGGCAGCGGCTGCAACCAGTGCAGTGGCACCGGCTACGTCGGGCGCACGGGCGTGTACGAACTGCTGGAAATGAACCAGCGCCTGGTCAAGGCGGCCAATCGTGGTGACGCCGAAGAATTTGCGCTGGCAGCGCGCGAGCAGATGCTCGGGCATACGCTGGGGCGGCATGCGGCGCGCCTGGCGATAACGGGAAAAACGACCGTGGAAGAGGCGATGAATGTCAGCTCGCAACTGGCCGACTGATCCGCCTCTGTGCGGATCCATGGACTGCATGGGTTGTCGAGATTCGTTTAGCGTACCCGGAGGGGCGCGCTGATGGCGTTGTTTGCCTACCGCGGTCGCAACGGCAGCGGCGACCTGGTCGAAGGGACCCAGGAAGGCGCGGATGCCGGCGAAGCGGCGGCCCTGCTGATGGCTGGCGGCGTCACGCCGGTTTCCATCGACGCGGTGTCGGGCGGCGCGGCGGGGGGGGGGCGTCCCTTTGGCGAGGCGTTTGCCGATTTTTTCCGGCCCAAGGTGACCGACGAAGAACTGATGCTGTTTTGCCGGCAGCTGTATGCGCTGCTCAAGTCGGGTGTGCCGATCATGCAGGGCCTGGCCGGGTTGCAACAGTCTGCTACCAGCCCCACCTTTGGTGCCGTGATCCAGCGGGTGCGCGCCAGCCTCGATGCGGGGCACGAATTTTCGGCCGCGCTGGCACGCGAGGCGCCGGTGTTCTCCGAGTTTTTTGTCAACATGGCGAGGGTGGGTGAAACTTCCGGCAAGCTTGAGGAAGTGCTGCTGCGCATGTACGAGCACATCGAATTCAGCCTGTTCATGCGCAACCAGGTGAAATCGGCAACGCGCTATCCAATCTTCGTGATTGGTGCGATGGTGATCGCCATCGTGGTGATCAACCTGTTGGTGATCCCGGCGTTTGCCAACGTGTTCAAGAGCTTCAATGCGCCGCTGCCGCTGATGACGCAGATATTGATCGGTTTTTCCGACTTCATGGTCGCCTATTGGTGGTTGATGGGCGGTGCTGCGGTGGCGGCCGGGTTCATGTGGCATTCGTGGTTGTCGACGCCGGCCGGGCGCCTTGTCTGGGATGAATACAAGCTCAAGATCCCGATCGCCGGCAAGATCATCAGCAAGGCCACCCTGGCGCGCTTTGCGCGCAGCTTCGCGCTGGCCTCGCGCAGCGGCGTGCCGATCATCCAGGGCCTGTCGCTGGTGGCGCGCACCGTGGAAAATGCATTCATTGCCGAGCGCGTCGACAAGATGCGGGTAGGGGTCGAGCGCGGCGAGTCGGTGCTGCGCACCGCGATTGCCGCAAAGATCTTCACGCCGATGGTGCTGCAGATGGTGCAGGTGGGTGAGGAATCCGGCCAGCTCGACGCGATGATGGAGGATGTCGCGCAGATGTACCAGCGCGAAGTCGAATACGAGCTCAAGACGCTGTCGGCGCAGATCGAGCCGATCCTGATCGTGTTCCTGGGCGCGCTGGTGCTGGTTCTCGCGCTCGGCATCTTCCTGCCGATGTGGGACCTTGGCAAGGTCATGATCAAGCGGTGAGCAATCTCCAGCATTCCGTGGCATTTGTCACGCCGCTGCGCAACGAGCGTGGTTTCACTTTGTTCGAACTGATCGTGGTGATCGGAATCTTCAGCATTCTGGTCGGCTACCTGCTCGACAAGTCGTTCGACAACCTGGAACTGGGCGAGAAAGCCGCGATGGAAACCCAGCGATTGATGATGCGTGCAGGCATGGACCTGCAGATCGCGGGCCTGATCTCGTCGGGGCGCGAGCGCGACATTGCGAAGCTGGCGGGGCGCAACCCGGCCGACTGGCTGCGTGAAAAACCGGCCAACTACCTGGGGGCGTTCGCAGGGGCGCCGTCCGGATCGAATGCGGACAGCGGCTGGTACTTCGACAGCAGCGCCGGTGAACTGGTGTATCTACCGAAGCGTCACGCCAATCTCAAGCCGGATCGAAGCGGCCGGTTTCGCATTCGCTTCCATGTCACGCTGTCTGCGCAAGACGAATCTGCAGGGGGGGCGGTGCGAACCTCCGAATGGCCCCGTCTGGTGTCGGTGGAACCTTATGTCTGGTTCTGAGTCTGTTTAGTTATGGGTAGTTGACGCGCCGGCTCCGGCGGTTACGGACGGACGGCCAACTGCGGCAGATGGGCGGGCGAAACACAAGCTGACACTTGCAATTGTTAACAGATGGGTGCGATAAACTAAGGCATACTTGATGCACTTGTCATACGGGAGTTGAATGATGGAAACGCAAAAAGGCTTTACCCTGATCGAACTGATCGTCGTGATCGTGATTCTGGGAATTCTGGGTGCAATTGCGCTGCCCAAGTTTGTCGACGTCGGTACCGATGCACGCAGTGCAGTGGTCAAGGGCGTGGCAGGCGCGATGGCCGGCACTAACGCGATGATCTATTCGAAGGCGTCGCTCACGGCAGGTGCACTGGGCGCGGGCCCGACCAACGTCACCATCAACGGTGCCGCAGTGTCGGTCGTCAACGGTTTTGCAGCGACGACGGCCGCGATGCTACCCTTGCTGGACCTGAATCCGGCGACGGACTTCAACACCGTTACGGCCAACCAAATCCGCCACGCGAACGCCAAGACGGTGGGCGCCACTTGCGGCGTCACCTACACGCCAGCCACGGCAACCTTGCCGCCGGTCTACACGGTGAACGTCACCACTTGCTAAGCGATCCGCATTCGGGCGCCGGCGAGAGCCTGCACCCGGATGGTCGGCAACCTGGCATGTCACGTTGTGCAACCGGGGGTTGCCCATGGAACAGGGCGGGTGCGGAAAGCTAGTTCGATGCCGGGCATTGCCTGCCAGGACCTTGCCAGGCCGGGTGCCATGGCGCAACGGCCAAGTGGGTTTTACCCTCACCGAAATGATTGTCGTGGTGATCCTTCTGGGGATTCTCGCGGCTACCGCAGCACCGCTGTTGTCCACGACGGTGATTGACGAGGTCCGGTTCTACAACGAAACCCAGGCTTTTTTGCGATACGCCCAGAAAACCGCGATTTCGCAGCGGCGCAATGTTTGCGTCACCTTCACCGCCAAGACCGTTACGGCGACCGTTTCCCCTGCCTTTGGTGGCGCCTGCAGCACGGCGCTAGACGGCCCCGGAGGCGTCAGCCCCTACGCCGCGACAGCACAAAACAATGCCGGCTTCACCGCCGTTCCGGCTGCGATCACGTTTGACGCCAGCGGCGCACCGGACAATCCGCAGACACTCCTGCTGTCGGGCTCGAGCTCGATCGTGGTCGAGTCCGGGAGCGGCTATGTGCACTAGGCGCCAGCGCGGCTTTTCCCTGGTCGAGCTGCTGGTGTCGATGATTGTCATCGGCGTCGGCTTGGCCGGGCTGATGAGCGTGATCCCGGTCGCGATTCGCACCAGCACCGACCCGCTGATCACCAAGCAGGCGCTGACCATCGCCGAGGGCATGCTCAGTGAAATTTCCGGCAAGCCCTTCGCCAACCCCACCAACGGCTTTGCCGGCGCCGCCACCCAGGCCAACCGCGCGCTGTTCGACGACGTGTCGGACTACAACGGCTACAGCAGCGTCGGGGCCTATGCGATCGCGGGGGGAGCGCCGATCGCGGGCCTGACCGGCTATAACGTGTCGGTCAGCGTCGCCGGGACCGCGTTGAGCGGCGCCACCGCGGTCGACAGCCTGCTGATCACGGTCACGGTCACCTACCAGGGCGGCACCTCGGTGAGCGTGTCCGGATACCGGCTCAACTATGGCTAGGCGCGCCCAGCGGGGCTTTTCGTTGCTTGAGGCCATCGTGGTCCTGGTGGTGCTGGGCATCATCGGGGCCAGCATCGGCATGTTCATCACCGGGCCGATGCGCAGCGCAGCCGACCTCGCCGCGCGCGCCGACCTCGCCGATTCCGCCGATACCGCGATCCGCCGCCTGGAGCGCGACGTGCGCCGCGCATTGCCCAACAGCCTGCGCGTGACCAGCGTGGGTTCGATCGTGTACCTGGAGTACCTGGAATTGCGCACCGCCGGGCGTTACCGGGTGGCGCCGAGCGGCGCCGCGACCGGCGCTTCCACCTGCCCCGATACCAACAGTGACGGCTTTGCCGATGAGGATATCCTCGATTTCACCGGCACCGACACCTGCTTTCGCTCCACCGGCGACCTGCCCAATTTCGCCAGCATCGTGGCCAACAACGACTATCTGGTGATCTACAACCTTGGCGCCGGCATTGCCGGCAGCAATGCCTACGAATTTGCCGGCACCGGCGGCAACAAGTCGCTGATCAGCGCCGCGTCGGTCGCCGCCGCCAGCGAGAACCGCATCAGCTTCGCTTCGATCGCGTTTCCGTTCGCGTCGCCGGGCAACCGCTTCCATGTGGTTTCCGGCCCGGTCACCTATTCCTGCGACCCGGTCGCCGGCCAGTTGCGGCGCCTGTCCGGATACGCGATCAGTACGGCGCAGGCGACGCCGCCCGGCGGCCCGACCGCCAACAGCCTGGTGGCAAGCAACATATCGGCTTGCGCCTTCACCTATGTGGCAACCGCCAATGAACGCGCCGGGGTGCTCGCCGCCACTCTGGGCATGACGCGCAACACCGAAACCATCACCCTCTACCATGAGACGTCGATCAACAATGCGCCGTAACCGCACTGCGGCCATTGCCGGGCGCCTGCGCCAGCGCGGCGTTTCGCTGGCGACGGCGATTTTCGTGCTGCTGCTCCTGTCTGGCGTGGCGGCTTACATCGCGTCGCTCTCGGGCAGCCAGCATGCCGGCACCAGCATGGATGTCATCAGCTTGCGCGCCTACCAGGCGGCGCGTTCCGGCGCCGAATACGGCGTGTGGAACGCGGTCAAGAACAATGCCTGTCCGGCTTCGCAGACCCTGGCGGCGGGGTCGATGACGGGGTTGCTCTCGACCTATACGGTTGCCGTGGCCTGCACCACCACCAGCCATGTCGAGGCGGGCGTTACGATTCAGGCCTACAGCCTGACTGCCACTGCCTGCAACAGCGCGACTTGTCCTGCAGCCGCCCCTGGCGCAAACTACGTCGAACGGCAGGTCACAATGACGGCATGGAAATGAACCCGGTGAGGAAGCCCCTGTACTCGAACACGGCCTGGTGCGCCCGGCTTGGCAGCGCCCTGCGCCAGGTGTGGGGCGTGCTGCTGGTTTGCGCCCTGCTGCCGGCCCATGCCCAGATAACCTATGTGGCCAATCGCACGGCCGCCGCCAATTCGAATGCGGTCACGATCACCAAGCCGGTCGGGGTTGCCACAAACGATCTGCTGATCACTACTCTGGGCCAACGGGGTCAAAGCGCCACCCCGTTTCTCCGGGTCACCCCTGCCGGCGCGCCGGCTGGATGGACGCGCATCACCGGCGTCAGCTCAGGCGCCAACCTCGGGATCGACGCCTACTGGAAGCTGGCCACCGCCACCGAGCCGGCTTCGTATACCTGGACCCTGAACCGGTCGGACCGAACCGTGGGCTCGATCGTCGTGTTCCGGGGCGTGGACACCACCATACCAGCCGTGGTCCAGGGGACGCAGCACAACGTCACCGCGTCGACCACCTATACGGCGCCGTCGATCAATACCGGTGCCGTTGCCAACACCATGCTGCTGGCCCTGTACGGCATCGCCGATGGTCGCCGCACGATCAACGGGGCCACCGGGATGACCCAGATCTTTTCTGCGTCCTCGAACAATGCAGCCTCGGGCCTCGCGCTCGGCGCCTCGTACGCAGCGCAGGCAGCGCCGGGCGCCACGGGGACGCGCCTGTCTGCGGGCAACACGTCCCTGGTCAATCTGGGCATGCTGGTTGCACTGCGCACCGCAACGCCGGTCGCCAGTTTCAGCGTCAATACCGGCGGCGCGACCGGCAATACCTGCCAGCCAAAAAACATCACGATCACGGCGCGCGATGCGGGTGCCGGCACGCTCACTGGCTACGGCGGCACGATCAATCTCACCACCTCGACCGCCCATGGAAACTGGGCCAAGGTGACCGCGGCAGGCACGCTCACCGGCGGCGCCGCCAACAACGGTACGGCGAGTTACACCTTTGTCCCCGCCGACAACGGCGTGGTCAAGCTGGCACTGAGCAATACTTCGCCCGACGCGGCACTTACGGTCAACGTGGTCGACAGCCTGATCCCGGCGTCGAGCACCACGTCAACGGCGATTGCGTTCTCCGATAGTGCCTTCGTGTTTACGCTTGATCCGGTGCAGGTGGCGGCGCGCAACCAGGCCATCAGCGTGGCACTGTGGGCCAAGGACAGTGCCACGGCTACGACCTGTTCGATCGTTACCTCCTACAGTGGTGCGAAAAACCTCAAGGCCTGGATTACCCGGGACGTTGCCGACCCGGGCGGTGCTGCGCCCGCCATTGGCGCACTCAGCCTGCCCAACGCGCAGCCCGGGGCGAACAACTTGAGCACGCTCACTTTCGCGAGCGGCAGCGCCAGCTTCAACCTGGCGAGCACCGACGTGGGCAAGTACGTCCTCAACCTACGCGACGATAGTTCCGCCTTCACCACGGTGCCGTTCGGTGCGTCGAGCAGCATCACTACCCGGCCGTTCGGTCTTGGATTCACCAACATCATGAAGGGAGCGACGAGCAACCCGGGTGGCAGCGCCACAGCTGGCGGCAGCTTCATCGCGGCGGGCGACACCTTCCAGGCGACCGTGTCGGGCTTCCTCTGGGCGGCGGCCGACGACGTCAACAACGACGGCGTTCCCGATGCCGGCGCCAACATTACCGACAATGGCGTCACGCCATCCTACAAGTGGGCGACGACGCTGTCCGCAGTTGCGCCGTTCACGCCAGCGGCCGGCACGCTCGGCGCGCTTGGCGGTACCACTTCGATTCCCCAGGCGAGTTTCGCCGCCGGCACCACGACGGTGATCGACTTGACCTACTCCGAAGCCGGCAGTGTCACGTTGCAGGCGAGCGCCGCCAATTACCTGGGCACTGTGGGCGCCAACCTTGCTACCAGCAGCGGCGTGGTCGGCCGTTTCTTCGCAGACCATTTCGCGTTGCTGGCCGGTGCGTCAGTCAGCGCCGGTTGCGGGGCCTTCACTTACATGGACCAGGCGTTGCTAGGGCTCTCGTTCACCATCGAGGCGCAGTCGAAGGGCAACAGCCGCCTCAATAACTACCATACCGCCGCCAACAGCTTTGCGGTTGCCACGGTCAGCGTTCTGGCCGAGGATACGGCTGTCGGGAATGACGGCACCGACCTGAGCGTGCGGGTCTCGGGCGTGGTGGTGCCGGCGCCGGCCTGGGTTTCCGGCCGCTACACCAGCACCACCGCCGCTGCCAGATTTCTCCGTGTCGCCAACCCGGACGGCCCCTATGACGCGTTGCAACTCGGGGTGCGGGTCGGCGGCGACCCGAACGGCGCGCTGCTCTCGGGAACCAACATGAATCCGGCCACTGCCGGCACCTGTAGCGGCGCTGGTTGCAACGGCGTAAAGCTCAACGCCGGTCTCGCCTCGGTCCGCTATGGCCGGATGCGTCTGGTTAACGGCACCAGTTCGCAATTGCTGCCGGCCACGCTCATTGCCGAGGCACAGTATTACCTCAAGTCGGCTGGCGGCTTTACCACCAATACCTCCGACGCGTGCACCTTGCTGACGGCAGCCAATTTCAGCCTCGGAAATGGCCAGGGCATTGCGACGGCGACCTTGCAGATCAACATGGCGGCCGGCACGCTGACCAGCGGACGCAAGACCTTGACGGTATCCAGGGCCGGCAGCGCCACCCAGGGACCGGGCGGCACCACCAAGGGCAGCGTCGACGTCGGGCTCAACCTCGGCTCGACCACCAGCGGTCAATATTGCAGCGGTTCATTTGCCCTCAACACCGGCGCTGGGCTGGCGCATTTGCGCGCGCGCTGGTGCGCCGTGCCAGGCACCTGGGATCGCGATCCGGTGGCGCGCGCCGTGTTTGGGGTGTATCCGGGGTCGGATACGCTCCTGATGCTGCGCGAAAATTATTGATGTTGTCGACCCTGGGAGCCCTCGGCACGGCACGTCTGGCGCGTTCAGGTGGTATTTTCCTGAGAATACCCGGGCCGTTCAGTCAACCTGCTAGTCTCGTGTTTGGCGCGATGCGGATAGTTGATTAAATCTAGAAAAACGATTTGACAACAATGGGTTATTGCTATATTTTGATTTGAATTATTGCTCGGCGTCTGCATGAAACTTTCGTTTCGTCCACAAGCTCTCTCCGGCTGGCTCGCCTTGCGCCAGCGGGGCGACGAAATTGATGCCGCCCACATTGAGCGGCGCGGGAGTCGATTGCAGGTTTCCCTGTGCGAAACCTATCGCGCCGGCGGCGACATCATTGGTGTGCTGTCACGCCTGCGCCGCGACAAGGGTTGGCGGCGCTACCGTTGCACCATGCTCCTCGGCGGCGATCAGTACCAGCTCCATAGCTTCGACGCTCCCAAGGTGCCTGCACAAGAATTGAAGAGCGCGGCACGCTGGCGCGTCAAGGACTTGATCGATTACCCGCTGGACGACGCGATGGTCGACATTCTCGACATCCCGGTCGACGCCAATGCCCGCAACCACGCAGTGTTTGCGGTGTCGGCACGCAATGAAGTTCTGCAGCGTACCGTGCGACGCTGCCAGGATGCGGGCATTGCGCTGGCCGCGATCGACATTCCGGAAGTTGCCCAGCGCAACGTCTCGGCACTGTTCGAGGAGGACAATCGCGGCCTGGCGTTCCTGGCTTTTGACGAATCCGGCGGGCTCTTGACCGTGACCTTTCGCGGCGAACTCTATCTGACGCGGCGCATCGACATTCCGCTGGCAAAACTGCTCGACAAAGACCCCGAATCGCGCGCCCAGTTGCACGAGCGGATTGCGCTTGAGGTGCAGCGCTCGCTGGACCATTTTGATCGGCAATACAGCTTCATCACCATCTCGCGCCTGATGCTGGCACCGCTTCCGGCACAAACAGGGTTGGCCGAAAGCCTGGCGGCGAACATCTATTTGCGCGTCGATCTGGCCGACATCTGCGAAGCGCTCGATTGCCAGGGCATTCCGGAGCTGTCGGACCCTGCACGGCAAGGCCTGTGTTTGCAGATTTTGGGCGCGGCACTGCGCGACGAGAAGGCCGCAGTGTGACGCAGCAGATCAATCTCTACCACCCGGGTTTCCTGCGCCGCAACCCGTTCCTGGAGCCGGGCGCCCTGCTGGGCTATGCACTTGCGCTGCTGCTGCTGCTGGCTTTGGGCGCGTCCGCTGTGGCGCGCAGCCAGCGAGTAAGCCTTGCGGAAGAGGCGGCGGCGATCGAGGCGCACATCAAGGGCCAACAGGAGCAAAGCGTTGTGCTGGCCAGCCAGAAGGCGGCGCGGGTGAGGGATCAGGCGCTGGAAGCCGAGGTGGGTCGCCTCGAAACGCTGGTGCGCCGGCGTGGCGAAAGCCTGGCCGTGATCAGCGGCGGTGCACTCGGTAGTACCAACGGCTTTTCGGCGCACATGCGTGCTCTGGCCCGGCAGTCGGTGGGCGGGCTCTGGCTTACCGGGGTTTCGATTGCCAATGGCGGCAGCGAAGTGACCCTGCGCGGACGCATGCTCCATGCCGACCTGCTGCCGCGTTTTCTCGGGCGTCTCGGGACGGAAAAATCGTTCGAGGGCCGCGGCTTCCGGTCGCTGGCGATTGATCAGCCCAAACCGGCTGAAGCGGCTTCGCCTGTTGCGACTGCGCCTGCAGCAGTCCAAGCGGCCCCAGCCTACCTGATGTTCGAAATCGCCACGCTTGATGTGGCGAGCCGCGGGGCTGGCGCTGCTGCCGGGGGAGTGTCCAAGTGAAGCAGGCATGGGCGCGCTATAGCCATTGGTTCAACGCACTCAAGCCGCGTGAGCGCAACCTGGTGGTGGTGGCTGTGCTCGCGCTTGCAGGATTTGTTCCCTATTCGCTTGCCATCGAGCCGCAACTCCGCGAGAGCCGGCGGCTATCTGCCCAGATCGAGACCCAAGGGAAATTGCTCGCGTCCATTCGCAGCGATGTCGCCGCGCTGGCGGCATCCAACGTCGATCCGGATAGTGCCAATCGCGAGCGCGTAGCGCAGCTGACGCGCCAGCTGCGCACCCTGGACGAAGGCATGCGTGCCACGCAAAAAGGGCTGGTGCCGGCCGACCAGATGGCAAAAATGCTGGAAAGCCTGCTCGATCGCAACCGCGGCTTGCGGATTGTTGCTCTTCGCACCTTGCCGCCGGCACCGTTGCTTGATCGTCCGGCTGCCGCACCTGGGCAATCGGACGCCACGACCAATTCGGCTCCACCTTCCGCCGGCACGCCTGCGCCGGGTGCCAAAGCGGCGCAAGGGCAGGGGACGGGTGCGGGCATCTACCGGCATGGGGTCGAGCTGGTGCTTCAGGGCGGCTACGCCGAGCTTTCAGCCTACCTGGAGCAAATCGAGCGTCTGCCCACGCAGGTGTTTTGGTCAAAAGCAGTGCTGGACGCAGAGGCCTACCCGCGCGTCACGCTTACGCTATCGATATTCACCATTGGACTGGAAGCGGCGTGGCTGTCGGTATGAGGGTGAACAGGGCCAACCGCCGACTACTGCAGTCGGTAACATGGGCATTGCTGTCGGTGGCGGTGGGCATCACACTCGCTGCTGGCGAGTCGGTGCTCCCCGACCCGACACGGCCGCCGGACGGCATGATTGGTTTGCCCGCCACGGGCGAGCCTGCCGTGCCAGCGGAGCCGAGGCTGCAATCGGTATTGATCGGCAGCGCCGGGCGAAGCGCTATCATTGACGGACAGCGATACAAGGTGGGAGATAGAGTGGGCGATGCGCGTCTGGTCAAGATATCCGAGAATGAAGTGATACTGACCAATTCGGGTGGGCGGCAAACCATGCGTCTGTTCCCGGCGGTCAAGAAAACGTCGCCAGAGCGGGCCACCCCCGCACGCCGCGGCGCATCAAGGAATCCCTGACGTGAACAAATCAGCTGTCCTGTCGGTGGTCTGCTGCATCGCTTTTGCCGGATGCGTCAGCAAGACCATCGGGCCCGACAATACCCTTGATCGTATTTCCAGCGAGATTCGCAAAGCCACGGAGCCGCGCCAGGTGCAGCAACAACCGCCGCCCGAAGCGGTGCGGCAGGCCTTGCTCCCGCCGGTGGTGGTGGATACCCCCAGTGCCGGCCAGACGTCGGAGCCCCGCTTCAACCTGGTCGTCAACAACCTGCCGATCAATCAGGTGCTGATGGCCATGGTGTCCGACACCCGCTATAGCATGCTCGCGCATCCCGATGTACGCGAGCCGATTACCATCAATTTGAAGGACGTGACCATGCGCGAAGCGCTGGACACGTTGCGTGAACTCTACGGTTACGACTACAAGATTCAGGGCAACCGGATTTTCGTGCAGGCCCCGGGGCTGCAAACGCGCGTGTTTCAGGTCAACTACCTGACCGGCCGGCGCGTCGGCCGTGCCGATGTACGGGTGACGTCGGGTTCGATCCAGACGCCGTCTTTCAGTGCCCCGGCACAGATATCGACGACGCCGGGTGTGGCGCCGCTGGCGGCCGCGGGCGGTTCCACGCCGCAGTCGGTCGAGAGCAGCCGGATTACCACCACCTCCGACAACGACTACTGGCGCGACCTGATCGATGCGCTTAACGCGATACTGGGCATCAGTGTGGCGCAGGTGGGCGGGGGCGCGCCGGCCGCACCGAATGCGCCCAACGCGCTGCCCCAGATCGAGCGTCGCGCGGTGGTGGTCAATCCGCAGGCCGGCGTGGTGGTGGTGCGCGGGTATCCGGCCGACATGCGCAATGTCGAGGCCTTCCTCAAGGCGATGTCGCTGGTGGTGGAGCGCCAGGTGATGCTCGAAGCCAAGATCATCGAAGTTTCGCTCAGTGACGGGTTTCAGGCGGGGATCAACTGGGGCACATTCAGTGCCGGCAACAACAGCCGTTTCAGTGCCGGCGTGCTTACGCCCGGATCCACCCTGCGCACCGACGGCGGGATGACCACGCCGACCACGCGTGCGCCGGACGGTTCGATCCTGGCCGGCGCGGCGTTTAGCTCGGACCCGGCACGGCCGATGGTGACGTCACCCGATCCGCTTGGCGGCCTGAGCGCCGGCACCGCCAGCAGCATCATGCAACTGGGCGCCAACGCCGCCGGCGGGGTCTTCGGCCTGGCACTGCAGACCAGCAGTTTTGCGGCACTGCTCAACTTCCTCGAAACCCACGGCAAGGTCCAGGTGCTGTCGAGCCCGCGCATTGCCACCATGAACAACCAGAAGGCGGTTCTCAAGGTCGGTACCGACGAATTCTTTGTCACCAACGTCACGACCACGACCACCACGTCGGGCACCAGCACGATCGTCTCACCGACGATCACCACCCAGCCGTTTTTCTCCGGCATCGCACTTGACGTGACGCCGCAAATTTCCGAAGACAACCGCATTACGCTGCACATCCATCCGTCGGTGAGCCTGGTGACCGACAAGGCCAAGACCATCAACCTGGGGACGCTGGGCAATTTCACGGTGCCGCTGGCGTCGAGCAGCGTCAACGAAAGCGACACCATCGTGCGCGTCGACGACGGCAGCATCGTCGCCATCGGCGGGCTGATGCGCCAGGCGCAAAATGCGGTGCGCTCGCAGGTGCCGGGAATCGGTGACCTGCCCGGCATCGGCGATTTGTTCCGCAACCGGGCGGACGGATTGTCGAAGAGTGAACTGGTGATCCTCCTTAAGACCTCGGTGATTCATGGAGAGTCGTCGTGGCAGCAGCAGGCGCAGGAGGTCGGTGACCGGGTTCAGGCGAATCAGCGCGCGCCGGCGCCGGCGCCGCGCAAGCCGGGGGAGTAAGCCATGTATGAGTCGCATTTCGGCCTGCGCGAAATGCCTTTCAGCATTACGCCCGATACCAGCTTTGCCTTTGCCGGCCGGCAGCACCAGAATGCGCTCAATACCCTGCTGGTCGCGGTGCGCAACCTTGAAGGCTTCATCAAGATCACCGGCGAGGTGGGCACCGGGAAAACCTTGCTGTGCCGGCGCTTTCTGGCCATGCGGGATGCGAATTGGGCGACGGCGTACATCCCGAACCCGTTCCTCGAGCCGGCGTCGTTGTTACTCGCGATTGCAGAAGAGCTGGGCATTGCGCTGCCACGCGACCTTGAACAGCACCAGGTGCACAAGCACCTGACCTCGGGTTTGCTCGGGCTGGCCGGCGCAGGCAAGAACGTGGTCCTGTGTATCGACGAAGCCCAGGCGATGCCGCTTGAAACGCTTGAGACCCTGCGACTTTTGACCAATCTCGAAACGGAGAAGCGCAAGCTGATTCAGGTAGTGTTGTTTGGCCAGCCGGAACTCAATGAGAAGCTGGCGGACCCGCGGGTACGGCAGTTGCGCCAGCGCATCACGTTCCAGTTCCATCTTGGCAACCTGGCCCCGGACGAAGTAGCCCACTACGTTGACCACCGGCTCCGGGTGGCCGGGCATGGTGGCGGAGAGGTGTTTACGCGCAAAGCCGTAATGGCGCTATATCGCGGTTCCGGCGGGTTGCCGCGACTGATCAACATCCTTGCCCACAAATCGATGATGCTGGCCTACGGAGAAGGCTCCATCCAGGTACGGCCACAGCACGTGCGCGCCGCCGCGTCCGATACCCCCGCAGTCGTGAGCTCAATGAACCTGCGCCGCTGGCTGGCGCTGGCGCTGTCCTGTGCTTCCGTGGCCGGCTTCGCCTGGGTATTGCTGCCATGAGCGTCATCAACACCATGCTTCAGGATCTTGAGCGCCGCAGAGTGGATCTGGGCCATTCGGGGGCGTTGCGGCATGTGCGTTCGCTGCCGCAAGGACGCGCTTGGCGGCCTGCGCATTTCGTACTGGCATTGCTGGTGGGCCTGGTGCTGGCCGCAGGCGTGTGGTTCGGGCCGAATCTGTGGAACGCGTCTTCTCGTGGACCGATGCAGATGCCGCGTGCCGCTCCCGGTGGTGCTGCTCCGGCGGTGTTGTCGGGAGTCCTGTCGGCGCGGGATCCTGACGTGTCCGGAGCACAGGGATTGGCGCTGACCGTGAGCCGCGAGCTGCTCTGGCGCGAGTCGCCCTCAGCCGAAATACTACCGCCGCGTACTGCGCCCGCCACGCCCGCCGCGGCGCGCATCGGCGGCGTACCGGCACGGAGCACAGTTCCCGCGCCGGTCGCTGAAGCGAAGACGCCGGAAAATGGCGAAAAAGCGCGCACCGCAGCTGGTGATCTTTCATCCACCCCGCTGGTGCGAGCACAGTCGTTGAGTCTTGAGAAGGGCGTGCCGGCGGTTCCTGCGCAGGCTGCACCCGGCGCCGAAATCAAGCAGGTGAATTCGCAGCAGCGCGCCGAAAACGAACTGCGTCGCGGCAATGATTTGTTGAATCAGGGCCGGACCGTACAGGCGATGGAGGCCTTTGCGCAGGTGTTGGCGTGGGATCCGATGCAGGATGCGGCACGGCAGGCGCTGGTGGTCGCGTTGCTTCGTTCGAAAAATAGCGCAGAGGCCGAGCGGCTCCTGGTAGAACGGCAGGCGCTGGCACCCAAGAGCGCCGGGTTTGCCATGATCCTGGCGCGCCTCCAGGCCGAACGGGGGGACAACGACCTAGCCCTGGAAACACTGCGGTTGGGCCTGTCGGTCGCGGGTGCCAATCCGACTTACCATGCCACCATGGCAGCCCTCCTGGCACGCGTCGGGCAGCACGCCCAAGCAGTCGCGCAATACCAGGCGGCGCTGCGGCTGTCCCCGCAGTCGGGTGTATGGTGGATGGGGCTGGGGCTTTCCCTGCAGGCCGTGGGCAGCTTGACCGAGGCGCAAGAAGCGCTGCGGCGAGCGCGGGCCAGCGACAACCTGTCGCCGGAATTGGCCGCATTCGTGGAACAGCGACTGAAGCAGTTCCATTAGGATCAGATCTGCCCGGGCTCACCTGCCGAAGGCACCGTCACGTTGCGAAGGCACCGCCACGTTGGGCGCGAGTGGCACCGAGCTTTGCCGGGCCTTACCTGGCAGGCAGTGCGGTCTTACTCCCCGGCCTTGATCTTGTTGTCGCGCACCACCTTGGCCCAGCGATCCACTTCCATGGCAATGAATTTTCCGAGATCCTCCGGCGAGGACGCCGTCATGTCGATACCCATCTCGGCGATACGCGATTGAACCGCGGGAATCCTGAGCACCTTGACCATCTCGGCATGCATGCGCGCCATGATGGGCTGGGGGATGCCGACCGGGGCCAGCATGCCCCACCAGGCCTGCGCTTCGAAGCCAGGCACGCCCAGTTCGATCATCGTCGGCACGTCCGGCAACTGCGCCATCCGTTTGGTGGATGTCACTGCGAGCGGGCGCAGCCGGCCTGACGCGAGGTGTGGCGCCCACAAGGCATAGGTGGCCATCGTCACGGGTACGTGGCCGGCGATGCCGTCGCTGGCGAGCGGGCCGCCCCCTTTGTAGGGGATGTGGGTCCAGTCGGCCTTGAGCTGGGCGCCGATGGCCGTCATCGCAAGGTGTGCCAGGCTCCCCGAGCCGATCGTGCCGTAGTTGATTGCCCCGCTTTTGCTGCGCGCCACCTGCAACATGTCGTTGAAGCTCTTGTAGGGGGTGCTTTGATGCGCCGTGATGACCATCGCACCTTTGCCGATCAACATGACCGGTGCAAGATCCTTGAGCGTGTCAAACGGCATGCTCGGGATCAGGCTTGGGTTGACGCCATGGGTATCAAAAACGAACAGCCAAGTGTAGCCGTCGGGGTTGGCTTTCGCAGCCACTGCCGAGCCGATCGAGCCCGATGCGCCGGCGCGGTTCTCGACAATGATGGTCTGGCCCAAGGCCTGTTGCAAGTGCGGCTGAATCAGCCGCACGATCTGGTCAACGGTCCCGCCGGGAGGGAACGGCGCAATGAAGCGGATCGGCTGGTTGGGCCACTGGGCATGTGCTGCGCCGGCGAGCACGAGCAGGGCGCAACCGAGGACTTTCCTGAACAGGTTGATGGACATCATTGTCTCCTGATATGGTCTTAAACCTTTGGTGGGAGCGGTTCTTATGAATATTTCCGGCTGTGGCGAGATTCAATTTTTGTGAGGCCGAGAACCTGCGTGCGCTCGGGGCTCGCCCCCAAAGACCTGGCACGAAAGTTTACAAATTGTCGAGTGCCTTGCCCATGTCTTCGAGCACCTTTTTCGCATCCCCAAACACCATCATCGTCTTGTCCATGTAGAACAGGTCGTTGTCGAGGCCGGCGTAGCCGGACGCCATCGAGCGTTTGTTGACGATCACGGTACGCGCCTGATGCGCTTCAAGGATCGGCATGCCGAAGATCGCGCTGCCCGGTGTTTTCGCGGCGGGGTTCACCACATCATTGGCACCCAACACCAGGACCACGTCGGTCTGTTTGAAGTCGGCGTTGATGTCCTCCATCTCGAATACCTGGTCGTAGGGAATTTCCGCCTCGGCCAGCAGCACGTTCATGTGCCCGGGCATCCTGCCTGCCACCGGATGGATCGCGTAACGCACGTTGACGCCTTTCTCACCGAGCTTGTGGGCCAGTTCCTTCAAGGCGTGCTGGGCGCGCGAAACTGCGAGGCCGTAGCCAGGTACGATCACCACGGTTTCGGCGTTGCTCATCATGAACGCGGCGTCGTCGGACGAACCGCTCTTGACCGGGCGCTGCTCCTGTTTTCCCGCCACGGTACCGCCGTCCTGGCCGAAGCCACCGAGGATCACGTTGAAAAACGAACGGTTCATCGCCTTGCACATGATGTACGAAAGAATCGCGCCGGAAGACCCGACCAGCGAACCGGCGATGATCAGCATCGCGTTGTTGAGCGAGAAGCCGATGCCGGCCGCAGCCCAACCCGAATAGGAATTGAGCATCGACACCACCACCGGCATGTCGGCACCGCCGATCGGGATGATGATCAGCACGCCCAGGATGAAGGCAATGATCGTCAGTATGATGAACGGCGTCCAGTCTTGGGTGACCGCAAACCAGATGCCGCAGCCGAGCATTCCCAACCCGAGAATGGCATTCAAGGTGTGCTGGCCCGAGAAGGTGACCGGGGCGCCCTGGAACACGCGCAGTTTGTACTTGCCCGACAGCTTGCCGAAGGCAATCACCGAGCCTGAGAAGGTAATGGCACCCACAAAAGTGCCGATGAACAGTTCGATCCGGTTGCCGATCGGCAGCAACGCCGAGCCCTTGGCCGAAATGCCGAATGCCGAGGGTTCGGCGACTACCGCGATGGCGATGCACACCGCAGCCAGGCCAATCATCGAATGCATGAATGCCACCAGTTCCGGCATTTTTGTCATCTCGACGCGTTTGGCCATGATCGCGCCTGCCGTACCGCCGACCAGCAGGCCGCTGAACACGTACACCATGCCGGCCGCTTTTGAATCAGCCAGCTTGACGATGAGTGCTGCCGTGGTAAACGCGGCCAATGCCATGCCGACCATGCCGAACACGTTACCGCGGCGTGCCGTGGTGGGATGCGACAGGCCTTTGAGCGCCTGGATGAAAAATACCGAGGCGACCAGATACAGCAGGGTGACGACGTTCAGGCTCATTTGTGCGCTCCCGCTTTTGCTGCGGTGTCAGTAGCCGGTTTGTCTTTTTTCTTGAACATCTCGAGCATGCGTTTGGTGACCAGGAAGCCGCCGAAAATGTTGACCGACGCCAGCGCCACAGCGGCGGTGCCCATCCAGCGCGACAGGTCGCCCTCGGTGAGCGCTGCGGCCAGCATCGCGCCGACGATGATCACCGCCGACAGTGCGTTGGTCACCGCCATCAGTGGTGTATGCAGCGCCGGCGTCACGGTCCAGACGACGTGGTAGCCGACGTAGATCGCCAGTACGAAAATGATCAGGTTGACGACGGTGGGGGAGATGGTTTCCATGAGTAGTCCTGGTGGCGTGCAACTTATTTTTTGACGACCTGGCCGGCTTCGGTCATCAGGCAGGCGGCGACGATTTCGTCTTCCTTGTTGATTGCAAGCTGGCCTTCCTTGTCGACAATCAACTTGAGGAAATCGATGACATTGCGCGCGTACAGGGCCGACGAATCGGCCGGTATCAGCGCCGGAAAATTGGTGTGCCCGATCAGGGTGACGCCATGCTTGACCACGACCTTGTCTTTCTCGGTCAGCGGGCAGTTGCCGCCCTGCTCGGCCGCCATGTCGACGATGACCGAACCCGGTTTCATGGTCTTGACCATCTCTTCGGTGACCAGCACCGGGGCCGGCCGCCCCGGGATCAGTGCGGTGGTAATCACAATGTCCGCCTGCTTGACGCGCTCGGCAATCAGGGTCGCCTGGCGTTTCTTGTAGTCGTCGCCCATTTCCTTGGCGTAGCCGCCCTGGCCCTTGGCAAGTTCTTTTTCTTCATCGGTCAAGGGCACTTCGATAAATTTTGCGCCCAGTGATTCGACCTGTTCCTTGGTATCGGGGCGTACGTCAGTGGCTTCCACTACCGCACCGAGGCGTTTGGCGGTGGCAATCGCCTGGAGGCCGGCGACGCCGACGCCCATGATGACCACGCGCGCCGCCTTCACGGTACCGGCCGCTGTCATGAACATCGGCATCACTTTCGGGTAATGCGTGGCCGCAGTCAGTACCGCCATGTAGCCGCCCAGGTTCGCCTGGCTCGAAAGCACGTCGAGGGATTGGGCGCGCGAGATGCGTGGCGCCGCTTCCAGGGCAAAGCCGGTGACGCCCTGTTTCGCAAGTGCTTCCAGACCCGCCGCGTCAAACCGGTTCAGCGTGCCGATCAGCACCTGGCCGCTTTTCATTTTGGCCACTTCATCGGGTTGCGGAGGGCGCACCTTGAACAGCATCTCGGACTGGCCGTACACCTCGGCAGCGGATACCACCTGCGCACCCATCGACGCATAGTCGGCGTCGGGAATGTGCGCGCCGGCACCGGCACCGGCTTCAACCAGTACGGTATTCTTGCCGGCAATGAGCTTTTTGACCGTTTCGGGCGTGGCGGCAACGCGTGTTTCGCCCGCACGGGTCTCGCGCGGAATCCCAATTTTCAAATGAATCTCCTCGGTGCTGCGTGCGGTAGTGTGCCGCACGCCGTTTTGGTCTTGCACGGTGGCCCAACGGAATAGGCTAGAGTATAGCCGCTTGCAGGGGTGCATCCGCATCAGAAAAATGGCTCTACTTCCAGAGGCTACGATGAAAATATCACCGCATTGCGCCGCCTTCCTGGCAGGTATGTCGCTCGCGTCCGTGCTCGGCGCCCAACCGGCGCCGGCGCAACGCTACAACGTCGTGGAACTGTCCGCCAACGTGCAGCGTGAGGTCGCGAACGACCTCATGACCGCCCAGTTGTTTGCTGAATTGTCTGATGCGAATCCGGCGCAACTTGCCAACCAGCTCAATCGCACCCTTGCCGACGCTGTACGCATTGCCAAGGACTACCCGCAAATCAAGGTCCGCACCGGCAACAACCAGACCTACCCGGTGTATGGGCGCAACAACCAGGCGCAGGGCTGGCGCGGACGCGCCGAATTGCGCCTTGAAACCCGGGATTTTGCAGCGGGTGCGGCACTGGTGGGCAAGCTTCAAGCCGGCTTGCAACTCGGGGGCATCCAGTTCGCCATTTCGCCGGAGGCGCGCCAAAAGATCGAGAATGAACTGATCGCCGAGGCGTTTGCGGCGTTTCGTTTGCGCGCCGAGATTGCCCGGAACGCCCTCGGCGGCAAGGCATATAAGGTGCAGCGCATCGGCATCAATACCGGCGGCAGCTCGCCGGCACCGCGTCCCATGCTACGTGCCGCGCTGGCCTCGGAGTCTTCCATGGCGGCGCCGCCGGTCGAGGCCGGCGAGAGCGTGGTGTCGGTCAATGCCAACGGCGCCGTGGAAGTGGACTGAGCCGGGGTCGGGCTTGAGGACGGGTACACACCGCGAATTGCTGGAATTTTTGCGCGCTATTCAGGGCATTGCATAAACCGGGTGAAAGTTATCGTCACGCATGGGCCACATAACGCGCCTGGCGCGCTTCTCCATGAAACCTGCTCTGATTCTGCTGTGCCTGGCGCTGGCCGCGTGCGACCAGATCGCCGAGCTTGACGGCAGCAAGGCCGCCGAGGCCGATGGCAAGGCGGTGGGCGGCGCGTGCCGTCATGCCGGCCGTGCCCTTGAAGACTGCTACGCGCTCAACGAGCGCGCCTCCAGATCGGCCGTCTTCACGGGATGGCGCGAGATGAACGACTATATGACGCAGAACAAGATTGACGTCGTGTCGCCGCAGATACCTAAAAAACCACGTGCCAGGCAGGAAGACCCGACGGCGAAGGCGGAGGGCCATTCCGATCCCCTCCCGCTCAAGGATCAGGCAGGGTCCAAGGATGTCGGTGCGACCAAGGCGACCGCAGGCGCGAAGCCGTCCGCTGCGGCAAAGGAATCCGCTTTGCCTTTTCAACTGCCGCCGGGCATACCGCCTACGACGCCTGAGAAGACCGGGCACTGACCGGGCACCAAAGTCGAGGCAGTACGGCGCGGCGCGACGCAGAGGGCAGTAAAATTGCTCGATGTACTGCATCACGCGTCGCGTCGCGTACCCCCGGTACGCCAGCGCACAGAAAACCGCGACCCCCAAGCCACGCCGTGCCGGCCTGCTCCTGAGGTTTGCACTGGCACTTTGTCTGCTCCCCGTATCGGTGCCGCCGAGCATCGCGGAGGGCGTGGCGGTGCGCGTGTGCTTCGACTATGCATGTGCCCACGAAGCCCAAGCCCGTTTTGATGCCGCGACGCTGCAATCGGTGGCGCGCGTTGTTTCGTCTGCCCGGGATGCGCAGGAGGAGCGTAGCCGCATCGCCCACGCGGTAGCGGAGCTGTATGTTGCGGCGGGCAGGCAGACGCCGATCTGGCGCGATCGTGGCGGCAACCGCAACGACGATACTGACGTGGCCGGTGCGATGGATTGCATTGACCATGCGACTAACACCACCGAATTTCTGCGCGTCATGGCGCATGCAGACATGCTGCGCTACCACCGTGTCGGCGCGCCGGCGCGGCGCGTGCGATTTTTCGTTGCCGAACACTGGTCTGCTAGCGTCATCGAGTCTGCGACGGGCGACGCGTATGCGGTTGATTCCTGGTTTTTCGACCTCGGAACGCCTGCCGTGGTGATGCCGCTGCAGGCCTGGCGCGATGGCGCAGCGCCAGTTCCGCTACAGGTAAAGCTCCCGTGAGTACCGTGGTGGTGGGCATGTCGGGAGGTGTTGACTCGTCCGTTGCGGCGCTGCTGCTCAAGCGCGAGGGACACAGGGTCATCGGCCTCTTCATGAAGAATTGGGAAGATGATGATGACGGCGAGTACTGCTCGACCCGCGAAGACCTGGTCGATGCGGCATCGGCTGCCGATGTGGTGGGCGTGGAGTTTGAAGCCGTCAATTTTGCGGCGGAATACAAGGATCGCGTGTTCGCCGATTTCCTGCGCGAATATTCCGCCGGGCGCACGCCCAATCCCGATGTGTTGTGCAACGCCGAAATCAAGTTCAAGGCATTCCTGGACCACGCCATCAAACTGGGCGCCGAGAAAATAGCCACCGGCCATTACGCCGGCGTACGCGAACGTGACGGCCGTACCGAGCTGCTGCGTGCGGCTGACACCTCCAAGGACCAAAGTTATTTCTTGCACCGTCTGAACCAGTCGCAACTCGCGCGCGTGATGTTTCCCCTGGCAGAACTGAAAAAACCGGAGGTGCGACGCATCGCCGCCGAGGCCGGGCTGGCGAATCATGCGAAGAAGGATTCGACCGGGATCTGCTTCATCGGCGAGCGTCCGTTTCGCGAATTCCTCAATCGCTACCTGCCGAAAAAACCGGGGCCGATGCTTGACGAGAACGGCCGGGTGGTCGGCGAGCACATTGGCTTGATGTTCTACACCATTGGGCAGCGCAAGGGCGTCGGCATTGGCGGCACCAAGACCGGCAGCGGCGAACCCTGGTTTGTGGCGCGCAAGGACATGGCGGCGAACAGCCTTACGATTGTGCAAGGCCACGAGCATCCGTGGTTGAAGGCGGCGCATCTTGCTGCGGAGAACGCGAGTTGGGTTGCCGGCGTGCCGCCAGAAGCGTCTTCGGCCTATGGCGCCAAGACGCGCTATCGGCAAAGCGATGCGGCCTGCCATTTCAGCGGATCGCCGAATGGTGCGTTCGGGCTTGCTTTCGATGCGCCGCAGTGGGCGGTGGCGCCCGGGCAGTCGGCGGTGGTGTACGAAGGTGACGTGTGCCTGGGTGGCGGCATCATCACCGCATCGAATTAGCCGGTCTCGAATTAGCTGGTCTCAATTGTCGGCCTGCCGGCTGACTTCGCGGCGCAACGGGTTGCCGCTGCTTCAGCCCGCTGCTTCAACCTTTTGGCAGCGTGTCGATGAATGATGGCCGCGTGGCCAACTTGTCGGCGAGCTTGGCCAGGTTGGGGTAAGTCTTCTTCCACTCGATCTGCGGAAACCGGAAATCGAGATATCCCAGCGCGACGCCGGTGGCGACATCGGCAAGGCTGAACGCATTGGCCGAACACCAGAGCTTGTCGCCGAGACCGCGCGCGGCAGCGGCAAGTCCCTGGTTGACCTTTCCGAGGTTGCGCTGGATCGAGTCGGCGCTCTGCAGGTTCTTCGGGCGATTTGACTCCAGGCGCGCGGAGATCGCCGCGTCGCAAATGCCGTCAGCCAGCGCTTCCCAGCAACGGACTTCCACGCGCGCGCGCCCGGATGCCGGGATCAGCTTGTTGACCGGATTGACCGTATCGATGTACTCGACGATCACCCGCGAGTCGAATACGGCGCCGCCGTCTTCCATGACCAGCACCGGAATTTTTCCCAGAGGGTTGTAATCCGCTACCTTGCTGCTTGCTTCCCACGGATTCTCAACAATGTACTCGTAGTCGATCTTTTTTTCCGCCATGACGATGCGCGTTTTGCGCACATAGGGGCTGGCGTGAGAGCCGATCAATTTCATGGGAGAGCCGATTGTTGAATTATTTCGATCGATTATAACATTGGGGTTTTCGCTCTTGGCGCGGGTAAAATTCACTTTTCAGCAGCGATGCAGATGGAAATTCCTGATGACGCAATCTCTCATGGCATTGTCCCCGCTTGATGGCCGCTACGCGGCGAAGCTGGATCCCTTGCGGCCCTACCTGTCCGAATACGCGTTGCTGCACCATCGGGTTTTTGTCGAGGTGGCCTGGCTCAAGGCATTGGGGCGCGCCGGGTTCGCCGAGCTGCCGCCATTCTCCGAGAGCGTGCAGGCGGACCTGCACAAGATGGTGGCCGGTTTCAGCACCGCCGATGCCGAGCGCATCAAGGACATCGAGTCAGGCATCAACCACGATGTCAAGGCGGTGGAGTACTGGATGAAGGAAAAAATGGCGGGCAATCCGGATTTTGCCAAGGCCGGCGAGTTCATCCACTTTGCCTGCACCTCGGAGGACATCAACAATCTGGCGTACTCGGTGATGCTTAACGCGGCGCGCGACAAGGTGCTGCTGCCAAAATTGCATGAGCTACTCAAGACCCTGCGCGAACTGGCGCATGCCTATGCCGATACGCCGATGCTGGCACGCACCCACGGCCAGCCGGCGTCTCCGACGACGGTAGGCAAGGAGGCGGGCAATGTAGCGATGCGGCTCAAACGCGCGATCGGCAAGTTCGAAGCGGTCGAGCTGCAGGGAAAAATAAACGGCGCCACGGGCAATTACAACGCGCACCTGATTTCCTACCCGGAGGTGGACTGGGAGGCGCTGGCGCGCGAGGTAGTCGAGAACATGGGTCTGGTATTCAACACCCACACGGTGCAGATCGAGCCGCACGACACGTTCGCAGAAACCTTTGACACGCTGGCTCGGATCAATACGATTTTGCTCGACTGGTGCCGCGACGTCTGGGGCTACGTGTCGATCGGTTACTTCAAGCAGCGCCCCAAGGCAGGCGAGGTCGGCTCGTCCACCATGCCGCACAAGGTAAACCCGATTGACTTCGAGAATGCCGAAGGCAATCTGGGGCTGGCGAACGCGATCCTGCGGCACCTGTCGGAGAAATTGCCGATTTCGCGCTGGCAGCGCGACCTGACTGATTCGACCGTGCTGCGCAACGTCGGGGTGGCATTCGGACACAGCCTGCTGGCGTGGGACTCGGTGTTGCGCGGCATGGCCAAGCTTGAAATCAACGAAGCACGCCTAGAAGAAGACCTGGAAGCGAATTGGGAAGTACTCGCGGAAGCGGTGCAAACCGTGATGCGGCGTCATGGCGTGCCCAACCCTTACGAGCAATTGAAGGCGCTGACACGAGGGCGCACGATTTCCAAGGAATCTCTGCGTGAATTCATCGGGTCGCTGGACATTCCGATTGAAGACAAGCGCCGCCTCGCCAAATTGACGCCGCGCACCTATTTGGGCAAGGCGGCCGAACTGGCCAAACGGGTGTGAGCCTGCGCCGCACCATCGCCCGCTGCCTGCTCGTTGGCTGGGTATGGTGGTCTGCGGGGAGCGCGGCGCAGGGCTCCTCTCCAGACTCGTGGATTGCCCCCGACCGGGGGGCCAAGACCGTTGGTGCAAGCGGGTCACAGGCCGATTCCGCCTTGAAATCCGCTCCTGGTGCGGCGCCCGCGGCACCAGCCGATTCCACCGCGGCGCCTGCCGCCGCCCGGGGCAGCGCCAACGCCGGCCCGATCACCCGCCCGCTGGTGCGCGAGGGCGACGGCTGGCTGTACCGGCGCCAGTCGGGAAGCAC